>CAYSFS010000008.1:0-29626 GCA_964430235.1 uncultured Chitinophaga sp. | reverse complement strand
CGATCGGCACCGAGGACGTGCACGGCCGCCGCGTGGGAAGCGTCGGCGACATCGGGACGTACAGCTTCTTCCCGTCGAAGAACCTCGGCGGCTTCGGGGACGGAGGCATCATGGCCACCAACTCCGACGCCCTGGCCGCGCGCATGAAGCGCCTGCGCAACCACGGCATGGAGCCGAAGTACTACCACCACGAGATCGGCATGAACTCGCGGCTCGACGCGCTGCAGGCCGCGGTGCTCAGCATCAAGCTGCGCCACCTCGACGCGTGGAGCTCCGCGCGCCAGGCGAACGCCCGGTGGTACGACGAGTTCCTCCGCGGCCACGGCGCGGCCGACAGCGCGCAGCCGGTCGACTCCGGCGGGCTGCCGATCCGGTTCCCGAAGGCCCCTGCCAAGGGCCGGCACATCTACAACCAGTACGTGGTGCGAGTGCCCGCGGGCATCCGCGACGCCGTGCGCGACGAGCTCGCGAAGCGGAAGATCGGCACCGAGATCTACTACCCGCTCTGCCTGCACATGCAGGAGTGCTTCAGGTCGCTCGGCTACACGCCGGGCATCTTCCCGCACGCCGAGCGCGCCGCGCGGGAGGTGATCGCCATCCCGATCTACGGCGAGCTCACCGAGGCCCAGCGCCTGTGGGTGGCCGAGAGCCTGGTCGACGTCGTCAAGCGGCTCGCCTGAGCGCGGCCGGCGTCACCGCGCGAGCGCTTCGAGCCCCGTGAGGCCGATCGGCTCGCGCGCGTGGAAGGGCTCGCCCGAGGCGGTCCCGATCCTGCTGCCGAAGTACGTGCCGGCCGCGTCGAGCCACTCGACCACGTGCCGGTTGCGCTCGTTCTCGACGAACTGGCTGCGGTAGGCGAGCACCGCCTCGCGCTTGCGCGCGCCGAAGCCGGTCGTGTCCATCACGAAGGAGGGCTGCGGCACCGTGCGCAGGTGCGTGGCCCAGTAGTGGAAGAGCCACTTCGCGTGCCAGGGCTCGCCGGGCAGGGCGGTCTTCGTCAGTTTCGCGTCGAAGCGCGCGTCCTCGACGATGCGGGTGCCGGCCACGTGGTCGGGGTGCGCGTCCTCGGGGTGGGGGACGAAGATGACGTCCGGGCGGAACCGGCGGATCTCCGCGGCGACGAGGTGCCGCGCGGGCACGGAGTGCACCAATTCGCGGTTCGGGAGCCCCAGCGTCACGCGCTCGGCGCCGAGGATGCGCGCGGCCTCGGCGGCCTCCGCCGCGCGCCGCTCGCGCGTGCCGTGCGGCGTGGGCTCGCCGTCGGTGAGGTCCAGGAGCAGCACGCGGTGCCCGGCCGACGCGAGGCGCGCGATGGTGCCCCCCATGCCGAGCTCCTGGTCATCCGGGTGCGGGCCTGCGACGAGGACGTTCATGCGGAGGAGCCTAGCGGTTCACGGCGCGCGCGATCTCGGCCATGCGCGTCGCCGCCATGCCGTCGCGGTGGATGAGCGGGGCGAGCCGCGCGGCGCGCGACGCGAGTTCGGCCCGCAGCGCCGCGGCGAGCGGCGCGTTCCCGGCGGCGCGCGCGTGCGCCTCCTCGGCCGCCAGCCTCCCGACGAGCGCCCACTCGGCGCGGTGCGATCCCATCCACGAATCCGCCGCCGGCGCATCCGCGGCCGCCGCGAGCGCCGACCCGAGCGCGGGCCGGGGCGCGGCCCACGGCGCGACGCGCTCGGCGAGGAGCGCCACGAACCAGGCGAGCGGAAGCTCGTCGTCGAGCCTGGCCAGCTGCGCGTCGGCAGCCGCCGCGTCGCCCGAGAGCAGCGACTCGAGCGCCAGCGCGCCGCGTCCCGCGATCGCCTTGGGGTGGATGGCAAGGTCGGCCACGGGGCTCGACCAACCGCCCCATCGCTCGAGGTCGCGTGCCCCGGCAAGCCGCGGCGACAGCGCGCTCGACGCCTCGAGCGCCGCCATGACGCGGGCGAGGCGCAGCATCGCGCGCGTGGCCTCCGCCGTGCCGCGTCCGTCGGACCACGCCTTGACCCACTGCTTGCGCTGGCGGTCGATCGTGCCCAGGAGGTCCTTCCCTCGGCCGAGCGCCGCCTCGGACGCCGCGGGGCTCGATGCGCGCAGGCCCGCCTCCAGCGGCAGCGACCGGAAGGCGTCGAGCTCGCGGGCGAACCGGTCGACCGTCGCGCGAGCGGTGGCCTGCTCGGCGGGCAGCCTCAGGTTCGCCGCCCACCGCTTCGTGAGCGCGACGAACCGCTCCCGCGAGGGCGCGTTCATCGCGGCGATCGCATCCGGCCATCCCTTCATCGCGGCGAGCCTCGCGAGGTCCTCCGCTCCCGGGTCCGGAGCGCCGTCGGGCGCCGCCCCCGGGTCGGCCGGTATTCCCCCGCCGCCCGGCCCGAGCTCCGCCTCCGCGGGCCACGCCGTCGCGGGAACGACCGCGGGCGGTGCGCCCGAGGTCCCCGTCGATCCCGGTCCCTTGGCCTCGAGCATCGCGACGGCCTCGCGCATCGGCGCGAGCACCTCGCGGAGCGCCCGCTCGGGCTCGGCCGCGGGCGGCGGCACGTCGAGCCCGTGCTCGGCCACGCGCACGAACCGCGCCAGCGCCGCGGTCATGGCGGGGCTCACGCGGCGCTCCGCCTCCGCGGAGGCGAGCGCGGCGTCGAGCGCGGCGCACGCGCGCGCGAGGCGCAGCCCCGCGACCGCCATGGCCTGCGCGTCGTCCGGCGCATCGTTGCCGCGGGAGAGCAGGTCGAACGCCACGCGCCGCAGCGCGAGCGCCGCATCGCGCGCGGGCCCGGGCGGCGTCGCGGACATCCGCTCGATCTCGCGCCGCACGGACTGCGCCGCGGCGACCACCGCGCCCGCATCCCTGGCCTCCGGCGGCATGGAGGCGCCGACGGCGCTCGCGCCGGCGACGAGCGCCAGCACTGCGGCGCACGCACGTGCCACGCCGCGTACCCCGCGGATCACGGCTCGCTCCCGTGCGCGCCGTACCGCACCCATTCGAGCCGCAGCCCGTGCGGCGGAAGCGTCGGACCGGCCTTCGCGCGGTCGCGGGCCGCGAGCGCATGGCGCACGTCGTCCGGCCCGGTGCGCCCGCGTCCCGCATCGACCAACGTGCCGGCGATGATCCGCACCATGTTGTAGAGGAAGCCGCTGCCCGCCACCTCCACCACCGCGCGCCCGGGCGCCGGCTCGTGCACCGTGCACCCGAAGACGGTCCGCACGGTCGACTCGCGCCCGTGGTTCGCCTGCGCGAACGCCGCGAAGTCGTGCGTCCCCACGATGCACGCGGCCGTCGCGCGCATGGCCGCGAGGTCGAGCCGGTGCCGCGTCACCCACGTCGTGCGGCGCGCGAACAGCAGGCCCGGGTCCGGCGCGGCGACGCCGTGCGCGATCGTGTACCGGTAGCACTTGCTCACGCAGTCGGCGATGGGGTCGAAGCCGGGGTGGACCTCCTCGGCCCGGTGCACGCAGACGTCCTCGGGAAGTCGCGCGGTGATGGCCATCGCGAGCCGGTCGACCGGGATGCGCGTGTCGGCCGTGAAGGCCGCGACCTGGCCCACGGCGTGCACGCCCGCGTCCGTGCGGCTCGCGCCCATGACCGGGACGCGCATGCCGCCGATCGCCGTCGCGACCGCGTCCTCGAGCACGCCCTGCACCGTGCGCAGCGGCGGGGCACCCGGCGGTTCCTGCCGTTGCCAGCCATGGAACTCCGTGCCGTCGTAGGCGACCAGAAGTCGGAATCGGGTCATGCGGCGATCCGGAGAATAGGAAACCCGCCCAGGGCGCCCGGGAGTTACGGGGACGTTCTCCCGCCAAGCCGCCCGGCCGGCGCGATCACCGAAGCCGATTCCGCGGATTCCCGGGCCTTCGACCGATCCCCCGTTGGACTTCGCGCGTCTTGGGTCTACAGTCTGATCGCCATGGCGGCGGTCGGTTCGCCAGGGTTTCGTATCCCAAGACACCATCACCGGAGCAACCAAGACATGAAGACCACGTTCATCGCCGCCTCGGCGCTCACGTGCAGCGCGTTCGCGCTCGCGGGCGTCGAGCTTGTCGTCGACGGAGCCGCCGAGACCGGCTACGGAAGCGCCATCGTCGTCCAGGGCATCGGCACGAGCTTCGGCAACCACCTCGGGTCGTCGCCCGGCATCTGCGACGGCAGCGAGCTCGACGTGGCCTACGGCTTCGTCACGGGCGACGCCGCGACCGGCACGCTGAACCTGGTGCTTGCGGGCAACCTCCAGACGAACTTCAACAAGATCAACGTGTTCGTCGATGCCCGCGCGGGCGCTGGCCAGAACGCGCTCCGCAGCAACAACCCGGACGTCGACTTCAACCGGCTCAACACGGCGATGGGTGCGTCGGCCGACGGCCTCACGCCCGGCCTCACGTTCGACGCGGGCTTCGATGCCGACGCGATCATGATGTTCACGGTGGGCGGCGGCGCCCCGAACACGATGTACGTGAACTACTCGCAGCTGCTCACCGAGGGCGGTGGCTCCGGCGGCTACGTCGGACAGGGCAACTACGACCCCCTGGTCGGCGCGCACGTCATGAGCCCGAAGCCCATCGGTCCCGCCGGCAGCGGCTGGGAGATGTCGGCCGCGATCAACAACTCGAACGTCGCGGGCGTGTCCGGCGGCGACGGCGGCAAGTCCTCGGGCGCGGGCGTGACCACGGGCGTCGAGGTGAAGATCTCGCTCGCCGCGGTCAACTGGGACGGCACCAGCCCCATCAAGGTCTGCGCGTTCGTCACCAACGGCGATCACAACTTCGTCTCGAACCAGGTCCTCGGCGGCCTGCCCGTGGGCAGCGGGAACCTCGGCGCCGCGTTCGGCGGCCGTCCGAACTTCGGTGTGATCGACGGCGACCAGTTCTTCACGGTCTCCCCCGTCCCGGCACCGGCCGCGGCGACGGTCGACGGCACGGCCGAGGCCGCCTACGGCGCGGGCCTCGCGGTGCAGGGCATCTCGACGGCCTTCGGCGACCACGTCGGCGCGCCGCCGCCGGCGGGCGACTGCTACGGCAGCGAGCTCGACGCGGCGTACGGAGCCATCGTCGGCGACGCGGCCACCGGCCACCTGCACCTCGTGCTCGCCGGCAACCTCCAGTCGAACTTCAACAAGCTCGACGTGTTCTTCGACGCGCGCCCGGGCGCCGGGCAGAATTCGCTGCTCGGGAACAACCCCGACCTCGACTTCAACAACCTCAACAACTCGATGGGTGCGTTCGTCGACGTGAACGGCGTGGCCCAGCCCGGCCTCACGTTCGACGAGGGCTTCGACGCCGACGCGGTGATGTTCTTCACGCTCGGCGGCGGAGCTCCCAACACGATGTTCGCCAATTACGGCCAGCTGCTCACCGAGGGCGGCGGCGCCGGCGGCTACGTCGGGCAGGGCAACTACGACCCGGCGCTGGCGGCCCACGTGCTCCCGCCCACGGAGATCGGCGGAGCGGGCAGCGGGCTCCTGGTCTCGGCGGCGCTCAACAACACCAACATCGACGGCGTCGATGCCAGCGTCGAGGGCCTCGAGTCGTCGGGCGCCGGCGTGGTGACGGGCCTCGAGCTCAAGATCCCGCTCGCGGCCATCAACTGGGACGGCACCAGCGACATCAAGGTGTGCGCCTTCGTGAACAACGGCGGGCACAACTTCATCTCGAACCAGGTGCTCGGCGGGCTGCCGGTCGGCAGCGCGAGCCTCGGCACCGGTCGCCCGAACTTCGCGGTGATCGACGGCAACCAGTTCTTCGTGGTCCCCGCGGGCCCGGGCCCGAACCCGTGCCCGGCCGACCTCAACGGCGACAGCGCCGTGGACGGCCAGGACCTGGGCGTGCTGCTCGGGAGCTGGGCTGCCGCGGGTGCGGCCGACCTCAACGGCGACGGCGCCGTGGACGGCCAGGACCTGGGCATCCTGCTCGGCGCGTGGGGCAGCTGCCCCCAGTGACGCGGCGGAACTGATTCGCGACTCCCGCTGGCCCCGGCCCCGCGCCGGGGCCAGCGCGCTTTTCAGCCCGCGGAGTCGGCGATGCGAGCGCCGTCCTCGCCCGGCGCGAAGAGGTGCGCCGACGCGAGGTCGAGCGTGGCGCGCGCGGGGCCGCCCTCGACGAGCGCGTCGTCGTTCTCGATGCGCGCCACGAGGCGGGTGGGGCCGGCATCGAGCACGACGTCCATGCGGTCGCCGAGGCGCTCGATCGCGCGCACGTCCACCGCGACGTCGCCCTGCGCCGCCGACACGCGGATGCGGTCGGGGCGCACGCCGAGCGCCACGGGCCCGGCCGGAAGCGCGGGCCAGCGCCCGGCGGGCAGGGCAAGCGACAGCCCGCCGCCCGTGAACGTGCCGCCCGCCACCGTGCCCTCGACGAAGTTCATGACCGGCGTGCCCACGAACCCGGCGACGAAGCGGTTCGCCGGGCGTCCGTAGCACTCCGACGGCGTGCCGAACTGCTGCACGACGCCGCCGCGCATGACGACCATGCGGTCGGCGAGGGTCATCGCCTCCTCCTGGTCGTGGGTCACGTAGACCATGGTGGCCCGCGTGCGGCGGTGCATCTCGCGGATCTCGGCGCGCATCTCGATGCGCAGGCGGGCGTCGAGGTTCGAGAGCGGCTCGTCGAAGAGGAACACCTGCGGGTCGCGCACCAGCGCGCGCCCCAGCGCCACGCGTTGCCGCTGCCCGCCCGAGAGGGCGCGCGGCAGGCGGTCGAGGTAGGGCTCGATGCCCAGCGTCCGCGCCACCTCGTCGACGCGGCGGTCGATCGCGGCGAGCTCCGCGCGCCGCTCGGCGCCGCGGAAGAGCCCCGCGAGCCCGCCGTGGCGGCGCCGGCGCAGCAGGCCGAAGGCCATGTTCCGGCGGACGGTCATGTGCGGGTAGAGCGCGTAGTTCTGGAACACCATCGCCACGTCGCGGTCCTTCGGCTGCACGTCGTTCACGACGCGCCCGCCGATCGACACCGTGCCGCCCGTGATCGACTCGAGCCCCGCCACCATCCGCAGCAGCGTGCTCTTGCCGCACCCGGACGGGCCGACGAGCACGACGAACTCGCCGTCGGCGAAGGCGAGCGAGGCCTCCTGCACGGCGCGGACGCCGCCGGGGTAGGTCTTCGAGACGCGGTCGAGTGAGATGCTTGCCATCGTCGTTCCCGTGGTTGGCCGTTCAGCCCTTCACCGCGCCCTTGCCGAGGCCCTCGATGAACTGCCGCTGCGCGGCCATGAAGATCAGGATGCAGGGCACCATCGTCGTCAGGCTCGCGGCCATGAGGAGATGCACCTTGGTGATGCCGCCGTACTGGTTGCGGAACGAGTTGAGCGCCACGCTCAGCGTGGCCTGCTCGTCGCTCTGCAGGTAGATGAGGGGCGCCAGGAAGTCGTTCCACGTGCCGATGAACGTGAACACCGCGGTGATCGCGGTCACCGGCCGCGTGAGCGGCAGGATCACGTGCCACCAGATGCCGAGCCAGCCCTGCCCGTCGAGCCGCGCCGCCTCGAGGAGCGCCTCGGGCACCTGCGCGATGAACTGCCGGTACATGAACACGAAGAACGCGTTCGCGAAGAAGGCCGGAACCACGAGCGGCAGGAACGTGTCGACCCAGCCGAGGTTCCGGAACAGGATGAAGAGCGGGATCATCGTGACCTGCGCCGGCAGCATCATGGTGCCGAGCATCACGAGGAACATCGGGCGGCTGCCTCGGAAGCGGATGCGCGCGAACGCGAGCCCCACGAGGCTCGAGCTGAGCACCGTGCCGACGGTCGTCAGCACCGTCACGACCACGCTGTTGGCGAGCGCGTCGAGGAAGCCGCGGCCCTTCTCGCCGCTGCCCATCTCGCGGAGCGCCTCGGGGTAGTTGCCCCACTGGGGGTCGGACACCCACGCCGACGCGAACCCGCCCTGCACGGTGGCCGCCTGCGCGGCGTCCGGCGTCTTCAGGCTCACCGCCACCATCCACCACAGGGGATAGAGGAAGACGAGCGTGCCGCCCACGAGCAGCGCGTACGCGAGGATGGTCCCTGTGGTCCGCCGCATGCTCACTTCCTGAGTGCCTCGTAGTACACGTACCGCGCGCTCGAGCGCAGGATCACCGCGGTCACCGCCATCACCCCGAGGAGGAGCAGCCACGCCATCGCCGACGCGTAGCCCATCTCGTAGTACTCGAAGCCCTGGTTGAAGAGGTAGAGCACGTAGAAGCGCGTGCTGTCGCCCGGCTCGCCGCCCGTCATCACGAACGCCTGCGTGAAGACCTGGAAGCTGCCGATCACCGCCATCAGCACGTTGAAGAGGATGACCGGGCCCAGCATCGGCAGCGTGATGCCCACGAAGCGGCGCACGGGCCCGATGCCGTCGACCTCCGCCGCCTCGAGCAGCTCGTCGGGGATGCCCTGCAGGCCCGCGAGGTAGATCACCATCGACCCGCCGACGAACCACGCGTTCATGATGGCGAACGCGGGCGGGCCCCAGGCGGCCGCGTCCTTGCCGAACCAGTGCGGCGGCTCGATGCCGAGCGGCCCGGCGCCCGCCAGCCCGAGCGCCCAGTCGACGGCGCCGATCGCGCCCGAGAGCAGCCCGTTCATGAGCCCCGCGTCCGAGTCGAACACCCAGCGCCAGAGCACGGCCACGCCCACGCCCGCGAGCACGCTCGGCAGGTACCACGCTGCGCGGAAGAAGGGGATGCCGCGCAGCTTGCGGTGCATCAGCACCGCCGCCGCGAGCGCGAGGCCCTGGCCGAGCGGCACCGCGACCAGCACGTAGTACAGCGTCACCCGGATGCTCGCCATGAACCGCGGGTCGTTCCAGAGGAGCTGCGCGTAGTTGCCGAAGCCCACCCACCGTGCCTCGTCGAGCGTCGAGAGGCCCTTCCACGCGGTGAACGAGAGGATCAGGGAGAGCACCACGGGGAACGCCATGAAGACGCCGAACCCGACGATCCACGGCGAGGCGAACAGGAGGCCCGCGCGTTCCTCGCGCGCCGCGTCGCGCGGAAGCGGGCGGCGGCGGAACCACGCGAGCACGGCCACCGCGGCGACGGCCACGACGGCCGCCGCGGCCGCGCCGATCGCGCCCCAGGGCACGGGCGGGAATCCTCCGCGCCCGAGCGGGCTCGCGAGCTCGCGCCTCCACGACGACTCGAAGTCGGCCACGGCCTGCGCGACCGGCTTGTTCGCGGTCTTCAGGCCCTCGTCCATGTTCGAGCCGAAGAGCGCCTCGAACTTCGGGTTCGCCGGCCAGTCGATCACGCGTGCCGAGGGAATCGGGTCCAGGTACGCGCGGTCGGACTCCGGTCTCTGCGCGGGGTCGAGGAACGCGTCGCTCTCCGCGGCCGCGCGGTTCGAGGGGATGGCGAGCCCCAGCCGCGCCTGCGCCTTCTGCCCGTCGACGTTCGTGAGCCAGCGCACCAGCTTCCACGCCTCGTCCTTGTGCCGGGACCGGCTCGAGATGCTCCACGACACGGTCAGGATGATGTTCGCGCGCGCCGAGCCGCGGGGCAGGGGCGCGAAGTCCCAGTCGAAGTCGCGGATGCGGCGGTACTCCGGGACCACCCAGCGGCCGAACGGCCCCGCCATCCCCACGCGCCCGGTGGCGAACACGGCGGAACCCGTCGCGATCTTGCTGCGGCCGCTCGTGAGCGCATGCTCCTCGTCGTGGCGCCATGCGCGCAGGCGCTCGAGCGCGGCCATCGCACGCGGGTCGGAGAGCGTCAGCGAGTCGAACGACGCGCCCACCGCGTCGCAGCCCTCGGTGAAGAGGTAGGCGCGCACCATCGCGGGCCACGTCACGAACTCGGTGCCGACGTAGTGCTCGCCCTCCTCGTCCGTGAGCGCGCCGATCGCGCGCGCCGCCGCGATGAAGTCGTCCCACGTCCAGTCGGGCCGGGGCGGCGCGAGGCCGGCCTTGCGGAAGAGGTCCTTGTTCCAGTAGAAGCCGACGGTCGTGAAGTCCTTGGGGATGCCCCACAGCGTGCCGCGGCCCGCATTGCTGCCGTCGTACCGGAACGCGTCGACCACCTGCGGATACAGGTCATCCAGCTTCAGGGCGCCGGGTTCGGCGGAGCGTGCGTCCGCCTCGACGAACCGGTCGAGCGGCTCGAGCAGCCCCAGGCTCGCGAAGCTCGGGACGCGTTCGTTGCCCACGTAGAACACGTCCGGCGGCTCGCCCGCGGCCATCATCGTCTGCAGCTTCGTGTAGAAGCTGCCGGCGTCGCCCGGGTTGATGCGCCGGACCTTCACGCCGGGGTTCGCGGCCTCGAAGTCGCGCAGGCTGCGCTCGACGATCTCGTCCTCCTCGGGGCCGCCCTCGCCGGACCAGTGGAGCACGGTGAGCGCCGTCTTCGCCCCTGCGGCGGCGTCGCCCGACCCGAAGGTGCGCAGCGCCACGCGGCCGAACGCCCACGCGACCAGGAGCGCCGCCGCGACCAGCAGCACCGTGCGCGCCATGCGCCCGGCACGCCGCAACGAGGCCGATACGGCCCCGGAAGCGCCGCGCGCCCCTATGCTTGCGGCGCTCGAGTCGTCGGGGTCCTGCGACATGCGAACCCAAATACTAGCGGTCAACTCGACGGTCCCGCTGCTCGTGGCGCATGCGATGCTCGCTGCTTCGGCGACGGCCGCCGCACCGTCGGCGGCCCCCGAGCCGCCGTTGCCTGCATCACCCTCGCTCGCGCCCGCGCGGCCCACCGGGACGCGCTCGCTCGCGGCGTGCCCGTCGGCCATGCAGCCCGAGCCGCGGCCCGACGGCCGGTGGCGGCTGCGGTTCGCGCTGGCCCCGAAGGACGCGGCCGGCGCGTCCTCCGCCCGCGTGGCCGGCACGTTCACGGGCTGGCAGGGCCAGTGGATCCCCATGGCGCGCACGCCCGACGGCGGCTTCGAGGCCGTCATCGACGTGCCGCCCGGGACGCAGCTCTACAAGTTCGTGCTCGACGGCACGCGATGGATCGGCGACCCCGCGAACCCGGCACGCGCCGAGGACGGGCAGGGCGGCCACAACTCCGTGCTGCGCCTCGGCGCCCTCGCGGCGCTCGACGCGACCGGCGCACGGCCGGACGACGGCGTCATCGAGGGCGCCGCGGTGCTCCACGACCCGGCCGCGGCGCGCGACCGGTGGAGCGTCCCGGGCGAGGGCTGGTGCGTCCGCCTGCGCACCCTTCGCGGGGACGTGGCCGCCGCGGGCCTGTGGATCGCGGTGCCTGCTCCGGCGGCCGCCGCCGCCTCGCCGTCCGCCACCGAGCACCCGATGGCGCGCGTCGGCACCGACGGCCCCTTCGACGTCTGGGAGGGCATGATTCCCCTTCCGGCGCCGGCGACCGGCTCCCCCGCCGCCCTCCCGATCCTCTACACCTTCACGCTCCGCGACGGCACCACCATGGAACGCGACCCCAAGACGTACTCGCTCGACCCCACGAAGGCAACGTTCCGCACGCCCGACTGGGCCAAGGACGCCGTCTGGTACCAGGTCATGGTCGACCGCTTCCGCAACGGCGACCCGTCGAACGACCCGAAGGGCACCATCCCGTGGGACCACGACTGGTACCAGCCGTTCGGGTCCGAGGGCAAGGACGGCCAGACGTTCTACAAGCACTACGTGTTCTCTCGCTTCGCGGGCGGCGACCTGCAGGGGCTGCAGGAGCGGCTCCCGTACCTGCGCGACCTCGGCGTCAACGCGCTCTACCTGATGCCGATGTTCCAGGCGACCACGCCGCACAAGTACAACGCGACGAGCCTCATCCACGTCGACGAGCACTTCGGGACCAAGGGCGACTACGCGCCGGCCGAGGCGAAGGAGGACCTCCTCGACCCGAGGACGTGGACCTTCACGCCCACCGACCGGCGCTTCCTCGCGTTCATCCGCGAGGCCAAGCGCATGGGCTTCCGCGTGGTGATCGACGGCGTCTTCAACCACTGCGGCACGAACCACCCCGCGTTCCGCGACCTCAAGGTGCACGGCCGGTCGAGCCGTTACGCGGACTGGTTCGACATCACCTCGTGGGACCCGTTCGCCTACGAGGCGTGGTGGGGGTTCTCCGAGCTGCCCGTGTTCCGCAAGGACCAGGAGAAGGGCCTCGCGAGCGCCGCGGTGCGCCAGCACGTCTTCGACGTGACGCGCCGGTGGATGGACCCCGACGGCGACGGCGACCCGTCCGACGGGATCGACGGCTGGCGGCTCGACGTGCCGAACGAGGTGCCGCTTCCCTTCTGGCACGAGTGGTGCGCGCTGGTGCGGCGGATCAACCCGCAGGCGTACGTGGTGGGCGAGATCTGGGAGCGCGCCGACCAGTGGCTCGACGGGCGCGCGTTCGACGCGGTGATGAACTACGAGTTCGCCAAGCCCGCGATCGCATGGGTCATCAACCGGCGCGAGAAGATCGCCGCGAGCGAGTTCGACCGCCGGCTCGCCGAGCTGCGCATGGCCTACGCGCCCGAGTGCTCGTACGCCATGATGAACCTGCTCGACAGCCACGACACGGACCGCGTCGCCAGCATGGCGCGCAACCCGGACCGCACCTACAACCACCTCAACCGCGAGCAGGAGGGCAACCCGTACGACGCGGGCCGCCCGGGCGACGAGGATCGCGCCCGCCAGCGACTGCTCGCGCTCCTGCAGATGACCTACGTCGGCGCGCCGATGGTCTATTACGGCGACGAGGCCGGCATGTGGGGCTCGAACGACCCCAACAACCGCCGCCCCATGCTGTGGGACGACCTGCCGCCGAACCGCAACCCGCAGGAGCGCGCCGACCCCTCCATGCGGGAGCACTACCGCGCGGTGATCGGGCTGCGCCGGTCGCTGCCCGCGCTGCGCACGGGCTCCTACCGCACGGTGCTCGCCGACGACGCGCAGGACGTGCTTGCGTTCGTCCGCGAGAAGGACGGGCAGCGCGTGGTGGTGGCCCTCAACGCCTCGACGAAGCCGGCGACCGTCGCGCTCCCGGTCGAAGGGGCGTTCCGCGACGCGTTCGGCGCGCCCGCCCCGGGCGACGACGGGCTGCGCCGCGCCACGGTCCCGCCGCTCGGCGGGCGCGTCTGGGTCGGCGAATGAGCCCACGGACCCGCCCCATGGCCAAGCAACCCACCGTCGTCCCAGCGATCTTCGCGCGCCGCCGCGCCGGCACGCTGATGCACGTCTCCTCGCTCCCGTCGCCGCACGGGATCGGCGACCTCGGCCCCGCGGCCCACGCCTTCGCCGACTGGTGCGCGCGCGCGGGCCAGACGGTGTGGCAGATGCTGCCCGTGGGGCCGGTCGGCCCCGGCGACTCCCCGTACGCCAGCACCTCGAGCTTCGCGGGCGAGCCCCTCTTCATCAGCCTGGAGCTCCTCGCGCAGGACGGCCTGCTGCCGCGCTCGGCGCTGCGCGTGCGGCGCGGCGATGCCGGCCGGGACGCGTCGGCGGTGGACTACGCGCGCGCCCGGTCGTTCAAGGAGCCGCGCCTCGCGCAGGCGTGGGCGGCCTTCCGCACGCGGGGCGCCGCGCCGGCCCGTGCCTTGCGGGCGTTCCGTGCACGGCACGCGTGGTGGCTCGACGGCTGGTGCGCGTTCGCCGCGTCGCGGCCGGGCGCGTCCCCCGACGCCGACATGCACGCATGGCTGCAGTTCGAGTTCGACCGCCAGTGGCGCGCCCTGCGCGCGCACTGCGCCGGCCGCGGCGTGCTGCTCCTCGGCGACGTGCCGATCTTCGTGCCGCTCGACTCGGCCGACGTGCACGACAACCCCAGGCTCTTCCGCCTGGACGCGAAGGGCCGGCCGGACGTCGTCACCGGCGTCCCGCCCGACTGCTTCAGCGCCACCGGACAGCTGTGGGGCCACCCGCACTACCGATGGTCCGAGCACCGCCGCACCGGGTTCGCGTGGTGGGTGGCGCGCATCCGC
Organism: uncultured Chitinophaga sp.; assembly: GCA_964430235.1. Lineage (GTDB taxonomy): Bacteria > Planctomycetota > Phycisphaerae > Phycisphaerales > SM1A02 > UBA966. The sequence goes on along the minus strand of CAYSFS010000008.1, from coordinate 15,816 downwards.
GACAGCCTCGCGCGGTTCGACGCGCTGCGCATCGACCACTTCGTCGGCTTCGTGCACGCCTACGAGATCGCGGGCGACGCGAAGACCGCCATGCGCGGCACGTGGCGCCCGACGCCCGGCCGCGAGGTGCTCGAGGCGCTGGAGCGCGCGTGCGGGCGCCTGCCGCTGGTCGCCGAGGACCTCGGCGCGGTGACCCCCGAGGTGGTCGCGCTCCGCGAGCGCTTCGGCCTTCCCGGCATGAAGCTCGTCCACAACGCCTTCTACGGGCCCGCGAGCGGTGACCTCCCCTGCAACCATCCGGTCGACTGCGTGGCGTACCCGGGCACCCACGACAACGACACCACGCTGGGATGGTGGGCGTCGCTTCCTCCCGACGCGCGCGAGCGATACGCCGCGTACGTGGGCGCGCGCTCGGCGGCCGACGCGCGCCGCGGGCTGCCGCGCTCGATGGTCGACCTCGTGCTCCAGGGCCCCGCGCGCACGGCGATCGTGGCGATGCAGGACCACCTGGGGCTCGGCCGCGAGGCACGCATGAACGCGCCCGGCGAGGGCTCCGGGCAGTGGCGCTGGCGCATGCTCCCGGACGCGCTCCGTGCCCTGGACGCCGCTAGGATGCGCCGTTCGGTCGAGGCCGTGGCCCGCCTCTGACCGCCCGCACGTCCTGGCCCCAGCCCAACCCATGTCCCCCCGACGCCCGCTCCCGCGCATCTCGGACCCGTTCGGCATCCTCGGCACCCTGAAGGAACTCGGCGAGGACTGCTGGTTCAGCTGGAACGAGATGGGCCAGCGCCCGTTCGCCGCCCTCAGTCCCACCCTGTGGGAGTCCACCAAGCATTCGCCCACGGGCGTCCTGGCGGCCGTCGACCCGGGCGTGCTCGAGGCCAAGCTCGCCGACGAGCGCTTCCGGCGCCTGGTTCAGGACGCGGCCGACGCCCGCCGCGCCTACTACGAGACCGCCTCGTGGTTCGAGGAGACGCAGTCCGCCGACGTGCACGGGATGCGGATCGCGTACTTCTCGAGCGAGTTCGCGATCCACGAGAGCATGCAGCAGTACGCGGGCGGCCTCGGCGTGCTCGCGGGCGACCACCTCAAGAGCGCGTCCGACCTGGGCGTCCCGCTCGTCGGCGTCGGCCTGCTCTACCGCCAGGGCTACTACCTGCAGGAGCTGCGCAGCGACGGGTCGACCAACGTCCTGCATCCCTCGTACGACTTCGACCGGTTCCCGGTGACCGACACCCGCGTGCGCATCGACTGCCCCGTGGGCGGCCGGATCGTCCGCGCCAAGGTGTGGAAGCTCCAGGTCGGCCGCGTGCCGCTCTACCTCCTCGACTCGGACATCCCCGAGAATCGCAAGCGCGACCGCGTGCTGACGCGCGCCCTCTACCAGGGCGACCACGACCTGCGCATGCGCCAGCAGGTGCTGCTCGGGGTCGGCGGAGTGCTGGCCCTCGCGAAGCTCAAGGAGAAGGTGACGGTCTGGCACCTCAACGAGGGCCACGCCGCGTTCGCGGGCCTCAAGCGCCTCGCGATGCTCGTCTCACGCGGCATGTCGCTCGACGCCGCCGTGCAGCGCGTTCGCGCCACCACGATCTTCACGACGCACACCCCGGTGCCCGCGGGGCACGACCGCTACGACGTCGACGCCTGCTGGAAGGCGCTGCGCCGGCCGCTGCGCACCGCGGGCTTCACGCCGGAGACCTTCGCCGAGTTCGGCCGCGAGCAGCCGAAGGAGGGGCCGATCTGCATGACGGTCCTCGCGCTTCGCATGGCGCGCCGGGTCAACGGCGTCTCGAAGCTCCACGGGCGCGTCAGCCGCGAGATGTGGCACGAGATCTACGGATGCCCCGTCGACGAGGTCCCGATCGGCAGCATCACCAACGGCGTGCACGTGCCCACCTGGATCGCGCCCGAGGCGCGGTCGTTCTGGCGGCGCTCGGTCGGCATCGACCTGAGCCGCGCCTCCCCGGACGCCAACCCGTGGGCGGCGGTCCGGAACGTCGGCAACGCCGAGTTCTGGGCGATGCGCCGGGCGCTGCGGCACAAGCTGGTCGAGTTCGTGCGCGCACGCCTGCGCCGCCAGGCCATGGCGCGCGGCGAGGGCCCGCTCGAGGTGATGTGCGCGGGCGAGGCGTTCCGCGACGACGCGCTCACCATCGGCTTCGCGCGCCGCTTCGCGACCTACAAGCGGGCGCCGCTCATCTTCCACGACGTGGAGCGCGTCTTGCGCATCCTGACCAGCAAGGACCGCCCCGTCCAGGTGGTGTTCGCCGGGAAGGCGCACCCCAAGGACCTCGGTGGCCAGGAGTACGCGCAGATGATCTGGCGCTTCGCGCACGACGCGGGGTTCCAGGGGCGCGTGGCGCTCATCGAGGAGTACGACATGGAGGTGGGTCGCATGCTCACCTCCGGCTGCGACGTGTGGCTCAACAATCCCCTGCGGCCCTACGAGGCCAGCGGCACCAGCGGCATGAAGCCGCCGCTCCACGGGGGCGTCAACCTCAGCGTCCTCGACGGCTGGTGGCCCGAGAGCTGGGACGGCACCAACGGATGGGCCATCGGCGACGGGAGCGAGAGCCCCGACCACGAGCTGCAGGCCCGCAAGGATTCCGACAGCCTGTACGAGCTGCTCGAGCGCGAGGTGGTCCCCGAGTTCTACGACCGTGGCCCGACGGGCCTGCCGGAGAAGTGGATCCAGCGCGCCCTGCGCTCGGCCACCACGGTTCCCGCGACGTTCAACACCGACCGGATGGTCGGCGAGTACTGCTCCTGGGGCTATCGCCCCGCGCACGAGGAATCGGCCGGCTGAACGCGCCTGGGGTGATCGATCGGCGCCGGCAGGCGCCCCGCGGTCACGGGCTCACTGCTGGACGGGACCCCACGCGCCGAGGATCGCGCCGAGGTCCTGGCCGTCGACCGCGCCGTCGTCGTTGAAGTCCGCCGAGCCGTCGCTGCCCCACTGCGCGAGGACGATCCCGAGGTCGGTGCCGTTGATGCTCCAGTCGCCGTTCAGGTCGAAGCGGCTGGGGCCGTTCTGGCTGAAGATCAGGGCGGTGTAGGGACCGATCCGGAAGTTGCCGCTGAAGCCGAGGCCGTCCTGGCCCCAGCTGTCGGCCGCGACGTCGAACGCGCCGAAGTTGCCGTAGTCGGACGAGTAGCCGTTCCAGTCGCTGTTGAAGCGCACCCGCCACATGCCGCCGCGGGGCAGGCCGATGCGGTAGTTCGGGAAGGAGGTGCCGCTGAAGTTCATCAGCATCACCGTGTCGTCGCCTGCGCCGCCGTTGGCCCAGCGGTGGTAGGCGACCACCTTCGCGCCGTTGTTCACGTGGAAGAAGTTCGTGAAGTAGCCGGACAGGCCCTTCGTGTTCCCGCCGAGGTTTCGGCGGAGGCCGACGAGGTCCTTGTAGAGCTGCCGGATGCCCGCGTAGGTGGTCGCCTTGGACCAATCGAGCGGGTCCTCGGACGCGAACCAGCCGTCCTCGAGGAACTCCTGGCCCTGGAACAGCATCGGGATGCCCGGGGCGGTCAGGACGAGCGCCGCCCCGAGGGTCGATCGCTTTCGGCTGAACCAGCTGCCCGCGTTGCCCGGCCAGATCGTCTCGGGCACGCGCTGGCGGCCGTTCGCCACCTCGTCGTGGTTCTCGGTGTAGATGATGCGCTGCTGCATCTGGCCGTTGAACGACTTCATGACGGCGTCGCGCACCGTGAACATGTTGCGGTCCGAGTCGTTCGCCGCCTCGATCACGCTGCGCACCGGGAACGCGAAGGCCCCGTCCCACTGGGTGTCGAACCCCGCGCCGCCGGCGCCGGTGGTCTTGCCGATCCACTCGTTCTCGCCGAGATCCTCGGCGATCATGAGCTTGCCGGGCCACTGCGCGTCGGCCGAGTCGTTGCACCACTGGAGCAGGCTCCACCCGTCCGGGATCTCGACGTTGGCGTACGGACCCTGGTAGTCGCAGGTGCGGATGAACTTCGTCCCGTCGAACCGCAGGCCGTCCATGCGGAACTCGTCAAGCCACAGCATGGCGTTGTCGCGGATGTAGCTGCGGACCTCGCCGCGGCCGAAGTCGGGGCGGGGGCCCCACGGCGTCGATTGGCGGGCGTCGTCCTGGTAGAAGAAGATGCCGCCTCGGTTGTTGAGGTTCCAGCCGTCGAACTGCCACAGGTCCAGGTCGTTCGGGCCGAAGTGGTTGTAGACCACGTCGCCCAGGACCGCCATGCCGCGCGCGTGGGCCTGGTCGATGAACGACTTGAGCGCGTCGGGGCCTCCGTACGAGGTCTCGACGGCGTACGGGTGCGCGGGGTTGTAGCCCCAGCTGTTGTCGCCGGGGAACTCGCTGACGGGCATCAGCGCGATCGCGTTGATGCCCAGGTCCTTCAGGTAGTCGAGCTTCTGCGCGGCGGTGGCGAAGGTGCCGACGCCCTGGTGCCCGGCCGGCCGGTTGAAGGTGCCGGGGTGGATCTCCATGAGGACCAGCTCGGTCCATCCGGGCATCTGGAACGGCGGCGTCTGCCACTGATAGGCGTTCGGGTTGTAGACGACGGAGTTCCCGACCGAGTTGGTCATGCTCCGCGCCCGCGGGTCGTTCTTGTAGAGCGTGGTGGTCCCGCGCCGGATGAAGAACTTGTACTGCGCGCCCGCGCCGACGGTGGGCACGTCGCGCGACCACCACCCGTTCCCTTCGCTCGAGAGCGACGTGGCCGAGGTGCTCCAGCCGTTGAACGAGCCGACCACGTTGACCGCCGTCGCGTTGGGCGCCCAGGTGCGGAACGTGGTGCCGACCGACCCGGAGGTGGTCGTGTAGGGCACCGCCCCGACTCCGGAGCGCGTCGAGACCTGCGCAAAGGCCGCGCCCGCGACGAGCGAGGAGGCGGCCAAGAAGAACGCGGCGTTGGAACGTCGGATCATGGCGGTGGCAGTTCTGAGGGGTCCGGGAATGGCGGCGCCCGCCGCCCGAAAAAAGGGTAGCCCGCGTCCCCGCCGAGGGAAGGGAAAAATCACGGAATCGATGTCGGTATTGGCCTGCCACCCCTCGAAGGGGCCGGAAACCCGCGCCTTCAGTGCCCGAACAGGTCGGTCGGCGCGAACATCCCCTTGTCCTCGAAGTACTGCAGCGCCTCCGGCACGCTCCGGAAGATCCGGGTCGCCGTCTCGGTGATGAAGGGGCTGGGGTTCTTCCTCGGCTTCCACACCACGTACACCTCCTTGGTGTGCTCGAAGGCGTGGTGCAGCTCGCGCTCGACGCCGCTCGAGAGCCCCGGCGTCCCGCCCGGCAGCTCCGGCACCAGGCTCACGATCATGTCGCTCTGGTCGATGAGCTTGAAGTCGCGCATGTAGATCTGGCCGTCGACGTCCCCCGCGATGTCCAGGATCTCGCGCACGGGCACCCTGATCGGGGGGCCGCCCGCGCGCCCGCCGAAGCTGTGCGCCTCGACGTCGATGAAGTCCTTGCCGGTGCGCGCCGCCTCGATGCCCCGGTCGAGGAGCAGCTTCTCGTCCACGTCGCCCGGGTCGAACGTGACGAAGTGCTTCGCGAGCTCGGCGCGGAAGTGGTCGATCTCGGCGAGCACGTCGGGCATGTCCATGACGTGGCTCATCGGGAAGCTGGGGTAGACCTTCCTCATCTCGGGCCGGGTCACCAGGCGAAGCGCCGTCTCGACGGTGTCCTTCTGGCGGCCGCGGCTGAGGATGAAGAAGTTGTTGCCGCAGCCGAGCGCCTGCGCCATGAGCTCGGTGGCGAGGATCTCCTCCTCGCGCCAGACCATGCAGTCCTTGAGCGTGGCGTCGATCTCGTGCTCCTGGTGCAGCCGGTGGTGCACCACCTCGATGTTGTCCACCAGGCAGATGAACATGTCCGGCTTCAGCATGTGCAGCTGGTCGAAGTCGAACGCGCTGAACAGGCCGTGGCGCCACCGGAACGTGGCATGCGTGTTGACGATCACGTTCGGGTGCTCCGCGGCGGGGCTCGTCGCGGAGATCACGTCCTTCAGCACCGCCCGCCGCAGGCTCGCCAGGCGCGACCACGGCAGGTCGAGGATCCGCCCCGGGCGAACGTCCGGCGCCTCGGCGTACATCATGTTCCCCACGTTGAACAGCTCGACCTTGCGGTGGCTCCGCTCCGCGGCGTCCACCACGGCCTGGAGGTAGGGCTTCTTGTCGACGCCGATCTGGCCGGTGACGATGGCTCTCATGGGACGCGGATCGTAGGGGCAACGCAAGCGCGCCGTGCCCGCCGCCGCGGTTTCGCGCTCTCGGCGCTTCAGGCGCGCGCCAGCAGCACCACCGCGTGCGCCTCGATCGCGCGGCCCTCGCCCACCGCGTCGACGCGCTCGTGCGTCTTCCCCTTCAGGTTGAGGTCCGAGGCCGGCACCCCCAAGATGTGGGAGAGGTTGGCCACGACCTCGGCCTTGCGCGCACCCATCTTCGGACGCTCGCACACCACGGTCATGTCGGCGTTCACGACGCGCCACCCGGCCTCGCGCACGCGCCGCGCCGCCTCGAGGAGGAAGTCGCGGCTGTCGCGGCCGTCGTTCTCGGGCGCGTTGTCGGGGAAAAGCTGGCCGATGTCCGGCGCGCCGATCGCGCCCAGCAGCGCGTCGGTGAGCGCGTGCATGAGCACGTCGCCGTCGGAGTGGGCCACGGGGCCGCGCTCGTGCGCGAACTCGAGGCCGCCGATCACCAGGCGTCGCCCGGGGCCCGCGGGCGCGCACGGCTCGAGCCGGTGCATGTCCCAGCCATGGCCGATGCGCATCGCCGCGTGCTGCGCCGCCACGTCAGCCGCCCGAGGTCGGCGAGGGGCGGTCGGCTCGCGGGGCTCGGGGCTGATCCAGCGGCCGCCCCACCGGTCCCACCGCGTCCTGGCCGGTCTGGAGCCGGTACGACTCGTCGGGTCGGGCCTCCTCCGGCGCCGGCCGGTAGGCGACCTCGATGCGGCGGCATGCCGAAGGCGGGCAGCTGAGCACGTTCTCGAGCTTGCCCGTCTGCGTGCCCTTCTTCCACAGGCTGTACATCATGCGCGCGGGGCGCTTCACCGGGTCGTCGCCGCCGTCTTCCTCGAAGTTGAAGGTCAGCTGCTTGCCCGGCGGGATCTCCATGATGAAGAACGGCGTCCCGTTGGGGTGGTCGGGCGAGCGCTCGCAGGCGTTCATCACCGTGACGGTGGTCGGCAGCAGCGACGTGGACTCGTAGGTGAACCCGCCGCCCGTGTGCGGCATGAAGCCGCCCGAGGTGCTGTAGCAGCCGGCGATCGCGGCGCTCAGGGCAACCAGCGACGCGGCGGCGATGCGGCGGGCGGTGAAGGTCCGGACGTGGGCGGTGTTCGCCATGGGTGCGGCGATCCTACAGGGTGCGGACGAGCTCCGTGAAGGCCTCGCCCCGGTGCTCGTAGTTGCGGAACTGGCCGAAGCTGGCGCACGCGGGCGAGAGGAGCAGCACGTCGCCGTCGCGCGCGCGGCCGACCGCGGCGCGGACCGCGGCCTCGAGCGTCCCGCAGTCGAGCGCGGGCGGCGCCGGTGCGAGCTGGCCGGCGGTGGCGCCGATCGCGTAGAGCCCTGCGAGACGCGGCGCGAGGTCCCGCACCTGCGAGAGGTCCACCTGCTTGTCGCTGCCGCCCACGATGAGGTGGATGCGCTTGGGCTCGGGGAACGCCGCGACGGCGAGCATGGTCGCGTCGGGCGTCGTGCTCTTGGAGTCGTTGTAGCAGCGCATGCCGCGGTGCGTGCCCACGTACTGCAAGCGGTGGGGCAGGGCCCGGAATCGCGCCAGCCGCGAAACCAGCGCGGCCCGGTCCGGGCGCTCGCCCGCCGAGCGCAGCGCGGCCTCGGCCGCGAGCACGGCGAGCCGCGCGTTGCGGCGCTGGTGCTCTCCCGGGACCTCGGGCAGGTCGATGGACGCGAGCAACGCGTCGAGTTCGCCGTCGGCAGGCACCGCGGCCCCGGCCCACCATGCGCCGCACGCGCGCGCGCACTCGGTCGCGGCCTCGGATTGCTCGCGGTCGAAGAGCGTGACGAACGCGTCGCCGGGGCGTTGGGCCGCGCGGATGGCGCCCTTGGACCGCCCGTAGTGCGCGACCGTGCCGTGCCAGTCCACGTGGTTGGGCGCCAGGTTGGTGAGCACCGCGACGCGGGGCGACCATGGCGCCTGGCCGGCGAGCGCCGCGCCCTCGCCGAGCCACCACAGCATGGCGCTCGAGAGCTCGAGCACGGTCCACTGCCCGCGGGCCGCGGGCGCCCCGAGCAGCGAACCACCGATGTTCCCGCCGAGCCGCGCGGCGCCGGCCGGTTCGTCCAGCGCCAGGTGCACCATGGTCGACGTGCTGCTCTTCCCGGCGCTGCCCGTGATGCCCACGGTCCGGTCGCGGTCGAGCCGGTCCACGGCGAGCCGGATCTCGGTGGTCACGGGCGTGCCCGCGTCCCGCGCCGCGGCCAGGAACGGGTCGTCCCACGGCCTCGGCACGGCGGGGTTCGCGATCACCAGGTCCGCGCCCGCGAAGTCCGCCGCCTCGTGGCGCCCGAGCCGGAGCTCGACCCGACCCGCCGCGCGCTCGGCTGCGAGCTGCGCAAGCGGCGCCGCGAGCGCGACCTCGTCGGCGCGGTCGGTGAGCAGGACGCGCGCGCCCTGCGCGCAGAGCCACCGCGTCACGCCGAGCCCTCCGCCGAAGCGGCCGAGGCCCATCACCGTCACGCGTGCACCGTCGAGCGTCCGTGGGAGTTCCTTCATGTCGCGTCCTTGCGTCGGGCGGCGCGCGTCCTGCGCGCCGTGCCCTGTTCAACGGGTGGGAGTGATCGAGGGCGACGCCGGCAGCGGCGCCAACAGCCCCATGAGGTCGTCCGCGTAGCTCGTGAGCGTGCGGCGGTCCGTGATCGGCCCCTGCGCGTCGCCGCGGATGAACTGCCTCACGATCCGGTCGTCCTCCGAGAGCATCGCGGCCTCCTCGGCCGACGTGCGCCGGATGCGCTCGTACTCGTCGCGCGGCGCGATCTTCAGGCAGCGGCCCTTGTCGAGCATCACCATGCGGTCGGCGATGGTGAAGGCGCTGTCCATCTCGTGCGTGACCACCACGCTGCTCACGCCCAGCTTGCGCGTGAGCGTGAGGATGAGCTGGTCGATCTCGGCGCTCGTGACGGGGTCGAGTCCCGCGCTCGGCTCGTCGTAGAAGATGATCTCGGGGTCGAGGGCGAGCGCGCGCGCCAGGCCCGCGCGCTTCTTCATCCCGCCCGAGATCTGCGCCGGGAACTTGTCGGCATGCTCGCGCAGGCCGACCGCCTCGAGCTTCATCTTCACCTGGATGTCGATGAGGTCGGGCGGCAGGTCGGTGAGCTCGCGCATCGGGAGCGCCACGTTCTCGGCGATCGACATCGATTGGTAGAGCGCCGCGCTCTGGAACAGGATGCCGAAGCGCCGGCGGAGCCCGTCCAGCGTGGCCTCATCGGCCTTCGCGATGTCCTGGCCGAGCATGGTGATGCGGCCCTGCGTCGGCGCGATCGCCCCGATCATGAGCCGCAGCAGGGTGCTCTTGCCGCAGCCCGAGCCGCCCATCACGACCAGCGTCTCGCCGCGGTGCACGCGCAGGTCGAGCCCGCTCAGCACCGTCTGCTGGCCGAAGCGCATGACGAGGTCGCGGACCTCGATCACGGCCTCCTGCTCAGCGCGGGTCGGGCCCTGGGGCTGCGGGTCGTTGGGCTTCGGGTCGCTCATCCTCGGGGAACACGATACGCGTTCCGTCGGGCATCTTGAAGAGGAAGCGCTTGATGCGGATCGAGTCGATCGCCTCGGTCGACGCGGGGCGCGCGAAGGTCACCACCACCGGAACCGTGACCGTCGCCCCCCCGCCTGCGTCATCCGCAGCCGCGAACACCGCCTCGTACGCGGCCGGCAACTCGCGCTCGGGCACCGCGCCCTCGGCCTCCGGGGCATGGTCCCCGAGCCGTACCTCGCGCAGCTCGCCGAGCCGGGCGCGCACCGGCGCCACCCACGCCTCGACCTGCGCCGCGGTGGCCAGCGAGCCGGGCTCGGTCATTTCCTGCCGGAAGCGCTCGGCGTCTCCCGACCATGCGGCGCGCAGCGCCACGGACGGGCGCATCGCCAGCGCCTGCGTCGCCCTCCACACGCCCCACGCGGCGAGCACCATGAGCGCCGTCGCGACGAACCCCACCGCGATGCCCGCCCACGCGAGCGCCCGGCCCCGCAGGTCGGTGCGTCGACGCATCTGAAGCAGTGCCGCCGTGCCGAGCACCGGCGCGACGGCGCTCCCGATCGGGAGCACCGACAGCACGAGTGACGCCACCGCGAGCGGGCTCCATCGCTCGGGAAGCGGGCGCGCGGCCGTGGATGCTGCCTCGTTCATCGTTGATCCTCCTCGACGTCGAGCTCGAACGCCTCCTCGCCCACCATCCCCCTCAGCGACCGCATCACGAGCGTGGGCGGAAGCGTGCCCGGCACCGTGCCGAACTCCGCGACGCCGAAGGCCGTGGCTCGCTCGCCTTCGGCGTTGAACGCGACCGAGACGGTGGGCTCCGTGAGGCCCTTGACCTCGCGGCGCGTGATCGTGACGCCGCGGATCGGGCCCGCGCGCCGCGCCAACGGCTCCGGTGCGCGTTCGCCCGTCACCGCGGCCTGGATGGCGGCCACCGCCTGGTCGTCCATGGATGCGAGCGTGCGCGCCTGGAATGCGCCAAGGAGCCAGCCCTCCGCGATGACGATGGCCGTGGCCAGCGCCATCGCGCCGAGCGCAAGCCCGCGCCCGCGAAGCGCGCCGGGCGCGCGGCCGATGCGGCGAAGGGCCACGGCGCCCAGGATCACGGCGGCCAGCGCGGTGAGCGGGCACCAGCCGCCCACGGCCGCCACCAGCATGGCCGCCAGCGCCATGGGCTCGAGTCGGCGACCGTCGGTCGTGGTGTTCGGGGTGCGCTCTTTCACGGGCGACCACGGTACGCAAAAACACCGCGACCCGGCGCGAGGCCGGGCCGCGTGAGTTCTCGAGTCGGTTCGGGCTCAGCCTGCCGTGCCCCAGCCCGCGAGCAGGAGCCCGAGGTCGATGCCGTCGACGTTGTTGTCGCCGTTCAGGTCCATGCTTCCCGAGCTGCCCCACTGCGAGAGCAGCACGCCCAGGTCGACGCCGTCGATCACGCCGTCGCAGTTGGAGTCGGCCGCGCCGCACGGCGGCGCCGGGATGCCGGGGCCCACCGCGACCACCGAGGCGGAGGTCGCCGGGCTGTCCGCGGTCGCTGCCTTCCACAGGCCGAGCGACGCGTTGGCCGCCACGGGCGGCGCGTCGGCCTCGAAACGGAAGTTGTAGAGCGTGGCCCACCGCAGCGCGTTGGCGTTCGCGTTGGTGTTCGGCTCGCAGGTCCAGGTCAGCATGCCGTTGGCCTGGGTCACCGTCCACGCGGCGTTGGTGTAGCCCTCGCCGTTGATGTAGGCCGGGGACTTGAACCCGACGTTGCTGACCGTGACGCCGGCCGGCACCGGAACCGAGAACGAGCCTCCGCAGCGATCCGAGTTCAGGTTCTGCACGGCGTACTCGTAGCGCCAGGTGCCGTTGCCGTTGTCGATCGCGCGGTACGCCACGAGGAAGCGCCCGTCGCCCGCGACGTCGACGGGGCGGACCACGACGTCCGAGTGGATGCTCTGCCAGGCGTAGATGCCCGGGAGGCCGCGCTGCGTCGAGCCGGTCAGCGTGAGCGAGTAGCCCTGCGTGTTGCTCCAGGTGGAGCCCACGTTGATGCGGCGGTACGACGCGTTGTTGTCGTCGTTGCCGGCGGCCGCGTCGTCGATGTGGATGTACTGGCATTCGCCGAAGTACGCGGCTCCGGCGTTCTGGGCGGGGTCAAGGTCGGCGCGGGCGACCGCAAGGCGCTCGCGGATCGAGTTCGGGATGCCCGAAGGAGCCGCGGGATCGGTGTAGGTGCCCGAGAAGAACCCGGTGGCCGGGTTGATGGGCCCGCGGCTCTTGAGGTCGTTCTGCGCGCCGTTCAGGCTCGCGGTGTACGGGTCGGAGCAGCCGACGCCGAGCACCGTGGGGCAGCCGCTGCCGGCCGGCGTGCAGGTTCCGCAGATGTCCTGCTGCAGCGCGCAGAAGCCGTGCTTGCACCAACTGAGGCCGATCTGCTCGATCGCGCCGTTCTTGACGCGGTACATGTTCTGCGGGATGGTGGGGTGCTTGTTGCTCGGGTTGGGCTGCCACTGCAGCTGCGTGGTGCCGATGTTGCAACTGGTCGACCCGATCGCGTAGGACGCGTACTGGATCCCGTTGAAGGTGCCGGGCGCGTACCGGGCGACGTCCGGGATGTCACCGACGATCACGTCCGGGCCGCTCGAGGGAAGGCCTTCGTCTCCGCCCGCGGGCAGGGCGATGGCATTCATCTGGCCGACTCCGAGCGCAAGCCCGGTGGCGGCGATCGTTCCGACGAGGACGCGGGTCTTCATGATGCGAGGTTCCTTGCAGGTTCCAGTGAGAGCCGGAGCGGTCCGGCGTGGGGTCCGCCCGACGGTGCCCGTGGGGTCGCGGCGAGGTGCTGCGCGGGGCGTCGGTGCGATGATTCATAGGCCCGAACCCGGGAGGGGGTTCTGACCTTCCAGAATCTAGCACCGTTTTTTCCGGTCGGAAGCGGACGTCCGGTGCTCCCCGTGAATCATCGCGACGCGGGCCCCGTAACCCGTTCGAGCGTCTCAGGGGCGCCGAAACGCAACGCCGCCCCGGCACGGGGCCGGGGCGGCGCGAATGTTGCGGCCAGGATCCTGCCCGTGGCAGGATCAGCGGCGGCGACGGCCGGAGCCGAGCCCGGCCACGCCGAGCAGCGCGATCGCACCGGGGGCGGGAATGATCGAGAATTCGAACACGCCCTGGCTCACCGTGCTGTCCGACCGACGCATCGAGGCGCCCATGCGCCAGCTCAGCGACAGGTCGGTGACGTAGAACTGGCCGACCATCATGCCGAAGACGGCCGACGCGGCGGCCGCGCTCGACGCGCCCGTGTTGGCGCCGGCGACGCTCGCATAGGCCAGGCGGTTGGCGCCCAGCGCCAAGAGGTTGCGCGCCGGGCTCGAGGTCCCCGCGATGAAGAAGCCGCCCGTCGCGGGCACGCTGTTCAGGTAGGGGTTCGTGAATCCGGATGCGTTCGATGCCGTGTTGAAGGCGTTGACCGTGGTGGCCTCGCCGGTGTCCGTGTCGGTGTAGGTCACGTTCCACGGCGGATCGCCCTGCGTCGAGCCATTGGCCGTGAACGCCTGGGTGGTGGTGTTGAAGCCGCCGCCGACGGTGAGGAAGCTGTCGAGCGTGGTCCAGTTCTGGCTGCCCGAGGGAGCCCACACGCCTTGCGCTCCGGCGCCCTGCAGGAAGCCGCCCGCCGAGCTCGTCGAGATGAAGCCTGCACTCGGCTGGCCCACGGTGCCGCCGTAGACATTGAGCAGCACGTCGGTCGAGTTGTTCGTCGCCGCGAAGACGTTGACGAGGAAGCCGCCCGAAACGGTCCGCACGTTCGCCGTCCAGCCGATGAAGTCCGCCTGGGCCGCTGCCGCGAGCCCGGATGCGGCGACAGCCGCACCGATACCAATCTTCATGATGTTCCTTTTCCCGCCCATGGCGGGGTACAGAGGGTGAGGGGCCTCAGGGTTCGTCCGCCACGGCGTGGGAACGGGAGGGGGAACTCCCGCCGGAACGATCCTGGAGCATCGCCACCCTGCCACCCGTTTTCACGGCGTCAAGGAAACCACGTGGAAAAGAGCGCGTTCAGCGCCGGCGCCGGCGCGCGACGGCCAGCGCCGCCAACCCGAGCGCCAGCGGTCCGGGACCGGGCACCGGAACGGGCGCGCCGAACGTGAAGTCGTCCATCGCGAAGCTGGTTCCGCCGCCCGCGGTCCAGAAGAGCGAGCCGCCCGAGGATGCGATGCGGAGTTCGTCGAGGTCGGTCATCCCCTCGAGCCCGCCCACCCACGTGGCGGCGTCCGGCGTGCCCAGGGCGACGCTCGCCGAGCCCACCTGCACGCCGTCGCGCAGGCCGGTGAACGAGAGCGTGAGCCCCGCGTTCCAGGCGGCCGTGAACCACGCGCCCGCGAAGCTGAAGCGCTCGGCGCGGCCGATGCGGATCTCCGCGCCCCACGCGTTGAAGAGGGCCTGGTCGCCGCTCGTCACGCCCGCGCTGTAGCCGTTCGCGAATCCGCCGGTGCGGAAGACGCCCACGCTGTGCGCGGGCGCGCCCTCGGCCGACTGCGACTGCGTCCCGTACCACGTGAAGCCCGCGTAGCCCGCGGTCACGGTGCCGACCGACGCGAACACGCCTTCGCCCCACTCGGTGAGCGTGGTGGCCGGAATCTCGTCGAACCCGACGACGCCCGCATGGGCGCACGCCGAGATCGCCAGTGCGCCAATGACGGCGCCGCCTTCCCTGTTCATCTTCATGTGGTGCCTTTCCTTCCCGACCGGGGCCCCGGGGCCCGTGTCCGATGGTCCTGTTCCCGCGGCCCGCACCGGGGCCAATGCCGTCGGCCGGCCCGGCGCGCTGCGTGGATCCTGGATCGGCCCGATGGTGCCCGCGGGGTGAATGCGGGCGTCGTCCGAAGTCCACGCAGCGGCCGGGTCCGACCGCGGCCCCTTCTCCTCCCTTACCGGCGGCGGCGTGCCCCGCGCAGGCTTCCGCCGAGCGCGAGGACCGCCAGCACGCCCGGTGCAGGAACCTGCACCGTCATGCTTCCGCCGTCCTGTGAAATCGTTCCGTTGGCGCGACGCACCGACGCCTGCATGTTCCAGAGCATGACGCTCGGGGCCGAGTCGGCGACGTAAAGGTGCGCCACCAGCATGCCGAAATTGCCCGCGGCCGCCGCGGCGCTCGAGTTGGCCACGCGGCCGGTGAGGCTCGCGAGGCTGCGCGCCGGGCTCGAGGAGCCCGCGATGTACCAGCCCGCCGTGAACGGCACGTTGTTCGCGTTGCCGGAGCCCGCCGTGGTGAAGGTGTCGACGCCGCCGACCGTCCAGAGCGGGTCGCCCAGCGTGGACGAGTTGCCGGTCCATGCGCCGGAGGTGGTGTTGAATCCGCCGCCCACGGTCAGGAAGCTGTCGAGCGAGTTCCAGCTCTGGTTCGTGCTCGGGCGCCAAGCAAGCTGCTGGGCCTCGGTGGTCGACTGCGCGAAGCCTCCGCTCGCGGTGGTCGAGACCCACCCGATGAGCGAGGCGCCCGGATAGCCGCCGTAGACGTTGAGGAGCGCGTCGCCCTCGTTGGCGACCAGGAAGACGTCGATGAAGAAGCCGCCGCCGGAGGCGTTGCGGACGTTGGCGGTCCAGCCGAGGACGTCGGCGTGGGAGGCCGAGGCGACGGTGGCCGCGGCAGCAAGCGAAGCAAGGAGGTGCTTCATGGTGAGGGTCTTTCCCCGCGGAAGGCGGGCGTGCGCGTGAGGGGTGCGCACGTGTGGGGAGGGTCGAGCGAGGGACCCGGTCCGGCCGGTGCCGCGGCCCCGAAGGGCGCGCGGACACCGGCACGGCCGGTTGCGAATCAGTGACGGGACAAACCAGGCTCAGGCGCGACGGCGGCGCGAGATGAAGCCGGCGACGCCGAGGAGCGCGATGGCGCCGGGGGCGGGGACCGCGACGGTCACGCTGAACGCGGCCTGGCTGAGCGAGTTGTCCGACCGACGGAGCGTGGCGCCCATGTTGGTGAACTTCACGGCCTCCGACGCAGCCTGCGAAACGTAGAACTGTCCGACGAGCATGCCGAAGGTCGCGGCGGCCGCGGCGGCGTTGGAGCTGTTGGCGCGGTTGGCGCCGAGGGCGGCCAGGCTGCGGGCCGGGCTCGACGTGCCGGCGATGAAGAAGCCGCCGGTGGCCG
>CAYSFS010000007.1:0-32656 GCA_964430235.1 uncultured Chitinophaga sp. | reverse complement strand
CGCTGAAGCTCGACGCGCCCGCGCCTTGCCGCGCGATGTCCTCGGCGGCCTTGTAGCCCTCGAGCACGTGCTGCAGCGTGGCGACGCGGAACCCGGCCGCCTCCGCGATGCGCAGCATCATGGAGATCTCGTCCTGCCGGTAGCTGTGGCAGTGCACGAGCCGCGTTCCCTCGACCACCTCCGCGAGCGCGTCGAGCTCGAGGTCGGGGCGCGGCGGCATCGTGCGCGCGCGCGCCGCCGCGTCGAGCGCGTCCCAGCGCCGGTGCGCCTCCCGATGCTCGCGTGCCGCGGCGAACCGGTCGCGCATCAGCGTCTCCACGCCCATGCGCGAGCTCGGGTAGCGCTTCTTGTTGCGCACCACGTTCTCTCCGAGCGCGAACTTGATGCCGCCCGGGGCGCCCTCGAGGCGGAACGCCGTCGCCGGCATGCCCCAGCGCAGCTTCACCACGGAGTTCTGCCCGCCGATCGGGTTCGCGCTGCCGTGCAGCTGGTTCGCGGCGGTCACGCCGCCGGCGAGCTGTCGGTACCAGCTGACGTCGTCCGGGTCCACCACGTCGCCGATGCGCACCTCGGCGGTCACGTTCTGCGTCCATTCGTTCACGCCGCCGTCGATGCCCGTGTGGCTGTGGCAGTCGATGATCCCCGGCGTGACGTGCCGGCCCGAGGCATCGACCACCGCGGCGCCCGGCTCGCGCGCCGCGGCATCGCCCGCGCCCGCGCCCACCGCCGCGATGCGCCCGTCGCGCACGACGACGTCGCACCCCTCCACGATGCCCGCGGGACCCGCGGTCCAGACCGTCGCGTTCCGGATCACCGTGACGCGCGGACGGTCCGCGGGCTCGAGCCCGAACTCGCCGAACGGCGCGGTGCGCGGCACGGACGCGACCGCCGCGCGCAGCGCGGCGCGCCGCGCCTCCGTCCGCTCGCGCTCCTTCGCCGCGGCCGAGGCGTCGCCTGCCATGTCGGTGCCGCGCGGCGGCACGTCGCCGGTGCGCGCGGAGGCGGGGACGTCCCAGCGCGCCACCGTGGTCCCCTCGCCGGTCGCCACGGTCAGCGCGAACCCGCCCGGGGACGACTCCACGGTCCCGCGCAGCGCGTCGGTGCGCCCGAACGCCTCGCCCGCGACGAAGAACGTCGCGCGGGCCTGGTCGAACGCGCACCGCTGGGCGCCGGTCACCTTCATGGGCTCGGTCGCGACCGTCGCGGGCGCGCCGAACGCGATCTCCTGCCGGTCGGGGTCGATCATCACCGCGGTCGGAAGCGCCGGCACCGGCGCGCCCGCGGGAGTCGTGGCGCCGCCCGCGCCCGGTGCCGCCGCGCCCTGCGCCGGCGACGCGAGCGCGAACACGCCGCGCGCGGGGAACGCGCTCCGCGGGTTCACCTCGTGCCGCACGCCCGCCACCCACAGGTCGCGCAACTTCGTGTCACGGTCGAAGGGCGCGCCGTCGAAGACCGCGACGTTCGCCAGCATCCCGGCCCGCAGCGAGCCCGCCGTGCGCTCGATGCGCAGGATGGACGCGGGGTTCACCGTGAGCGCCGCGAGCATCTCGTCCTCGGTCGCGCCCGCGTCGATCGCGCGCCGCACGGCCCCCGGCAGCGCCGAGCGGTCCTTCATGCGGACGGTGCTCGCCGCGGCGGGAATGCCCGCGCGCTGGAGCTCGGCCACGTTCAGGGGCGCGATCGCCCAGTGGATGAGCTCGCGCAGCGGCATGGTGTCGCCCGCGCGCGGCGACGAGAGGTCGGGTGCCTCCGGGAAGGCCATCGGCACGACGAGCGGGACGCCGGCCGCGCGCAGCTCGGCGATGCGCCGGTACTCGCGCCCGCTGCCGACGACGACGGGATCGAGCCGCAGCTCCGAGGCGAGCGCCGCGGCGCGCAGCGCGTTGCGGTCGTCCGTCGCGTCGAGCCACGTGCGCGCGCGCCCCGCCGCCGCGGCGTGGAGCGCGCGCAGCGCGTCCGAGGTGACGGGCGGCTGCCCGGTGCCGGGGTCCGCCGCCCACGCACGCTCGCACGCCTCGTGCCACGCGGCGTCGAGGAAGGTCTGGCGCACCAGCGCCATGGCCCCCATGAGCGATCCCGGGTACGTCGCGCGGTCCCAGTCGTCGTCGCCCGCGTGCTCGAACGTGACGACCGTGCCCGCGTCGTCGACCAGCGCGCGCGCGCTGCGCGCGTCGTCGCCCAGCAGCGTGACCTGCGACTGCCCGCGGAAGATGCCCGTGTCCGGCTGGACGCACGCGGCCGCGAAGCCGAGCGAGCGAAGGTCCTTGCGCGCATCGGCGGACAGCGGCGCGGCGTCGGACGCACGCACCTGCGGGACCACCTTGGCGTTCCAGTGCGCCGCGCGCGATTGCGCGGCCGCGCGCGCCATGGCCGCGGTGTCGATGCGCACGCACGCGTCGATGAACGCCGCCGTCGCGGTGCCGCCGCGGCCGTCGTGCAGCGTGGTGCCCGCGGGGATCTCGAACGAACCGCGCGCACCGACCCGCTCGATCCGCCCGTCGCGCAGGAGCACCACGCCGTCGGCGAGGCGCTCGCCCGGAACCGGGATCACCGTGACGTTGACGATGGCGTCGCGGCGCACGTCCGAGGGGCGCATGCCCTCGGGCGGCGGGTCCTGCGCGAGCGCCATCGCGGCGCAAACGGCCGTGGACGGCACGAATGCCGCCAGGGCCCACGTTCGGGTCAGGTCTGCGGGGTCCGCATGGCGAGGTGCGCGCATGCGGTCATTTCACACGCAATCGGCTCGGCCCGTGCGGGCGCGTCAGCCGGCGACGTCGCGCAGCAGGCCGTCGATCGCCGCCTGCAGCTTCTCGGGTGATTCGTAGGTGCCCGCCGCGATCGCCTGCTTGACCGCCTCGATGCGCGCCATGCGCACGTCGGGAAGCTGGCGGATCGCGTCGAGGTGCCGCGCGTGCTCGCTCAGTTCCACGCGGTCGCGCCCCTCGGCCCACCGGGGAGCGGCGGGGGCGGACTCGGTGCCCTGGCCCGAGCGATAGGCGGCAGCCGCCTCGTTGATGCGGCTTGCGGCGCCCGTCGCGCCGAGTCCGTGGGAAGGACCAATGGGGCCGATGTCGGTCATGAGAGGTCTCCAACCGGTGCCCGCCCATTCCCTTGGGCGTGCCTTCCGACCGCTGACGACGTCGATCCTTCGAACGCCCGTGGGCCGACGAACGTCGTCGGCGCAGGCGGTGGTATCGTCAGGAACGCGGCGAAATCTTGAGTCGTGGCGAAACGCAGGCCTCGGTGATCATGCCCCATAAGCCGTTCCATGCCAGCATCTTCCGGTTGATTCGTGCAACGTGGCCCGTGCTGACGGCCGTGGGCGCCGTGCTCGCCGGCTGCGAGTCCGCGCCCAAGGCGTCCGAGCCCGATCCCACGGCCGTGCCCAGGGTGCAGGGCACGGATCCCGCCGGGGCTTCGCCCGCCCCGAAGGAGCGCGCGGGACCCAAGCGCATCCAGGCGAGCCGGCAGGCGCCGGCCGCCCCGCCGGCCACGGATCCCACGGGCGTCCAGGACCTCGACATCGACCCGCCGCGCGCCCGGCCGGGAACGCGTTCCGCGGTCGCGAAGCCCGCCCCGGCGGCCACGGCGCCGTCCTCCGCCGCGTCCTCGGCCTCCGCCACCCAGGGAGCGATCACGCCATCCGAGCCCTCCGCCCCCGCCTCCGGCGGTCGTGCGCCTTCCGCCGCCGAGCGCGCCGCCGCGGCTCGCATGGTCGCGGAGAGCGACGCCCGGCGCAAGGCCGCCGCCGACGCGCGGACCGCCGCGATCGCGCAGTCGCAGGCCGCCGACGACACCGCGGTGTGGAGCGTCTTCCTCGCGTCCTTCACCGGCGAGGACCATCGCGAGGCCGCCCAGTCCTCGCGAGACGCGATCATCCGACGCTATCCGTCGCTGGCGGATGCGTTCGTGGGCACGAACTCGCGCGGCAGCATGGTCCTCGTCGGTCGCTTTCCCGGGCCCGAGGACCCCGCGGCGCAGGCAAGGCTGAAGGCGGTCAAGGAGATCCAGGAGGGCGGTCAGCGCTCGTTCGGCCGCGCCATGCTCACGCGCACCGCCACCGACGCCGACCAAGGGCCGCCCGGGCCGTTCGACCTGCGATCCGTCCGTGCGCGCCAGCCCAAGGGCACGCTGTACTCGGTGCAGGTCGCGGTGTGGAGCAGCTTCGGCGCGAAGGAGGTCCCGTACTCCGAGATGAAGCGCGCGGCCGAGGCGTACTGCCGCGACCTCCGCTCGAAGGGCGAGCAGGCGTACTACTTCCATGACTCGTACTCGCGCACCAGCACCGTCATGGTGGGCGTGTTCGGCACCGACGCGTACGACTCGCGCAGCACGCTCTACTCGCCCGAGGTCGACGCGGTGTTCCGCCGGTTCCCGAAGCACCTCGTCAACGGCGACGAGCTGCTGCAGCCGGCGGATGCGTCGAACCCCGACGGCAAGAAGGTCCCCCAGGCGCCGCGGCTCGTCGAGATCCCGAGGATGTGAGCGTGGAGTCCGCCGAACCGCACATCCTCGGCCAGCGGCTCGCGGTGGCGGCGCTCGCGAAGGCGCTCGGGTCCGGGCGCCTGCATCACGCGTGGATCCTGCATGGGCCCGCGGGCGTGGGCAAGTTCCGCGTCGCCGAGGCGCTGGCGCGCATCCACCTTGATCCGCTCGCGGGGGACGCCCATCGCGCGCGTCTCCAACCGCCCGCGGGCACCGCGACGCAGCGGCTCGTCGACGCGGGCACGCATCCCGATTTCCACGTGGTTCGCAAGGAGCTCGCCGCGCTCAGCGAGAGCCGCGAGCTGCGCGAGCGCAAGCAGACGAACATCCCGCTCGACCTCCTGCGCGAGCGCATGCTCGGCGGAACGGCGGGCGACGGCTCGCACCACGAGAGCCTGGTGTTCCGCACCGCGGTGCATGGCCACGGGAAGGCGTTCATCGTCGACGAGGCCGAGCTGCTCGACGCCGACGCGCAGAACGCGATGCTCAAGACGCTCGAGGAGCCGCCCGCGGGCACGCTCATCGTGCTGGTGACGCAGCAGGAGGACCGGCTGCTCCCCACCATCCGCAGCCGGTGCCAGCGCGTCGCGTTCGGCCCGCTCGACCGCGAGGCGATGGACGCATGGTGGCGCCGCAGCGGGCTCGACGTGCCGCCGGCCGATCGCGCGTTCCTCGAGGCCTTCGCGGAGGGTTCCCCGGGCATGGCGACCTTGGCGCTTCGGCACGGCCTCGCGGCGTGGAATGCCGAGCTCGGGCCGTTGCTCGACGAGGTGGAGTCGGGGGGCTATCCGCCCGCGCTCGGGGAGCGCATGGCCGAGCTCGCCGAGGAGTTCGCCAAGGGCATCGTCGAGCAGGACGACCGCGCCTCGAAGGAAGCCGCGAACCGCCTGGCCGTGCGATTGATCTCCCAGCTCCTCGGGATGCGCCTCCGCGGGCGGCTCGCGGCATCGGACGACGCGCGCGAGCTGTCGCGCTGGATCGGCGCCTCCGAGGCGTTGCGCGAGTTCGAGTCGCAGGTGCGCTCCAACGTGAACCTCAAGCACGCGTTCGCCAACCTCGTGGCGCAGTGGGCCGAGCGCGCCGGCCGGGGAATGGCCGATGCCCGCTGAGATCGAGCGGGTGTTCCTGCTGCGGGGCATTCCGCGGCCCATGCCGGAAGGCGTCCAGCTCCGGATCGAGCAGGGCTACCTCCCGCCTTCGCCCGAGGGTGCGCTCGAGGGACGCGTTCGCCGCATCACGCACGTCGACGGCCGCGTCGAGCACGTGCACACGGTGAAGTCCGGCACGGGCCTGGTGCGCGAGGAGCACGAGCGGCCGATGACCGCCGACGAGTTCGCGCGCGAATGGCCCCGCACCGCGGGCCGGCGCATCGCGAAGGTGCGCACCAAGGTTCGGGACGGCGATCGCACGTGGGAGGTCGATCGGTTCGACGGGCTCCCGGTGGTGCTGGCCGAGTGCGAGCTGGCTTCGGCCGATGCGCGGCTCGAGATCCCCGCGTGGCTCGCGCCCTGGATCGAGCGCGAGGTCACCGAGGAACCGGCGTTCCGGAACTTCGAGCTGGCCCGGCGGGCGGGGCTGTTGCATCACCCATAATCATGCATGTCGCGCGGCAGCCGACCCGCGTGGGGCACCTCGGGGCGGCTCGTCGCGGGCGGCTGCGACCTGGCATGGACCATGGCCGCCTCGCTACCATTTCGCGCTCCCATGAGCTTCACCTGCGCCATCGTCACGCCGTCCGACGCCGTCCTCGACACGCCCGCGACCTACGCGAGCTTCGAGGCGTGGGACGGCCAGCAGGGCGTCGCGACGGGCGCGTCCGCCTTCCTCACGAAGCTCGGGACCGGCGTCGTGACCGTGCAGGCCGAGGGCGGCGCGCAGCGCGTCTTCGTGCTCGACGGCGGTTTCGCGCAGATGGACGGCTCGCGCCTGACGCTCCTCACCGAGCGCGCCATGGAGGCCTCCGGCATCGACGCGGCGGCGGCCGAGCGCGAGCTCTCCGAGGCCAACGCGAAGGCGCTGTCCGGCGGCGAACGCCCGATGACGCTCGACGAGCGTGCATCGGTGGAGCGCGCGCAGCGCCTGGCGCGCGCGAAGGTGGCGGCGGCCCAGTTGGCCCGCCGCTGACGCGGCGACCGCGCGCGAGCCGGGGGCCGAGTTCGCGCAGCCCGCGCGTTTTTGGCACACTACCGGGATGACCGAGAAAGGCGCCGCTCCCTCGACGTTCGCGCTCATGGCCGAGTCGGCCGAGCAGGCCGTGCCGTGCGCCGACCTGCCGCTCGAGCAGCGCGTCGAGGCGGCGCTCATGGTGGCCGACCGCCCGATGTCGGACGCCCGGATCGCCGAGCTGCTGGGCATCATCGACGCCGCGCCCGCGAAGCGCCGTCGGCGCAAGGCCGAGGACGGGAACGAGGGTGCACCGGCCGACGGCGAGCCCGAGGAGACCCCGCAGCAGAAGCGCGCCGTCGCGCAGGTCGCCGACGCGGTGGCCGTGCTGAACGCGCGCTACGAGGCCGACGGCCGCACGTTCCGCATCGAGAGCGTGGCAGGGGGCCGGCAGGTGATGACGCTGCCCGCGTTCGGACCGGTGGTCGCGCGCCTCAAGGGCGTGCGCGAGCAGGGCAGGCTCACGCAGGCCGCGCTCGAGACGCTCGCGATCATCGCGTATCGGCAGCCGATCCTGCGTGCCGACCTCGAGTCGATCCGCGGCGTCGCGTGCGGCGAGGTGCTCCGCAGCCTGATGGAGCGCCGGTTCGTGAAGATCGTGGGGCGCGCCGACGAGGTGGGCCGCCCGATGCTGTACGGAACGACCACCGAGTTCCTGAAGCAGTTCGGCATCGGCCGCATCGACGACCTGCCGAGCGCCAAGGACCTGCGCTGAACGCGCGCCGCCCGGCGCGACAAGGAGGAGTCGCGCCGGGCGGCGGGGTTTCGAAGGTGAACGGGGTCCGGGTCAGGCGCGACGCCGTCGCGCCGCGCGGGCACCGATCATGCCCATGAGGGCAAGTGCCCCGGGACCGGGGATCTCCTGCACGACGAAGGTCGTGCCGAGCGTCACCGTGTCGCCGCCGCTGAGCTCGAAGCGCATGCGGATGGTCCTTGACTGGCCGAGCGCGGGGCCGGCCAGCGATGGGATGGGTTCGCCGAACGCGGCACGCGGGATCACCGCGAACTGCTCGTCGGCGGAGGCCGTGACCTGGTATGGGCTGCCCGTCAGCAGGCTGGCGACCGTGGTCGAGGTCCCGCCGTTGTTGATGAGGGCGCTCCACACGGAGCCGTTGCCCACGGATCGGAAGAAGCCACCGTCCAACCCGCCGTCAAGCAGCCCGGCGACCGACCCGCCGCACAACGTCGGGTTGATGGTGGGGACCGTGCTCACCGTGAGGTCGACGACGAACTCCTGCACGGAGGCCGTCGTGTTCTCCAACGTCAGCGCCCCGCCGAACGACTGGTTGCCGTTCGACTTCGTGGCCGCGCGCAGGTCGAAGTTCGCGAGGAACCCCCACACCGACACGTTGCCCGAGTAGCCGTAGCCCCCGTCGTTCTGCGGCGTGCCGACCGGCACCAGCTCGATCGAGCCGGCACCGACCTGCTGCACGCGCACCGACACCACCGGAATGCCAGCCTGGGCGGAAGTCGCGACGAGTCCTGTCGCGAGCACTGCGATTGCCGAAGAGACATTCAACTTCATCTCTCAACCTTTCCTTCCGCGGGCGCATCGTGGGAACGACGCCCGTTGTTCAACCGATCCAATCCGAAAGACGGGTCCGCAAGCAACCCACGCCCTGGATCGGGCGATAAGTCAGTTCCGGCGCCGGCGCATGCCGACCACGCCGGCGGCGCAGGCCACGCCCATCAGCGCGCCCGGGGCCGGGATCACGTCGAAGTTCGCCCCGACGGTCACCATGTCGCGGGCCGAGAGGCGGAGTCGGATCCGGATCTCCATGACCTCGATGGTCTCGGCCACGGTGAACGGGACCTGCTCGAACCGGGCCACCGGGATGGCACTGGTTCCGTAGGCCGTCGTCGAGTGCGAGAACGGTGCGTTCCAGAGCGTCTGGACCGCGTTGCCGTTGATGAGCGCGGTGTAGATGGCCGTGGTGCCGTCGTTGCCGAGCGATGCACCGTTGCCGTTGAGGTCGATCAGCGTCGCGGTCACCTGACCGCTCATCATGGCGGTCGGGTATCCCTCGAGCACCGGCACCATCAGCGAATACGTGTAGGTCTGGGTGGTCGACGTGTTGTTCACGAACGTCCGCGAGAACGAGACGACCGCCGCGGAGGCCGCGGCCCCGACTCCCAGCGCAGCGACGGACGCCGCTGCCCAATGAACAGAAACCATGTGCCCTCCTCCTTACGGGGGACACGGTCAACCCTTTCCCTCAGGCCGACCGATCTTCCGATGTTTCCCTGAACCGATACCACCCAAGGACATCCTGGGCAGTCCTCGGAACGTAACCCAAGTTTGCGCAAGGGCAAACAATCGCGAGATAAAGTCACTTGGTGTCAATAAACCATGGTTCGGATCAAGTCTGATCCAGGAATGGACGCAGATCCATCCGTCCCCCGCCATCAAGAAGTCCGAGAACCACGCTCCGCCCACTGGGGCAACGCGGTGGCACGCGTGCGTTCCAGCCACTCGGCCAGCGCCTCCCGCAGTTGACGCGGCTCCGCCGCCGTGCGGAAGCGCTCCTTGAGGTCGCGCACGTGGCCCATCGTCTTGCCGTACCAACTGATGCGCGACCGCATGCAATGCAATACGTGCTCCGGGGAGTGGTGGCGTTCCAGCAGCTCGAGGTGGCGTGCGACGCACCGCAGCTTGTCGTGCACCGACGGCTCGGGTGCGGCCGTGCCATCCCGCAGCAGCGCCGCCGCACGGCGGAACAGCCACGGCGTCCGGAGCGCGCCGCGACCGACCATGACGCCGGCGCAACCGCTCGCGTGCATCAGCGCGGGCACGTGCTCGGGCTCCGTGACGTCGCCGTTGCCGATCACGGGGATTCCGCGCACGGCGCGCGTGACCTCGCCGATGCGCTCCCAGTTGGCCTTGCCCGAGAAGAGCTGCACGGTCCACCGGCCGTGCACCGTCACCGCGGCGATCCCCGCCGCCTCGAGGTCGCGCGCGAGCGTCGGCGCCACGAAGCGCTCCGGGTCCCACCCGAGACGCATCTTCGCGGTCACCGGCACGCGGCCGCCCGAGTGGCGCCGCACCGCCTCGACGATGCGTTCGGCCAGCCGCACCGTGCCCAGCGCGTCGCAGAGCAGCAGCGAACCCCCGTTCTTCTTCGCCACCTTGTCGACCGGGCAGCCCATGTTGATGTCGATGAGGCGCGCTCCGCGGTCGATGGCCCAGCACGCGGCCTCGGGCAACGGGTCGTCCCAGTTGCCGTAGAGCTGCATGCCGCACGGTTGGTCCGCCGGGTCGGTCGCGGCGAGCTCCAGGCTGCGGGGCGATCCCCGCAGCACCGCGCGCGAGTTCAGCAGGTCGGTGGATGCGAGCCCCACGCCGCCCTGCTCGCGGCACAGGATGCGGAACGCAAGGTCGCAGTGCCCGGCGATGGGCGCGAGCAGCAGCGGCGACTCGAGGCGCAGCGGGCCGATGTCGAGGTGCGTCGCGGAAGCGCTCACGAAGACGACTCCAGCACCGCGTCCCGGAGCCGGTAGAGCCCGAGCAGGAACGTCCCCGCGACGAACGGTTCCACGTCGAGCCGGCCCGTGATGGTCCCGAAGCGGAACAAGTGCTTGCCCTGCACCTGCACCGAGCGCGAGAGCGTCGCCTCGATCGAGTCGAACGGGGTGGGCGGGAGCCCGACGCAGCAGCCGTCCCACTTGTTGAGCATCACCATCAGCTCGCGCGCCTCGAACACCTGGAGCGGCGGCGCCCAGTAGCCGCTGATGCGAATCCACGCACCGCGGAGGTCGGCGATCCGGCCCGGGACGACGAAACGGCCCGCCGCGGCGTCGAGCTCGCGCGAGGCGCTCGCGAGGAGCTCCCACGTGACGAGGTACGGGTCGCGCTCGGTGCCGCTGCCTCGGATCGTGAACTCGCCGTCGACGCGGATGGTCCGTTCGTCGATGCGCTCGATGCGCGCGGGCGTGCCCACCGTCACCGCGGGCGCCGCCGTGGAGGGCCCGGAGGCGGACGGTGCGGTGAAGAGGCTTCCGCCGAGCAGGTCGTCGAGCGCGGCGGATGCCGGGGGCGTCGTCGTCGCCGGGGCGGGCGGCACGGGTGGCGTGGGCAACGGTGCCGGATTCGGCGGCGGCGCGGGAGACGCCGCCGGCGCGGCCGATGGCGGTTTCGTCGAGGGCGCCGTGCGCGCCTGCGGCCACGCGAGGAGCGTGATCGCCGCCCCGATCACCAACGCGGCGATGGCCCAGACCGTGCGCATGGTCAGCGTTCGCAGAGTCCCACGATGGCGTCATGCACGGCGGTCACGTGCACCGTCCCGGCCGGCAGGTGGTCGAGGCCGTCGGCGACGAGGACCGGCGAATGCGGCGAGTCCCGCTCGACGCGTCCGTGGCTGCCGCGCACGAGCGACTCGTCGAGCGGCACGGTCTCGAGGAGCGCGCGCATCCCGAGCTTCCGCTTGGCCAGCTGGGCCCCCACGTAGAGCGAGGGCGACCGGATCGCGGGGTCCATGAAGAGCTCGAGCGGGTCGTAGCCAGGCTTTCGGTGGATGTCGACCGTGCGCGCCCAGTCCGGCGCGCGCGCGTGGTCCTCCCACCAGCGGTACGCGAACCATGCGCCCGGCGCCGCCACCGCGACGAGCTCGCCCGCGCGCGCATGCGCGATGCCCGCGCCTCGCTGCGCGTCACGGTCGAGCACGCGCTCGACCCCCGGCATCGCCTCGAGCAGCGCGCGAACCGCGGCCAGGTCCTCCGGGCGCTTCACGTACACGTGCGCCGCCTGGTGGTCGCACACCGCGAACGCCGCGCTCTCGCCCGCGTCGAGCAGGTCGCGGCCGTCCTCCGTTCGCGTGGCGAGGAAGCCGGCCTCGCGCAGCATCACGTTCGGGAGCACGGCCCGCGAGACCGGGGCGATCCCGTACTCGCTGACGACCATCACGCGGACGCCTCGCTCGGCGAGGAACCGCTCGAGTCCCGCGAACACGCGGTCGATCTCGCGGATCTCCGCGTCGCAGCGCGGGTCGGCGGCCCCGAACTTCTGCAGGCAATAGTCCAGGTGCGGTAGGTAGACCAGCTGCAGCGCGGGCTGCACGCGGTCCTCGACGCGCATCGCGGCCTGCGCGATCCACTCGGTGCTTCGGATGTCCGCGGCCGGTCCCCAGAACCGGAACAGCGGGAAGGGGCCCAGCTCGCGCTGCAGCTCGTCGCGCAGCCCGGCCGGCCGCGTCCAGCAGTCGGGCACCTTTCGGCCGTCTGCGCGGTACTGCGGCCGCGGGGTCACCGCGACGTCGACGCCCGAGTGCATGTTGAACCACCAGAACGAGTTCGCGACCGTCGGCATCGGGCGACCGGCCGCGCGCGCGCGCGAGCGCAGCGTGTCCCACACCATGGGGCCGGTCACCAGCGCGTTCGACTGCTTCCAGAAGTGCACCTCGTTGAGCGAACGGTCGAACCACCCGTTGCCGACGATGCCGTGGTGCTCGGGCCGGCGCCCGGTGAGCATCGACGACTGGACGGTGCACGTGACGGCCGGGAAGTCCGGCTCGAGCGTGCGGATGCCGCCGCAACGCTGCGCGAAGGCCTGCAGCGCCGGGGAGACCCGGCGCGCGAAGACGGACGGCGAGAGCCCGACGACGTTCAGGACCGCGACGCGCACGCAGGCAGGATAGGTGCCAGCGCGCGGTCGACCTGCGGAGCCCACCCGCGGTTGGCGGCGGGGCTCGCCGGGCTCGGGTGCAGCACCTGGCGCACGTCGGGCAGCGCGTCCGGGCGTGCCGTGCCCGAGGAACCGTCGCGCATCGAGTCGAGCACGGCCTCCGCGCGCGCCGCCGCGAACGCGCCGAACCCGACCACGTGCCGCGGCGCGAGCGCCACGATGGCCCCCGCGAGCGCACGGTCGCACGCATCGCCGAGCGCGCGCACCGCACGCGACCCGGCCCCCGTGCGCGGCAGCCTGTCCGGCGTGAGGTTCGCGCCGCTCGCGGCGACGAACGCGAGCGGGCACCAGTTCCAGACGAACGCCTCGCGGAAGAACGCCTCGCGCGTGCCGAACCGCTCGCGCGCCCAGGTCCACACGCGCGCGCCGCTCACCTCGCTGCGCGCGCAGGCGAAGCCCTCGACCGGGCGCTTCGGGTGCACCCGCGCGGGCGCGCCGATGCGCGCCGTGCGCCCGTCGATCCCGAGGAACCCGCGCACGGACGCCACCTCGCCGAACGGCACGCCCGTCTGCGCCATGCCGAAAGGCCCTGGGTTCATGCCGACGAAGAGGACGCGCGGCCGCGGCCGCGCCATGCGAAGGAAGGCGCGGTGCGCCTCCCACGCGTAGTCGAGCGGGTGGTACGTGAACGCGACGGGCGCGCCGAACCGCAGCGCGCCGCACTCGTCGCGCAACCGCTCCGCGACGCGCTCGAGCGCAGGGACGCCCCTCGGCACCGGCTCAGATCTCCAGCCGCAGGCCCGCGTAGACGCGGATGTCGTTCTGGATGTCGTTGTCGGGCACCTGCGACTGGTACTGCCAGCGCACGCCGCCCAGCAGCTTGAGGCCCTGGACGTCGGGCAGCTTCATGGTCCACTCGAGTCGGGCGAGCATCAGGAAGTCCGTGAAGTCCGAGAAATCCGGGGTGATCCAGTAGCTGCCGACGAGCGCCTGGTTCTCGGTGATGTCCCAGTCCCATTCGACCGAGGCGTAGAGCTGCGGGTAGCCCTCGTTGATGTTGCCGAACTCGTACGTGTAGCCGGCGCCGATCTTGCCGATCAGGTTCGCGGTCGGCTTCTTGAAGATCTCGTAACCGACGCCGCCCCAGGCCGACAGCCGCTGCTCGAAGTCCTGCAGCGGCGCCCACTGCGCCTGGCCCTTCACGAACCAGAGCACGCGGGGGTCGGACTCGAACCGCCGGTCGTAGATGCTCGAGACGAGCAGGTTGTTGTCGGTGGTGCTGCCGTCGACCGTCTTGAAGAAGTACTCGAGGTTGTTCGCCCACTTCTCGACGTCCTTGACCTCGTAGACCGCGCCGCCGGCCACGCGGAAGTCGAGCTGCTTGTTGGCGGCGCTCACGTAGTTGACGTTGGCGTCGATGATGAACTTCCAGGGCGACGGCGGCGGCGGCGGTGCGGCGTCGGCCTTCGCGGCGTCGTCGGCGGGGTTCACGCCGTCGACGGGGCGCGGGGCGTCCATCGCCGCGTTCGACGCGGGGCTCAGGTCCTGCTTGCGCTCCGCGTCGGCCGTCTCGGGCTTCGCCGCGGCCTCGGCCTCCTGCTGCGCGCCGGCCTTGGCGGCGGGCGCGAGGCCGGCGACCATCGTGGAGATCGCCGCGCGCTTGAGCGTCAGCTCCCCGAGCAGGGGGTGCTTCACCATGACGTTCTCGGCGGTCTCCCCGACGAGCGTGGCCTTGATGACGTCGCCGTTGACGAGCGTCACCGTGACGTCGCCGCCGACGACGGGGGCCGGCGCGGGCGCCGCCTGGGCGAGGGTCGGGGCGGGCGTCGCGGGGGCGGCGGGGGCGTCCTGCGGGACGGCGCGTGCGGCCGCGGTGGCGGAGAGCAGCGCACAGGCTGCGATCGTGGTCTTCATCGGTCGGGCCTCTTGCCGGGTCGGGTTCGTGCGGCGCCTCCGCGCCGCGGGCGAAGGGTAACGGCTCGGGGCAGGGCATGGGGAACGTTCCCCGAAATTGCGCGTCGACGCGGGCGGCGCGTAACCTGCGGTCCCGATGCTCCGCCGTCCCCGATCCATGCGACCCCTCGCGGCATGCCTCGCCGCGGCCGCGTGCCTCGTGACGGCGTTCCCGAACGCGGGCTGCTCGTCCGCGTCCAAGGTCCGCACGACCGACCGCGCCAAGATCCTCCGCAACCAGCGCATCACCCGGGCCCAGCTCGAGGAGATGTCGAACGCGTTCGCGGACCGGTATTTCACGCTGATGCTCGGGGCGAGCGAGCGCGTGATGCGCGACAACCGGGACGTGCAGCAGTGCCGCGTCATGAACGGCCTGCGGCTGCTCGGCGTGTCGAGCATGTACGACATCTCGACCACGCCGGACACGGTGACGCAGCTCGTCGACCAGCTGGTGGTGGTGACGCTCCAGAACTACTTCTGGGTCGACTCGGGCAGATGCCACCGGATCTGGGGCGAGCGCGCGCAGCCGGTGGTCGAGGCGCTGCGCCGTGCGCGCGAGGACATCTGGTCGCTCGCGTCGCAGGTGTTCACCGACGACCAGCTCGAGGAGCTCGACCTCTCGATCGCCACCTGGTGGAGCCGCAGCGTCGGCACGGACTTCGTCGCGTACGTCCGGTTCAGCGAGGTCGCGAGCACCAAGGGCGAGGCGCTCATCGAGAAGGTGCGCTCGGGCGAGGGGCTGCTCGAGCCCATCGACCGCGCCACCGAGCAGGCCGAGGAGGCGCGGTTCGCGCTCGAGCGCTCGTTCTTCTGGGCCAAGCGCGTGCCGCTCTTCTCGAACTGGCTCGTGCTCGCCCTGATGTACGACGTCCTCGCGATGCCCGACGTCCACCGCGTCGTCGAGAGCCTCGAGACCATCTCGCACACCGCGGCCACGATGCCCGACCGCGTGAACATGGTGTCGGAGCGCGTCGGCAGCGTCGAGAAGACCGCGACGACGCTGGTGGACCGGGTGTTCCGCAACGTGATGATCCTCGTGGTCACGGTGTTCGCCGGCATCTACGGCATCATCCTGCTGCGCAGGAGGAAGGCGTCATGAGCCGCCACCTGGCCATCATGCCCGCGCTTGCCGCGCTGGCGCTCGCGCTCGCCGCGTGCGGCGAGCGCAAGGACGACCCGAAGCCGGCCGCGGCGAAGGACCTTCGCCCCGACGGCACGCTCGTCGAGGTCGACGATTCGCAGCGCAGGCGCCCGTCCGGCGTGCCCGTGCCGCCCCCGACCGGCACCGCGCCCGTCGCGCCGATGCCCGCGGCCGAGGCCGCGGTCCGCGCGGCCGGCGCGCCGCTCTACGCGCCGGTCTCGGAGTACACGAAGGAGATCTCCGAGATGGTCGACTCCTTCCCGGCCTACGTGCCGGTGAAGGACCTGCCGGGCGGCACGTTCCGCATGCGCGGCTCGGAGTCCATGGGCGCGTA
Source organism: uncultured Chitinophaga sp. (assembly GCA_964430235.1). GTDB lineage: Bacteria > Planctomycetota > Phycisphaerae > Phycisphaerales > SM1A02 > UBA966. The sequence continues at coordinate 16,963 of CAYSFS010000007.1, read as the reverse complement.
CCTCTCGAACGCGCAGGCGCGCTTCGAGTCGATCTATCCGAAGGTCAGCATGTCGATGCGGACCGGCGGGTCCGAGCGCGGGTTGGCCGCGCTCCTTGCCGGCGAGTGCGACGTCGCGGCGGTCGCGGGGCCGGTCACCGACCCGCAGCGCGCGGCCATCGAGAAGGCGACCGGGAAGCGCCTCTTCGCCGTGCCCGTGGCGCTCGACGCCGTGTGCCTCTTCGTGAACGCGGACAACCCGCTGCCCTCGCTCTCGAGGCAGCAGTGCAACGGGATCTTCTCGATCACGCACTCGATGTCGCCCACCCCGATCCTGCGGTGGGACCACGTGGACCCGAAGTCGCCGCTCGGCGACGCCTTCGTGCCCATCTACCTGACCGGAAGCTCGACCGGGACGCTCGACTCCTTCAAGAAGTGGTGCATGCCCGGCGAGGAGCTCTCCACCATCCTCCGCTACTACGAGCCGAGCTCGGGCTCGGTGGTGAACGCGTGCTGCGCCTACCCGACCGCGCTCGGGGTCGCCGGCTACGGCGCCCGCCAGGCGCGGGCGCGGGCCGTCGCGATCGACCCGGGCGACGGCCGGCCGCCGGTGGCGCCGAGCGCCGCCACGATCCGCGACCGCAGCTATCCGCTCCACCGCGCGATGCACCTCGTGTTCGTCTCGAAGGACGCGGCCTCGATCGACCCGGCGATCGTGCAGTTCGTGCGCTACCTGTGGTCCGAGGACGGCCAGGACGTGTCGGCGATCTCGAACCTCGTGCCGCCGACCCTCGACCTGCTGCCGGTCGAGGTGACGGGCGCGCCGAGCGGCGACTTCTGGAAGTGAACCGCGGGCCCGTCAGGCCATGACGCCCCGGATCGGCTCGGCGCCCTCGACGCCCACCAGCTTCTGGTCGAGCCCCGCGTAGAAGTAGGTCAGCGCGTTCGGGTCGAGTCCCAGGAGCGACAGCACCGTCGCGTGGAGGTTCTTCACGTGGTAGCGGTCGCCGACGCCGGTGGAGCCGAGCTCGTCGGTCTCGCCCACGCTCACGCCTCCCTTCACGCCGCCCCCCGCCATCCACATCGTGAACCCGAACGAGTTGTGGTCGCGGCCCGTGCCCTCGGCGTACTCGGCCGTCGGCTGCCGGCCGAACTCGCCGCCCCACACGACGATCGTCTCGTCGAGCAGGCCGCGGCGCTTCAGGTCCTTGAGCAGGCCCGCGATCGGCCGGTCGGTCCGACCCGCGTGGTAGTCGTGGTTCCTCTTGAGGTCGCCGTGCGCGTCCCAGTTCGCGTCGTTGTGCGAGCCGCCCGAGTAGACCTGCACGAACCGCACGCCGCGTTCCACCAGCCGCCGGGCGAGCAGGCACTTGCGGCCGAATTCCTCCGTCTCGGGCCGGTCGATCCCGTAGAGCTCCTTGGTCTCCGCCGACTCGCCGTCGAGCTCCACCGCCTCGGGCGCGGTCGACTGCATGCGGTAGGCGAGCTCGTAGCTCTCGATGCGGCTCTCGAGCTCGGAGTTGCCCGTCCGCGCGAGCGCATGCCGCGTGTTCCACGCCTTCAGGCGGTCGAGCATCCTCCGCTGCAGGTCGTCCGAACGCGCCGGCGGGTTCGCGAGGTCCAGGATCGGCGGGCCGTCGCCGCGGAGCACGGTGCCCTGGTAGATCGCGGGCATGTACCCCGCGCTCCAGTTCTTCGCGCCGCTGATCGGGCCCCCGGTCGAGTCGAGCATCACGACGAACCCGGGAAGGTTCTGGTTCACGGTGCCGAGGCCGTAGTTCACCCAGCTCCCGAGCGCGGGCGCGCCGCCGAGCAGCTTGCCGCTGTTCATCATCAGCATCGCGCTGCCGTGGATCGGGCTCTCGGCGTACATGCTCTTGACGAACGCGATGTCGTCGACGCAGGTCGCCAGGTTGGGGAAGAGGTCGCTGACCCACGCGCCGCACTGGCCGTGCTGCCGGAACGCCCACTTCGGGCCCACCACGCGGCCCTCGGTGCGGTCGCCGCCGCGGCCCTTCGTCCGCACCTGGATGGTCTTCCCGTCGAACCTGGCGAGCTCCGGCTTGTGGTCGAACGTGTCGACGTGGCTCGGGCCGCCGTACATGAAGAGGAAGATGACGCTCTTGGCGCGGCCGCCGACGAGCGGCGGCTTCGGGGCGAGCGGGTTGCCGCCGGGCGTTCCGGGCAGCGGCGTCGTGCCGTCGAACGCCTTCGCCTGGCGCGCGAGGAAGCCGTCCTGCGCGAGCATGCCGGCGAGGGCGACGCTCGTGAACGCGCCGCCCGCCTCCCACATGAACTCGCGTCGGGTGTTCCCGCAGAAGGTGTTGCGCGGAGCGTGGTCGTGGTCCATGGGCGGATCGCGTTGGATGCGTGCGTCAGTCGACGGTGAGGAAGTCGTTGAGGTTCATGAGCACCAGGCAGTACGCCTGCATGGCGCCCGCGTCGTCGAGCCCGTCGCGTTCGCGCAGCTCGCGCACGAAGGCCTCGGCCTCGGCGAGGTCCTCGGCGGGCGGCGGCCCGCCCGATGTGAGCTCGCGGGCGCGCACGAGCTGCGCGCGGGCGTCCCCGGGCCGCTCGCGCATCACGCGCTCGGCGAGGTCGCGCGCGAGCGCGTTGGTGAGCGCCCCGTTGAACATGGTGAGCGCCTGGGTCGGCTGCACGGTGGCGAATCGCACGGGGCACGGGCCGTCGACGTCCGCCATGTCGAACACCGAGAGCAGCGGGTGCTGCAGCGAGCGCTTCAGGTGCACGTAGAGCGTCCGGCGGGTCCACGTCTCCGGGGGCGTGAGCGGCCACGCCTCGTCGGGCTTGCTGCTGGTGGCGAGGGCTTCCGCAGGCATCGGCGGGCGCACGCCGGGCCCCCCGCGGTCGGCGCTCAGGGTGCCCGCCGCGGCGAGCATCGAGTCGCGCAGCTCCTCCGCCGTGAGCCGCCGGGCGCGGAATCGCGAGAGCAGCTCGTTGGGCGCGTCCTTCGCGAGCGCGTCGGCGCCGGGGACGCTCGACATGCGGTACGCCGCGCTCGTCATGAGCAGCCGGTGCATCTCCTTCATGCTCCATCCGCGCGCGGCCACCTCGCACGCCAGCCAGTCCAGGAGCTCGGGATGCGTGGGCGCCTCGCCCAGCTTCCCGAGGTCGTTGGGCGTCGGGCAGATGCCGACCCCGAAGTGCCGCTGCCAGAGCCGGTTCGCGGCCGTGCGAAGCGTGAGCGCGTTGCGCTCGTCCGCGATCCACCGCGCGAGCGCCAGGCGACGGCCGCTCGACTCCCCGTGCGGCCGCGCGCCGGGCGGCTCGGGCTCGAAGCGCGAGGCGATCACGGGCACGCCGGGGTCCACGCGCTCGCCCGGGGCGTGCGGGCTGCCTCGCGCCATCACGTGCGTCTCGCGCGGCGCGTCCGACTCGCGGACCGCGAGCACCGACTCGCCCGCCCCGTCGGGCGGACGGAGCGCGGCGAGCTGCTCGCGCATGGCGCGCCACCGCGCGCGCTCCGGCTCGGGGCGCGCGGCCATCGCGCGCTCGGCCTCGGTGGCGGGCGCCAGCCCGGTCGCGATCGAGAGGATCTCGTCCCGCGCGAGCACGCGCTCGTAGAAGCGCACCTCGTCGATGGTGCCCGCGAACGCGTTCCCGTCCGGCAGCATCGATCCGACGGCGATCGTCTCGGGCGTGTCGAGCGGGTCGCGCGAGCCGACCGCCGAGTCGACCTCGACGCCGTCCACCCACAGCGCGATGCGGCCGGTGGCGCGGTCGCGCGTGAACGCCACGTGGTGCCATTCCCCGTCGTTGTGGCCGGGCCCGCTCGAGACGAACGTCTCGGGCGCGCCCGTCCCCGCGGACACGTACCCGTGCGCGACGAGGCTCACGCCCCAGTCGCGCACGATGCCCGGCACCTCGCCGTCCACCAGCCCCTTCCCGAGGAACCACCGGCGGTCGGCGTCGCTGCCGCCGCCGACGTCGGTGGTGCGGAACCAGAAGCTCACGGTGAACGTGTCGGTGACGGGCCGCAGGACCTCGACGCGGTCGTCGCCGGCGTCGAACGCGAACGCGCGGCCGACGCGGCCCTCCGCACCGAACCCGGCGTCGCGCACCATGGCGTCTGGCACCGCGGAACCAGGTGCACCGTTGCGAGCCGTCGCGGACTTCGCGTCCTCAAACGCAAGGTGCGCCACCAACCCCTCGGCGGGCGCACGGTCGACGAACGCCGACGCGGGCGCGTCCGCCCCGGCCGCGGCGCCGCGCTCGGCCCCGGCGATCGACGCGAGCAGCTCGGCACGCCGCTCGCGGTACCGGCGCCGCTCGTCCTCGGGGTCGACCGTGCCGAAGTCCGGCCGCACCATGCGCAGCACGCTCTCGGCGTCGATCGAGTTGAACGGGCTCGACTTGTACGGCTTCACTCCCGCGAAGTGGGCCGCGAAGCGGTAGTAGTCGCGCTGCGGGATCGGGTCGCCCTTGTGGTCATGGCATCGCGCGCACCCGAGCCCGATGCCCAGGAACGTGCGCGCCGTGACGTCGACGATGCCGTCCATGTCGTCGGCGACGGCCTGCTTGAGGTCGGGCACCTCGTCGTCCCACATGCCCAGCCGGTAGTAGCCCGTGGCGACCAGCGTCGAGTGGGTGCGATCGGGCAGCTCGTCGCCCGCGAGCTGCTCGACGACGAAGCGGTCGTAGGGCATGTCGGCGTTGATCGCCTGCACCACCCAGTCGCGGTACTTCCATGCCGAGACCTTCTCGCCGTCGCGCTCGAAGCCATTGGTGTCGGCGTAGCGCACCAGGTCGAGCCAGTGGCGCGCCCAGTGCACGCCGTGCTCGGGGCTCGCGAGCAGCCGGTCGACGAGCCGCTCGTACGCGTCCGGCCGCGCGTCGAGCTCGAAGGCGCGTACCTCCTCGGGCGACGGCGGCAGCCCCGTGAGGTCGTAGGTGGCGCGACGGATGAGCACCGCGCGCGACGCCTCGGGCGCGGGCGCGATCCCGCGCTCCTCGAGCCTCGCGAGGATGAACCGGTCCACCGGGTTCCGCACCCACGACCGGTCGTCGACCTCGGGCGGCTGCGGCCGCTCCAGGGGCTTCCAGCTCCACCACGTGTCTCGGGCCTTGAGGGCGCGCTTCCCGAGGACGTCGCCGTGCGCCGCCGCAGCGGCCGGGCCATCGGCGGCCCCGGAGGCGCGTGCGGCATCCCCCGCCGCCTCGGGCGGCGCGGTCGCGAGCCACAGCGTGGCGGCCAGGATGGGGCCGAGGGCCATTCCGCCTTCCTCTACCGACGGATGCGGCGCGTGTTTCACCCGTGGGGCGTGATTCACGCCGATTCGCCGCACGTTCATACGATTGCGGCATGATTCGCCCGTGGCCCTCGGTTATTGGAATGGTGGTCACCCTCATCGCCATCGTGCTCGTGAGCCCGTCGCGCGCCGCCTCGGCACCGCCGCGCGACCCCGCGAAGCTGGGCGCCGTGCAGCTCCTCGTCGTGCACTACGCGCGCCTCGACGGGCAGTACGACGGATGGAACCTGTGGGCGTGGCCCGCGGACCGCGACGGCGCGTCGTTCGCGTTCGGCGACCGCGACGACTTCGGGCGCATCGCGGTGGTGCCCCTGAAGGAGCGGACCGACCGCGTCGGGCTCATCGTGCGCAAGGGCGACTGGGAGCAGAAGGACGGCGACCAGGACCGGTACGTCACGCTCGGCGACCGCCCGGTGACCGAGGTGTGGCTGGTCGCGGGAGACCCGAAGGTGCACGAGTCGCGGCCGACGGTCGACCGCTCGCTGAAGGTGCACGTCGCGTTCCTGGACGCGCGCGACCGCGTCCTGCTCGCCACCAGCGCGCCGCTCGACGCGAAGCAGTCGCGCGGCCTGGCGGTCCGCCTCGACGGTCCCGGTGCGCCGGTCCGCGCGACCGCGACGAAGGCCGCGCAGGTGCCCGGGGCGTCGCGCCCCCTCACCGAGGTGCGGCTCTCGCGCCGACTGCAGGACGACGAGGTGGGACGCCTGCGGCTGGAGGTTCCCGGGTCCGCCCCCGTGCCGGTGTTCGCGCGCGACGTGCTCAACGACCCCGCGTTCGTCGCCGACCGCGCGAAGCTCGGTGCATGGTGCACCCGGGAATCCACGGTGTTCCGCACGTGGTCACCCGTGGCCGAACGCGTGGAACTGCTGACGTGGGCTCCCGGTGCCGCGCCGGACGCTCCGCCCGCGCGCACCGTCCCGCTCGCGCGCGGGGCCAACGGCACCTGGGAGGCCACGGTCGACGGCGACCTGCACGGCGTGCCCTACCGCTACCGGTTCCATCACTACGGGAGCGCCGCCGAGGCCGCGGACATCCACTGCTTCTCCGCGACGCCCGACACCGTGAGGTCGATCGCGGTCGACCTCTCGCGCTGCGAGCCCGCGGGCTGGGCCGATGACCGTGCGCCGACCGTCGCGAAGCCGACCGACGAGGTGATCTACGAGCTCCACGTGCGCGACTTCACGGTCGCCGACGAATCGTGCCCGCCCGAGCGCCGCGGCACGTACCTCGGGCTCGTGCACTCGGGCACCGCGTCGGGCGAGGCGACCGCGCTCGGGCACCTTCGCGAGCTCGGCGTCACCGCGGTCCACCTGCTTCCCGTGCACGACCACCCCACGCCCCTCGACCAGTACAACTGGGGCTACTGGACGGCGTTCTTCAACGTTCCCGAGGGCAACTACGCGACGCGGGCGGGCGGCTTCGCGGCGCCCATCATCGAGCTCCGCGAGGCGATCGCCGGCCTGCACCGCTCGGGGCTGCGCGTGGTGCTCGACGTGGTCTACAACCACACGTGCTCGAGCGGACCGTCGAGCCCGTTCGACTGCACCGTGCCCTACTGGTTCTTCCGGACGACGCCCGACGGCCTCTACGCGAACGATGCCGGGTGCGGCAACAGCGTGGCCGACGAGCGGCCGATGGTGCGCAAGTACATCCTCGACTCGCTGTCCCACTGGCTCACCGCGTACAAGGTCGACGGCTTCCGTTTCGACCTGCTGGGCACGCACGTGCGCGACACCGTGAGCGCCGCGGCGGCCACCATCAAGCGGATCCGGCCCGACGCGACGATCTACGGCGAGCCGTGGACCGGCGGCGGCCCCATCCGCTTCGGCAAGGGTGCGCAGCGCGGCATGCCCGTCGCGGTGTTCAACGACCACCTGCGCAACGCGATCCGCGGCGACCTCGACGGCACCGCCACGGGCTTCGCGTTCGGCCCGGGCGGCGACCGGGAGGCGATGAAGCGCGGGATCATGGGCTCGATAGACGATTTCGCGACCGAGCCCGCCGAGAGCGTGAACTACGCCTCGGCGCACGACAACCTGTCGCTCGTGGACAAGATCGCGAAGGCCGCGCCGGGGGCGGATTCCGCCGCGCGCCGCGCGATGCAGCGGCTCGCGATCGGCATCGTGCTGGTGAGCCAGGGCGTGCCGTTCATCGAGGGCGGAAGCGAGATCTGCCGCACCAAGGGCGGCGACCACAACTCGTACCAGTCGGGCGACGCGGCGAACCGGTTCGACTGGGAGCTCAAGGCCGGGTGCGACGACGTCAGCGACTGGGTGGCGGGGATGATCGCGATCCGCCGCGCGCATCCGGCGTTCCGCATGGCCGACGACGCGCAGGTGCGCGCCGCGATCCGGTGGGTCGACGCCCCCGACGAGGCGCTCGCGTGGACCATCGCGGGGGCGCCCTCGGGCGACCCGGCGAAGCGGGTGTTCGTGGCGCTCAACGGCGGGCCGGCGCCCGTGACGATCGCGGTTCCTCCGGGCCGCTGGCGCGTGCTGGCCGACGCCGCGCGCGCGGGTCCCGAGCCGCGCGACGCGCTCGGGTCCACGGTGACCGTGCCGCCGTACGCCATGCTCGTGGCCGCGGAGTGACGGGTCCTCGCGCGGCCGGCCGGCCTGCGCAGGCGGCTCCGTACCATCGTGCGCATGCCCGACGCGCACGACCCCGCGCCCTCCGATCGCTTCACGTTCGGCCTCTGGACCGTCGGCAACCGCGGCGCGGACCCGTTCGGCCTGCCCGTGCGCCCCGCGATGACGCCCGTGCAGCTGGTGCAGGGCCTCGGCCGCGTCGGCGCATGGGGCGTGAACCTGCACGACAACGACCTCGTCCCGTTCGGCGCGCCCGCCCGTGAGCGCGATCGCATCGTGGCGGAGTTCCGGCGCGCGGTGGCCGACGCGGGATTGTGCGTCCCGATGGCGACCACCAACCTCTTCTCGCACCCCGTGTTCCGCGACGGCGCGTTCACGTCGGGCGACCCGCGCGTCCGCGCGTTCGCGGTGCAGAAGGCGATGCGCGGCATCGAGCTCGGAGTGGAGCTCGGGGCGCGCACGGTGGTGTTCTGGGGCGGGCGCGAGGGCGCCGAGACCGACGCATGCCGCGACCCGCGCGACGCCGTCGCGTGGTACCGCGAGTGCCTCAACGTGCTGTGCCACTGGACGCGCGCGCAGGGGTGGGACCTGCGCTTTGCGCTCGAGGCCAAGCCGAACGAGCCGCGCGCGGACATCTACCTCCCGACCACGGGGCACATGCTCCACTTCATCTCGACCCTCGACCACCCCGGGATGTGCGGCGTGAACCCCGAGGTCGCGCACGAGACCATGGCCGGGCTCAGCTTCCTCCATGCCGTGGCGCAGGCCATGGAGTGCGGCAAGCTCTTCCACGTCGACCTGAACGCGCAGCGGATCGGCAAGTTCGACCAGGACCTCCGCTTCGGGAGCGAGGACCTCAAGGGCGCCTTCTTCCTCGTCCGGATGCTCGAGGGCTGCTGCGGCCGGCCGGCGTACGACGGCCCGCGCCACTTCGACGCGCACGCGTACCGCACCGAGGACATGGACGGCGTGTGGGACTTCGCGCGCGGGTGCATGCGGACGTACAAGGTGCTCGCCGCGAAGGCGAAGGCCTTCGACGCCGATCCCGAGGTGCGCGGCATCCTCGCGGGCAACGCGTTCGCGGACGAGCCCCTCGGCTGCGCGGCGATGCTCTCGGCGAAGGCCGGCGCGGGCGCCCCGCGCATCCGCGCGCTGGAACTCGATCCCGACGCGATCGCCGCGCGCGGCCATCGGTACGAACGTCTCGACCAGCTCGCCATGGAGCACCTCATGGGCGTGCGCGGCTGACCCATGCGGCTCGCGCTCGGCATCGACCTGGGCACGCAGGGCGCGAAGGCGCTCGTGGTGGACGCGGACTCGGGACGCGTGGCCGGCCGCGGCTCCGCGCCGCTTGTGGTGGACGCACCTCGTCCGGGTGCGGCCGAGCAGCATCCCGACGCGTGGTGGGGGGCGATCGCCGCCGCCGTGCGCGCGGCCGTCGCTTCCCCGGGCGTCGACGCCGCGCGCATCGCGTCGGTGGGCGTGAGCGGCCAGCAGCACGGATGCGTGGCGCTCGACGCGTCGGATCGCCCCGTGCACCCGGCGAAGCTCTGGTGCGACACCGAATGCGCGGCCGAGGCCGCGGCCCTGTCCGCCACGCTCGGGCGCCGCGTGCCCGCGGGCTTCACGGCGCCGAAGCTCCCGTGGCTGCGCACGCACCGGCCCGAGGCGTTCGCGCGCATCCGGCGCGTGATGCTGCCGCACGACTGGGTCAACCTGCGCCTCACGGGCGACGCGTTCACCGACGCCGGCGACGCCTCGGGCACGGGGTGGCTCGACGTCGCGGCGCGTGCGTACGGCCGCGCGGCCATGGACGCCGTCGATCCCGGCCTTCACGCGTGGGTGTCGCGCATCGTGCCTCCCGACGCGGTCGCCGGCACCCTGCGCGCCCAGGCGGCCGCGGAACTCGGCCTGCCCGCGGGCATCGCGGTCGCCCCCGGAAGCGGTGACAACATGATGAGCGCGCTCGGCGCCGGCGCCGTCGACCACGGCACGCTGGTGGTGTCGCTCGGCACCAGCGGCACCGTGTTCGGCGCGTCCGACGTGCCGGTGATCGATCCCGAAGGGCTCGTCGCCGCGTTCTGCGACGCCACCGGGCGCTGGCTGCCGCTGGTCTGCACGATGAACTGCACCGTGGTCACCGAGGAGGTGCGTGCGGCGTTCGACCTGCCGCACGACCGCCTCACGGAGCTCGCCGCCGCCGAGCCGCCCGGTGCGCACGGCGTGTCGTTCCTTCCGTACCTGCAAGGCGAGCGTACGCCCGACTGGCCGCACGCCACGGGCGCGCTGCTCGGCATCCGCCCGGGGCTCATGCGGCCCGGCGTCGTCTATCGCGCGGCGCTCGAGGGTGCCACGTTCGCGCTGCTCCACGGCGCGCGCCGGCTGGCGGCGCTCGGCGTGCCGGCGCACGAACTGCGCGTGGTGGGCGGTGCCTCGCTCAATCCGCTGTGGAGACAGGTGCTGGCCGATGCGTTCGGTGCGCCGTTGCGCTTCCCGGCCGAGCCCGAGTCCGCGGCGCTCGGTGCGGCGCTCCAGGGCGCGGCCGTCGCGTCCGGCGCCCGCGTCGCGGAGTTCGTCCGTGCGCACCCGCCCGCGATGCGTGCCGGGGGCGTGCATCCGCGCCCCGAGGCGGCCGCCGCGACCGCCGGGGCCTTCGCCCGTCACGAAGCGCGCGCCGCGGCGTGGGCGTCCTCGCACGGCGGGTGACCGTGCGCCGCCCGCGCGGCCCGATCACCTGAACTCGTGCACCATGCGGTGCTCGTACCGCTGTCCCGGACGCAGCACCACGTTCGGCCACCCGGGAACCCCCTGCTTGTTGATGCTGTCGGGGAACGCCTGCGTCTCCAGGCACAGGCCGTCGTGCTTGCGGTACGTCGCGCCCTCCTTTCCGGGAATGCCGTCGAGGAAGTTGCCCGAGTAGAACTGGATGCCGGGCTGGTCGCTGCGGATCGTCATCGTGCGCCCGCTCGCAGGGTCGCGCAGCACCGCGCACGTGCGCATGGCGCGCGGCTCGCCGTTCACCACGAAGTTGTGGTCGTACCCGCCCGGATCGCCCTTCGTGGCGGGCAACTGCCCGATGTCGCGCCCGATCGCCTTCGCCGTGCGGAAGTCGAGCGGCGTGCCCGCGACCGGGTCGATCGCGCCCGTCGTGACGAGCGAGGCATCGACCGGCGTGTAGCGGTCCGCGGAAAGCACCAGCTCGTGCCCCAGGATGCTGCCGCTCGCGTGCCCCGCGAGATTCCAGTACGAGTGGTGCGCCAGGTTCACGACGGTGGGTGCGTCGGTGGTGGCGGTCATGCGCACGTCGAGTTCGTTGCGCGACGTCAGCACGTACGTCACCTCGGCAGTCACGGTGCCCGGAAAGCCCTCCTCGCCATCCTTGCTGACGTACCTGAACGTCACGCCGGGCCCGTCGGGCGTCATGGCCGCGGTGCCCGTCCACACCACCTTGTCGAAGCCCTTCGCGCCGCCGTGCAGCGTGTTCGCGCCGTCGTTGGCGGTCACGCGGTACGGCTTCCCGTCGATGGCGAACGCCCCGCGCGCGATGCGGTTGGCGCAACGGCCGGCGGTGCACCCGAAGTACTGCGTGCGGGCCACGTAGTCGGCGACCGTCGGGCGCCCGAGCACCACGTCCGCGGTACGCCCCTTCGCGTCGGGCACCCAGAGCTCGGTGACGATGGTGCCGTAGTCGGTGACCCGCATCGTCATGCCCTTGCCGTTGCGCAGGGTCCACAGGTGGACCGGCTTCCCGTCCACGGTGCCCCAGCCGGTCATCTCGATCCCCGCGTCCTCGTGCTGCATGGTGGTCCCGTGGGTTGCGCAGCCCGCCGTGCAGGCGAGCGCGAGGATGGCGAAGGAGGTGCGCATCGGTGTCCCTTCCGGCCGCGGCCGATCGGTTCAGAAGACGGTCATCCCGCCGTTGACGTGGATGGACTGGCCCGTGACGAAGCGGGCCGCGTCGCTCGCCAGGTACGTGACCGCGCCGCCCACGTCCTCCGGGACGCCGAACGCGCCCATCGGGATGAGCGCCTCGTAGGCGTCCTTCACGTGCTGCGGGTCGTCCGCATGCCGCTCGACCGGAATCCACCCGGGCGCGACGGCGTTGACGGTGACGTGCCAGGGCGCGAGCTCGGTGGCCATGCTGCGGGTCCATCCGACCTGGGCGCCCTTCGCCGCCACGTACGCGCTGAAGTTGCCCACGCCGCGCTCGAAGACCTCGCTCGTGATGTTGATGATGCGGCCGCGGCGCACGGCCTTCATGTGCGGCAGCACCTCGCGTGCGAGCAGGTACGGGCTCTTCACGAAGAAGTCCAGCATCTGGCGGTAGAAGTCCCAGCCGTACTCCTCGATGGGCCGGTGCGGCTGCGCGGGAGTCGCGTTCACCACGACGATGTCGATCGGCCCGAGCTCCGCGCGGATCGCGTCGCACATGCGTCGCACGTCGGCCTCGTCGACGACGTTGCCCCGAAACAGCCCGCCCCGGAACCCCTTCGCGCGGAAGTCCGCGAGCGTGCGCGCCGCGGTCGCCTCGTCGTTCAGGTAGTTGATCGCCACGCTCGCGCCGGCGCGCCCGAGCGCCATCGCGATGCTGCGCCCGAGCCCGCGGGTGCTCCCGGTCACCAGCGCCACGCGGCCCGTCAGGTCGAAGTCATGCGACATGGCCCGGAGCGTAACGCTCCGGGCCATGGGGTTGGCGGTCGTGGGCGGCGCCCTGTCCGGCGCGCGGTCCCTCGTCAGGTGCAGCCCAGCCCCCAGCGGGAGAGCAGCGAGCCGAGGTCGATGCCGTCGACCGAGCCGTCGCCGTTCAGGTCGGCCGAACCGTCCTGGCCCCACTGGCTCAGCAGCACGCCCAGGTCGAGGCCGTCGATGTTCCGGTCGCCGTTGAAGTCGCCGAAGCAATCCCGCTGGCAGGAGATCTCGAACGAGCCGGGGCCGCCGCCGGCGGCGCCCCCGATTCGGATGTAGTGGAACGCGCCCGCCACCGTCCGGAACCGGACCGAGGATGCCCCGTCGGCGCACCCGGCCCCGTCGTCGTTGCACGCGATGACCTGGGCACCGGCGCCGGGGCACGTCGCGCCCGCCGCGTAGACCACGAGCCGCGTGTCGAAGGCGGTGCCGCCGCAGAGCGTGATCGCGAGCTCGCCGTCGCACTCGGCCTGGTGAAGGAACCAGACGTCCTTCGCCATGGTCGTCGCCGCGTTCGCGGAGCAGCTCGACGGGATCGCGAGGGCGCCCGCAGTGGCGTTGGTCGAGTCGAAGGAGTTCGCGCCCGCCACCGCCGTCGCCGCTCCCGTGCACTCGTCGTTCGCCGGCGGAGGGACGGCGCCGGTGGCGACCGACACGTCGTCGACGTACCACGTGTCGCCGGTGTCGTTGCCGTTGACGCGGAAGCGCAGGCGGAAGCGGTCATGCTTGGCGTTCGCCGGCAGCACGTGCTCGTAGCGCGTGAAGGCCGAGGGGTTGGTGCCGTCGGAGGTGAGCGTGTTGAGCACCACCCAGTCAAGCGCGTTGTTCAGGTACTCCACCACGAACGTCTCGCCCGACTCGACGCCCGAGCGGTTCACCCAGTACGAGGCGAGCACGTTGCCCGCGACGCCCGCGAGCTTGATGAAGTTCGTGCGGACCTCGTCGTCGTCGTAGGCGTTCGCGCCGGTCGAGTTGAGCGCCATCGAGTTGGGCGCGCTGGGCTCGCCGACCGCCGCGTTGTTGATCACCGCGCCGTCGCGGTACGTCCAGCGCTCGTTCGCGAAGGTGGTCGACGCGAAGTTCTCGATGAACGGCAACGCCACCGCCTCGGGCCGGACGAAGTCGCAGCTCACGGAGTTCAGGTGGGCGCTCACCTCGTTCTGCGTGCGCGTGTTGAACCGGAGGTTGCTGCCCGAGATCCCGCCGCACGAGCCGTTCGCCGAGCACATGATGTTGCAGTTGGCCGAACCGTCCGAGTCGCAGTGGGTGGCATCCCAGTTGTGGCCGAGCTCGTGCGCCGACAGCGACGTGCGGAAGTTCGCCTGCGTCGTGTAGCGGCTCTCGACGACGCCGTACTGGATGCTGTTCGCCCCGGCGCACACGGCCCCGAGGTACGCGAGGCCGATGGTGCCGCCGGAGAACGCAACGCCGGAGAACATGTGCGAGATGTCGCGGAAGATGCCCGACTCGGGGGCGGTGGCCCACTTCGCGCTGAACTCGTTGAGCCGCCCGTCGATCGTGGTCGTGGTGTACGGATCGTCCACCGAGGACCGCACGACGATCGTGCCGATCTCGTGGAAGATGTTCAGGTCGCGGTCGTACACGGCGTTCACGTTGTTGAGCACCAGCTCGATGTCGTTCACCGTGGTGTTGACGTTCGAGCCGTTCCTCTGGAAGAACTCGTAGTCGGTCTCGCACCCGATCTCGACCTGCGACGGCGTGAGGCCCGCCGCGCCGCCTTCGCCGATCTGCCGCTCGCCCTGCCGGCCGAACTTCTCGAACCCGGGCCGGCCGACGGCGCAGCCCCGCCCGTCGCTGATCGCGTCGTTGGCGTTGAAGACCACGTGCGCGCCGGGCGCGCCGAGCGCCGCGCAGAAGTCGGACATCGGCTGCACCACCCAGGTCTCGCCGTCCTCGAGCCGGACGATGCCCGTGAAGCCCGTCGGAAGGATCGAGCCGCTCACCAGCGTTCCGGGGCGGGCGGCGACGGTGCCTCGGTACGTGCGGATCGCCGGGGGTGCGGACGGCTCGAGCCTGCCGCCGCCCACGTCGACCAGCACCTGGTAGCGGTCGCTCCGGTTCGAGAACCGCTGGAGCTCGATCACCTCGAGGCCGCCGCCGATCGGGAGCGTCAGCGAGAAGGATGCCGGGAGATTCCCCGGCAGCTCGATCATCCACGGGGTGTGCGCGAGCAGGCTTTGCTCAAGCTCGCACGAGCCGTCCCGTCCGGCCGGCCCGCCAAGCTGCCCGCGCGGTGCCTGGAGGGCCAGCGCGGTCGAGGAGGCGAGGAGGGCGGCGAGTCCTGCGATGGCAGTCTTCATCCCAGTGGATACGGTTCCGGGCGGGGTCCGGTTCATGGCTGAAAACTAGGCCTGGATCAGGCGCAAGCGAGCGCGAATGCTCCAGTTCGGGTTCCTTTTCAGAATCCCGGTCCTGACGCAAGCAAACGGGTCCTGTAACGCGATTCCACGGAGAATTCGGGAGGGCGTGATGGGTCAGGTCGGCCGCTTGCGTGTGAAGGGTGCGTGCGCCCTTCCCGGGGCTCACGTGTGTCGTTCTCGCCCGTTTCCCCTCCCGACTCCGGAGCCTCCCCATGAGCCGTTCCCTCTCGACCGTTGTTTCGTTCGCCGCCGCCGCCGCCGCGACCTCGTTCGCCTCGGCCACCGTCACCAACTCCGCCGCGATCTACGAGATCTTCGGCAGCGTGACCGTCGCGCCGGGCTCCACGGCGACCTTCAACCTCGGCGGCCGCAACTCGGGCCTCATCGGTCCCTCGGTCCCGCCGGAATTCGACCAGTTCGTCGTGACGGGCGACTTCGCGCTCGCCGGCACCCTGCGGATCGCGCTTTTCAACGACTTCGTCCCCGTGCTCGGCGACAGCTTCACGCTGGTCCACGCGCTCGGCGACGTCACGTTCTCCGGCACCTTCACCGCACCGGCGCTCGGCGACGGCCTCTCGTGGCAGGTCGCGGTCGGTTCGGGCGGCATGTTCGGCGCCGAGGGCGGCACGCTCGTCGCGAGCGTGGTGCCTGCGCCGGGCGCGGTCGCGCTGCTCGCGGTCGGCGGGCTGGTCTCGGGCAACCGGCGCCGGCGCTGATCGCGCGGGAGGCCGCTTCGGGAGCACCGGGCCCGGCGCGCGGGAACGCGCCGGGTGCGGCACGAGGGATCAGGGGAACGCTCAGGAACGAGCAACGACACGCACGCGCGCGGCCGCCTTCACGGCCGCGCGACGCGCCTTTTCCACGGAGGCCGCGTTCGCGAGCACCACCCCCATGCGCCGGAACGGGCGCACCGTGGGCTTCCCGAAGATCCGCACCTGGATGCCGGGCTCGGCGAGCGCCTTCTCGAGCCCGCGGTACTCGGGCGCCCGCGTGCTCTCGAAGTCGGCCAGGATCACCGCGCTCGCGGACGGCCCGCGGTACGTGATGCGCGGGATCGGCAGTCCCAGGATGGCGCGCAGGTGCAGCTCGAACTCGCTGAGGTCCTGCGACACCATGGTGACCATGCCCGTGTCGTGCGGCCGCGGGGACAGCTCGCTGAAGATGACGCGATCGCCCTTCACGAAGAACTCGACGCCGAAGAGCCCGGCGCCCTCGGGTCCCGCGATGCGGTCGGTGATGGCCTTGGCCATGCGCTGCGCCTTGCGCACGAGCGCGGGCTTCATGGGGCAGGGCATCCAGCTCTCGCGGTAGTCGCCGCGCTCCTGGCGGTGCCCGATGGGCCGCACGAACGAGGTGCCGCCGCCCGCGGACTTCCGGTGCTTCACGGTGAGCAGCGTGATCTCGTAGTCGAAGTCGATGAACTCCTCGACGATCACGGTGCGGGTGTCGCCGCGCATGCCGGCGATCGCGTACTTCCATGAACGGGCCAGTTCGGCGCGGGTGCGGGCCACGGACTGGCCCTTGCCGCTCGAGCTCATGACGGGCTTGACCACGCACGGCAGGCCGATCCCGCGGGGGCCCAGGACGGCCCGTTCGAGCGCCGCAGGGTCGGTGGCGTAGGCGTAGCGCGCGGTGGGGAGCCCCAGTTCCCCGGCCGCGAGCGAGCGGATCGCGTCGCGGTTCATCGTGAGGTGCGCGGCGAGCGCTGAGGGGATCACCGCGGTGCCCGCCTTCTCGACGGCCAGCAGCGCCTCGGTGCGGATCGCCTCGATCTCGGGGACGACGAAGTCGGGGCGGTGCTTGCGGACCACGCGCCGCACGGCCGTGCCGTCGAGCATGTCGATCACCTCGCGCGCGTCGGCCACCTGCATCGCGGGCGCGTCGTCGTAGCGGTCGACGGCGACCACCCGGCAGCCGAGCCGCTTCGCGCAGATCACGAATTCCTTGCCGAGTTCGCCCGAGCCGAGCAGGAGGAGGGTGGGCATGCAATCGGGGCGGCCGGACTTGAACCGACGACTTCCTGCTCCCAAAGCAGGCGCTCTACCAAGCTGAGCTACGC
>CAYSFS010000006.1:0-33865 GCA_964430235.1 uncultured Chitinophaga sp. | reverse complement strand
CTTCATCGCGAGCCAGATCTACGTGATCGGGACCGCCATCGCACGCACGAAGTTCGGGGCGCTGGTGGCGGCCGTCGCGCGGAGGTTGGTGCCGAACTGCTCGCTCGCGGTCGTGACGAAGATCGCCCAGAAGCCGGTCGCGGCGCCGACGACCGCCATCATCGCGTAGAACCACTCCGGGCCGCGCGGCGCGACCGCCGCGAAGAGCGCGATCGACGCCGCGAGCAGCGCCAGGAACCCGATGATGGTGCGCGTGCGGCTCTGCAGGAGCTGCGAGACGGTGCCGCTGAGCACGTCGCCCACGACGACCCCGCCGTACGCCCACGCGATCACGAGCGGCGGCTCGATGGGCGCCTCGATGCCCATCGAGCGCCCGATCTCCGGGGCGAAGACGAACATCACCCCGCCCACGAACCAGATCGGCATCGCCGACATCACCACCATCGCGAAGCGCAGGAACCGGCGCGGCGGCCACAGCAGCTGCAGCGGGTTGCCGCGGTGGACGGCGGCCGAACGCGTGCCCTCGAAGAGCCCGCTCTCGGCCACGCCCACGCGCATCGCCAGCAGCGCGAGCCCCATCAGCCCGCCGACGAGGTAGCACCAGTTCCACGGCACGCGCGCGCCCACGATGCCGGCCGCCACCGCGCCCGAAAGCCCGACCGTGGCGACGATGGTGGTTCCGATGCCGCGCTTGCGGGTCGGCAGCAGCTCCGCGACGAGCGTGATGCCCGCCCCGAGCTCGCCCGCGAGCCCGAACCCCGCGACGAAGCGCAGCACCTCGTACTGCCACACGTCGGTGACGAACGCGTTCAGGATGTTCGCCGCCGAATACAGCAGGATCGACCCGAAGAGCGTCTTCAGCCGCCCGAGCCGGTCGCCCATCATGCCGAAGGCGATGCCGCCGAGGAGCATGCCCACGAGCTGGATGTCGAGCAGGCGCTTGCCGACCCGGGTCAGCTCGTCGGGGTCGGTGATGCCCAGCGCCTTCAGGCTGGGGATGCGCAGGATCGAGAAGAGGACGAGGTCGAAGAGGTCGACGAAGTACCCGAGCGCCGCGACCGCGACCGCCAGCACGGTGCGCCGGTCGAGCGGACGGTCGTCGGACGGCGAGCCGGGGCCGGGCGATGGCATGGGGAGGAGTCTAGGGAGCGGCGGCGGCCGCGCGGCGGCGCCCGCCCGACGCCACGAAGCGCGCCATCGCCTCGAGCGTCGCGGGCGACGCATGATGCTCGAGACCCTCGGCGTCGCGCGCGGCGACGTGGTCGGGAACGCCGATCGCGCGCAGGAACCCGAGCACGCACTCGTGCCGGTCGCGGGCCGCGCGCGCCATGCGCGCCCCGGCGGGCGTGAGCGCGGCCGGCCCGTACGGCGCCTTCGCCACGAGCCCCGCCGCGACGAGGCGCTCGAGCGTCCGCACGACGGTCACGTGCGAGACCCGCATGTGCCGCGCGAGGTCCGTGACCCGGCATGCCCCGTGCGCACGCGCGATCGCCTCGATCGCCTCGACGTAGTCCTCGGCCGTCTCGGTGGCATGGTCGCGGCGCACCTTCGGGAACGCGGCGGCCGCGGCGGCCGCGGCCGCCGCGGCCGCGGGGGATGGCTCGGCTGCCTGGGTTCGTGCGCGTCGCCGCATGCGCTATCATTTGTAGCCGAGGCTACACCCGTGTCAAGCGCGATCGAACGCATCCTCGCTGCGGTGCTCCTCGGGGCGATCGCGTGCGCATCGGGCGCGTGCGGGCGCGCGGACGCCGCCGCCGGGCCGGGCGACCGCCTCGTCGTCGCCACGTCCACTCCCTGCGCGGACCTTGCGCGCACGGTGTGCGCCGGCGTGCCGGGACTGCGGATCGAGGGCCTCATGCCCGCGGGCGTCGACCCGCACCTTTGGCGCCCCACCGCGGGCGGCGCACGCACGCTCGCGCGCGCGGACGTGGTCGTCGCGAACGGGCTGCGGCTCGAGGGCCGCATGGCGGACGTGCTCCCGAAGCTCGCGCGCTCCGGATGCACCGTCTTCGAGGCGTCGTCGGCGATCCCGATGGACCGCTGGCGCACCGCCGAGGACGCCCATGGACAGGCCGACCCGCACGTGTGGATGGACCCGGCACTGTGGGCGCTGGCCGCCGAGGGCCTTGCGTCGTGCATGGCGCGCGAGGATCCGGGCCACGCCGACCGATACGTCGCGAACGCGGCCGCCTTCGGCCTCCGCTGCGAGCGCGTCGCCGAGCGCGTGCGCGCGGCGATCGCCACCATCCCGCCCGGGCGCCGCCTGCTCGTCACCGCGCACGACGCGTTCGGCTACTTCGGCGCCGCGTTCGGGATCGAGGTGCGTGGCGTCCAGGGACTCTCCACCGAGTCCGAGACGGGGCTCGCCAACCTCCGCGCGCTGCTCGACGAGGTGGTCGCCCGCGGCGTCCCGGCGGTGTTCGTCGAGACGAGCGTGCCCGACCGGGCGGTGGCGGCGCTGGTCGAGGGCGCGCGGGCGCGCGGCGCGCGGCTCGAGACGGGAGGGACCCTGCACTCCGACGCGCTCGGCGCTCCCGGCACGCCGGCCGGGGATTGGGAGGGGATGATGCTCGAGAACGCGCGCACCATCGTCGCGGCGCTCGGAGGCGACGCCTCCGGGCTCGGCCGGGAGGGGACCTCGCCATGACGTCCGGCGACCGGGCCGTCGCGGTCGCGACCGATTCGCTCGCCGTCTCGTACGGCGGCCGGACGGTGCTGCGCGACGCGACGCTCCGCATCCATGCGGGCACGATGACCGCGGTGGTGGGCCCGAACGGTGCCGGCAAGAGCACGCTGCTCCGCGCGGTGATGGGCATGCTGCCCTGCACCGGGTCCGTGCGCGTCCTCGGCGGGCCGATCGACGCGTGCCGGACGCGCGTGGCCTACGTCCCGCAGCGCGCGGCCGTCGACTGGGACTTCCCGATCACGGTGCGGCAGGTCGCCGAGATGGGCGCGCATGCCCGGCTCGGGTGGTTCGGGCTGCGGGTGGGCCGCGCGCGTCGCGAGGCGCTCGAGGCGCTCGCGGACGTGGGCCTCGCCGACCTCGCGGCACGGCCCATCGGCGAGCTCTCGGGAGGCCAGCAGCAGCGCGCGTTCATGGCGCGCGCGCTCGCGCAACGCGCGGACCTCGTGCTCCTCGACGAGCCGTTCGCCTCGATCGACGCGACCACCGAGCGCGACCTCCTCGCCCTGCTCTCCGGGCTGCGCGACCGCGGCACCACGGTGGTGGTCGTCCACCACGACCTCGAGACGGTCCGCGAGCGCTTCGACGACGCGGTGCTCGTTCGCGGGACGGTCGTCGCGCACGGCGCGGCCCGCGACGTGATGACCGCCGCATGGCTCGCCCGGACCTACGGCGACGCACCGCACTCGGGGAAGGCGACCGCATGACCGCCGCGCTCGCCGGGCTCCTCGAGGACCCGCACGCGCGCACCGTGCTCGCCGCCACCGCGACGCTCGGCGCGTCGTGCGGCGTCGTGGGCACCCTGCTGGTGCTCCGTCGGCGCGCGCTGCTCGGGGACGCGGCGGGGCACGCGACGCTTCCGGGAATCGTGGGCGCCGGGGCGCTCTCGCTCTCGCTCGGCGGAACGGGGCGCGAGCCGTGGGCGCTGGTCGCGGGCGCGGCGCTCGGGGCCCTCGCAGGCATCGCGGTGGTCCACTGGATCCGCCGGGCCACGCGGCTCCCCGCCGACGCCGCGATGGCCATCGCGCTGGGCAGCCTCTTCGGGCTCGGGACCGCCATGCTGAGCGCGCTCCAGCAGGTCGAGGGCGGGCACGGCGCCGGGCTCGAGTCGCTGGTCACGGGAGACGCCGCGACCCTGGTGCGCGCCGACCTGCACGTCGCCGCCGCCGTGGCCGCGGCGAGCGTCGCGCTCACGGCCGCGTTCCGGCACGACCTGCGGGCGCTCGCGTTCGACGAGGACTTCTCGCGGTCGGTCGGCCGGCCCACGGGCCGGCTCGACGCGCTCGTGTCGGCGCTTGCCGTCGCGAACATCGTTGCGGGCATGCGCGCCGTGGGCCTGGTGCTCTCGGTGGCGCTGCTGGTGATCCCGGCGGCCGCGGCGCGGCCATGGTGCCGGACGATGGGCGCCATGACGGCGCTTGCGGCGGTGCTCGGCGCGGCGGGCGCGGTCGCGGGGACGATCGCGAGCGCCGCGATCGAGGACGCGCCGACGGGTCCCTTCGTCGTGCTCGCGTGCGCGGCGATCCTCGCGGCATCGCTCGTTGCGGCGCCGCGCGCGCGCGGCGCGGGCACGGGGGCGACGGCATGAGCCGCGCGCACGCCGCGATCGATGCCCTCCGCGCGTGGACGCCCGAGGTCGACGGCTGGATCATCGCGATCGGCGCGCTCGCGGCCGTCGCCTGCGCCGTCCCGGGCACGCTGCTCGTGGCGCGCAGGCAGTCGATGGCGGCCGACGGGATCGCGCATGCGGTGCTGCCGGGGATCGCGGGCGCGTTCCTGCTCTCGGGCACGCGCGACCTCGCATGGATGGCGGGCGGCGCCGCGGTCGCGGCGGTCGCGATGTCGGCGGGCAGCGAGTTCCTGCGGCGACGGCTCCGCGTCGAGCGCGACGCCGCCCTCGGCATCGCGTACACGGTGCTGTTCGCGCTCGGCCTGGCGCTCGTGGTCCGGGCGGCCGACGGCGTCGACATCGACCCGTCGTGCGTCCTCTTCGGCGCCATCGAGTTCGCGCCGCTCGACCGCGTGACGGCCGGGGGCCGCGAGGT
Source organism: uncultured Chitinophaga sp. (assembly GCA_964430235.1). GTDB lineage: Bacteria > Planctomycetota > Phycisphaerae > Phycisphaerales > SM1A02 > UBA966. The sequence continues at coordinate 29,137 of CAYSFS010000006.1, read as the reverse complement.
CCCGCGCGCGGCGCTCGTGATCGCGGCGGCGGCGGCGGCGAACGTCGCGGTCGCGGCGCTCGCGTGGCGGCCCATCCTCGCGTCGAGCTTCGACCGCGGGTTCGCGAGTGCCGCGGGCGCGCGCCCGGCGGCCTGCGACGCGGTCGTGGGCGCGATGGCGACCGCCACGTGCGTGGCGTGCTTCGAGTCGCTCGGGAGCGTCATCGTCGTCGGCATGCTGGTGGTGCCCGCGTGCGCGGCGCGGCTCGCCTGCGCGCGGCTCGTCCCGATGGCCGCGCTGGCCGCGGCGTTCGGGTGCGCGGCGACGGTGCTCGGGCACGTGGCCGCGTGCGTCGCGGCACCCGTCGCCGGCCTCGACGCCTCGGGGGTGCGCGAGCTCTCGACCGCGGGCTGCGTGGCGGCCGCCCTGGGGGCGTGCTTCGCCGCGACGGCCGCTGCGCGGGCCCTCGCGTCGCGGAAGCGTCCGGTTGACGGCGCGCACGCGGCGTCCCTACCTTGCGTCCCATGAAGCGCCCCGCTCGCATCGCCGTCATCGCCGCCTCCGTCCTCCTGGGACTCGCGGTCGTCGCCTATGCCGTCCGCAACCCCGTCGCGACCGCGATCGCGCGCGGCGCGGCGTCGGGCGTGCTCAGGGTCCCGGTCGAGATCGGCTCGGTGACCATCGACGTCTGGGGCGCGGCCATCGTCGTCGAGGACGTGAAGGTGGGCAACCCGAAGGGCTTCGAGCCGCCGCACGCGCTCGTCGCACGCCGCATCGCGGTGGACGTCTCGGGCGAGAGCTCGACGAGCAGGCTGGTGCTGGACGCCATCGAGCTCGACGGCGTGGGCGTGTGGTTCCTGCTCGACGGCACGCGCAACAACATCGCCGAGCTGGTGAAGGGCATGGGGGATGCCGAGCAGAAGGATCCCAAGGACGCCAAGCCCGCCGCCGGAGGCCCCGGCATCGAGGTCATCATCCGCCGCCTCACGCTCACCGACACCGAGGTCCACCTCTCCGAGAAGCCGTCCGGCAAGGACGTGCCCGTGCTGGCGAAGCTCGCGAAGGTCGAGGCGCGCGACATCTCGAGCAGGGCGTCCGCCGGGGATCTCGCGGCGCAGATCACCGGCGAGGCCTTCGAGGCCGTGATGGGCGCGGTGGTCGCCGACATGGGCACGCGGCTGCCCGCGGCCGTCGGCAAGGGCGTCACCGACGCGCTCGGCCAGGCGGGCACCGTCATCGGCGAGTCGCTGAAGGAGGCGACGAAGGGCGTCGGCGACGCGCTCAAGGGCGTGGGCGACGGCCTCGGCGGGATGTTCGGCGGGAAGAAGTGAGCCCGCCCGTCAATACGACGGCCGCACGGGAAGGTCGAGGCAGTCGAGCACGAGGTCGTCGGGGCCCGGCTGCGCCGGCGGCACCTCGGAGGTGAGGAGCACGCGGGCACGGGGAGTGGCCGCGTCCAGCCACTTCGACGACTCCGCGACGTCGACGGCCTGGACGGCCGGGCACACGTACTGCCCGTAGGTGCGCCCGTTGAGGCAGGGCGCGCCGAAGTACACCACGAGGTCCCGGCCCGATGCCTCGGCATCGCGCGCGCGCGTCGCGATCCGGTCGTTCAGCGTGCGCGCGGCGGCCCACGTGGCGCGGAAGTGGCCCGCGCGGCCGGCGAGGCCGAGGGTGCCGATCGCCATGAGCGCGGACAACCCGAGCACGGCGACGCCGCGCCCGATCGCGACCTCGTCGCGCGCGGCGGGCGACCACAGCGCGCACGCGCACCCGGCCACCAGCACCGCCGTGGCGGCGTTCGCGCCCATGCCGTAGAGCTCGCCCACCTGCCCCATCGGGAGCGTCGGTGCCAGGCTCATGGCGGCCACCAGGAGCAGCAGGAGCGCCCCGCCCCATTCGTCGCGGAGGCGCGGCGTCCCCTCGACGCCGCGGTTGATCCACGCGAACGCCGCCGCCACCCCGATGACCATGAGCGCCGCGAGCACCGCGACGAACGGGAGCACGCGGAGCGCCGCGTGTGCGGCATCGTCGGTGAGCAGGTGGAAGGGGCCGTTGCCGAGGAGCGCACCCGCCGACATCGCCACGTTGACGAGGAGGTTCGTCCCGAGCTCCACCGAATAGCGACCGAGGTCGCCGTCCGTGGAGACGGAGCCGAGGCCGCCGGTCGTCCAGCGCATCGCGGCGTGCGCGGCGGGAACCGCGATGCAGGGCACGGCCACCCACGCCGCGCGCCATGACCGGTCCCGGGCCGACACGACCGAGGCGACCGACGTCGCCGCGCACGCGATGGCGATGCCGAGGCCCCAGCCGTACATGTTCTCCTTGGCGAGCACGCCGATCGCGAGCGCGACCACGAGCGCCGTCATCGGCGCCGTCGAAGGGGCCCGGCCGCGGCCCTGCGCCACCGCCCGCCACGCGAGGAGCGACGACCACAGCCCGAGCGCCGCGGTCCACGTCTGCGAGCAGGTGTCGGCCTGCCATGCCGAGACCGACGCCGCCGGCGAGAGCATGGCGAGCGCGACCGCGACCGGGGCGGCCGAGGGCCTCGCCGGCCATGCGACCCGGGCGATGCACCCGACGGCCGCGCAGAACGCGAGCATCCCCGCCGCCTGCACCCATGGCACGGCGCCGGGCGACAGCGACCACGGGTCGCACGTCCAGCCGACGGCGTACTCCAGCGGACGGAACGTCGGAAGCGTCGTCCATGCATGCGCGATGCGGTCCCACAGGCCGTCGCGGCCGATGATGCGCACGAACTTGAGGTCGTCGTTCATGACCACGAGGCCGCCGATCCACGGCCACGCGATCACGAACGCGGCAAAGGAGCCGGCGATCGCCCACCAAGCCGCGCGGACTCCCGCGCCGACGCCCGCGGCGGGTGCCGGCCGTCCGGGCCGCGTCGCGTCCTCACCCATTGCGACGCGCGAACTCGTCCATGAAGGTCGCGAGCAGCTCGCAGCCCTTCGCGGGGAACGCGTTGTAGACGCACGCACGGATCCCGCCCCACTCGCGGTGACCGCGCAGGCCGCACAGCCCCTCGCGCTCGGATTCCGCGACGAAGCGGTCGACCAGCGCGTCGCTCGGCAGCTGGAAGCTGATCGACATGTCGCTGCGGCAGTCCGCGCGCATCGACGGGCGATAGAAGCCGCCGCTGCGGTCGATGGCGGCGTAGACGTGCGCGGCCTTCGCGCGGTTGCGGGGGCCGAACGCGGCGGGCCCCCCGTGGTCGGCGGTCCACCTCGCCATCAGCCCGATCACGCGCACGCCGAAGGTGGGGGGCGTGTTCGGGCGCGACTCGGTGCGCGCGAAGTGCGCGTAGCTCAGCATCGGCGGCAGCGACCGATCGGCGCGCTCGAGCAGCGCTCGGCGCACGAGCACCATGGTGATGCCGCTCGCGCCGAGGTTCTTCTGGCCGCTGGCGAACACGAGGTCGTGGGCCGCGAGGTCGTACTCGCGCGAGAAGATGTCGCTCGTGGCGTCGCAGAAGAGCGGCGCGGCCACCCGCGGCGGCCGCGCGAACTGCGTGCCCTCGACCGTGTTGTTCGAGCAGTAGCTGAGGTACGCGGCGCCCGAGCAATCGGCGATCTCCGAGTCGGCCGGCACGTGGTCGTACCGGACCGCCTTGCCGTCGAAGACCTTTCGCACCCGCCGCACGCACGACGTCTCGTGCTCGCCCTTGTGGGCCCAAAGCCCGGTGTCGGCGAACGCGGCCCATCCGTCCCTCGGCACGAAGTTCAGCGCCATCAGCGAGAACTGCTGCATCGAGCCGCCCGGGACGAAGATGGTGGCCCAGTCATCCCCGAGCCCCGCGCAGGCATCGACCGCCTCGAACGCCTCGGCCAGGATCCGGTCGTAGGCGGCGCCGCGGTGGCTCTGCTCGAGCAATCCGATGCCGGTGCCGAAGAGGTCGAGCATCTCCTCGCGGAGCTGCAGCAGCACCGACTCGGGCATGGCCGCGGGCCCGGCCGAGAAGTTGTAGACCCGGCCGGCGGAGGGCGAGGCGGGAGGCTCACGGAAGGCGGTGGCGGCGTGTGGCATGGGAGATCCTCACAACGGAACGACAATCGTAGGGCGGACCGCCGAGCCCCACGGCCGGCCGAAATGCGCAATAACCTTGCGGATGCGCGCCACGAACCCGCGAACAAACCCGTTCTGAATGCGCATCGATGGGACAGACGCGCCGCGCACGCCGCCTGAATCGCAATTTCCCGCGGAAGAATGGCTTGACCTGCCCGGAACTCGCGGCACATTTCCCTCGTGGAGCACGGTCCGTTGCTGGACCGTGCGGGGTGCGGGAACAAGGGACGTCCGAACGGGTACGACCTGAGCGCGTGAACTCAGGCCGTGAAGTTCCCTGCGGTGGTTCCCATGCCTGCCCTGCCAAACGAAAATCATTCGTCCCCGCCTTCGCTTCCCGAGCTGTTCGAGGGCATCTACGTGCGGCTCAAGGAGCTGTCGTCGATGTTCATGCGGCACCAGCCCGTGGGCCACACGCTTCAGCCGACCGCCATCGTGCACGAGGCCTTCATGAAGCTCGCCGAGCGCGACGTCGAGGAATTCGAGGGCGAGGAGCACTTCTTCGCCACGGCCGCCACGGTGCTGCGCAGCGTGCTGGTGGACCACGCGCGCCGGCGCCGCAGCAAGAAGCGCGGCGGCGGGAAGCGGGCAGCCGACGTCACGGCGTTCGAGCCCGCGGACGCCGGAGCGGACGTGGCCGGCGTCCTGGAGTTCGAGGACGCGCTGGCCACGCTCGCGAAGATCGATGCGCGAAGCGCGAAGGTCGCCGAGCTGCGCGTGTTCGGCGGGCTCTCGATGGAGCACGTGGCAAGGCTGAACGGCACCAGCATCCCGACCGCGGAGCGCGACTGGCGCTTCGCGCGGGCATTCCTCGAGAAGCAGTACGGGCGCACGTCGAGCGCCGCATCGCTTGCCGAGGGCGCCACGGAGGCCGCGTGAGCGCGGCCCCGGCCGAGCGCTGGACGGCGGTGCGCCGCGTCTTCGACGCGGCGGTGGACCTGCCGCGCGAGCAGCGCGACGAGTTCCTGGCGACCGCGGACCTCGATGACGGCACCCGCGACGAGGTCCGGATGCTGCTCGAGGCCAGCGACTCCGCAGTGGACCTGCCGGCCGACCGCGCGCCCACCCCGGCATCGAGCGTGCCCGAGCGCATGCCCGAGGTCCTCGGCTACCGGCTCGTCCGGCGGCTCGCGCACGGGGGCTCGAGCCGAGTGTTCGAGGCCGAGAGCCTGGAGAACGGCCGGACCGTGGCCGTCAAGGTGATCAACTCGTGCGCGTCGTCCTCGGGACTGCACCGCTTCCGCCAGGAGTGCCGGGTGCTCTCGCGGCTCAGGCACCCGGGCATCGTGCAGTTGTTCGAGACGGGCCACACGCCCGACGGGCACGTGTACCTCGCGATGGAGTTCGTCCGCGGGCGCTGCATCGACGCGTGGGCGTCCGCCGAGACCGCCGCGATCGCGCGCCGCACGGGCGCGATGATCGAGGTGCTCGGCGCGCTGGCCCACGCGCACGCCGCCGGAGTCGTCCACCGCGACATCAAGCCCCACAACATCCTGGTCGAGGACTCGGGGCGCGTGCGCTTGGTGGACTTCGGCGTGGCCCGCCTGCACCGCGACGACGGGCAGCGCACCGGCTTCCACACCGAGACGGGAAACCTCGTCGGCACGTTCGCCTACATGAGCCCCGAGCAGGCCGACGGCAAGTCCGGCCGGATCGGGCCGGCCACCGACGTCTACCAGTGCGCGGTGGTGCTGTACGAACTGCTCACGGGCCGCCTTCCGTACGAGATCGAGGACCGCGGCGCGATGGCGCTCCTGAAGGCCATCCTGTTCGACCGCCGGGTCCCGGCGTCGGAGGCGAACCCGCTCCTCGACGAACGCCTCGCCGCCGTGATCGACCGTGCGCTCGCGCGCGACCCGGCCGACCGGCCGCAGTCGGCGACGCTCTTCGCGGACCAGCTCGCGGCCGCGATCGCCTGATCCGGTCGGCTCCGCTCAGGTCGGCTGCGCGATCGCGCCGACCGCGTTCGGGCCGAACCGCACCACGCACGGGCCCGAGTCCGTGGCTGCCTGCAGCAGGTAGCGGCCGGGGGCGATCACCATCGGGGTCATCGATGCGTCGCGCGCGCACAGGTCCGGGATCACGGACCGGCCGAACGCGTCGAGCAGGCAGACCTCGGCGGCATCGCGGGCGCACATCGCCCACGCATCGACGGCGAGCGCGCGCATTCCGCCGACGAGCAGGTCGATCTCCAGGCTCGCGCGGTCCGGCCCGACGAGCACGGCATCGACGCCGGACAGCCCGAAGTCCATCCGGGCGTGCGCGTTCGAGCGCGGCGAACGAACGACGAAGCGACGCGCGGCTTCGTCGATCCGGAGCAGCTCCCGCCGGATGACGGGGACGCCGTCGACCAGGATGGATGCCTCCGCCGCGACGAACGCGAGGCGCGAGTCAGCCAGGGGATCGAAGTTGGACCACGCGGCGACGGTCACGGAAGGATGAACGGCAACTGAACCGACCGCCCATCACGGTCGGGCCACGAATGGTCTCAATGATTTCGTTATAGGACGTCCTTGGACCGGCACCCGCGCCATGGGCTCCGCGGGCATTCGCTCGGGATTCCGTGATGGGCCGACCCCGGAACCTGCGTTCTCGTGTTGGGGGAAACGGCCCATCACGTCCACTCCCTTCGCGCGCCTGGCAGGGCCGCGGAGAAACAGATGCCCCTTGGAGTCACGCCTCCAAGGGGTTTTTCTTGCCCAAGGTCCGAATCGGCCGTGATTCCGCGGAGGTGTCCTTGCACGACCCGCGATCCCATCCGACCATGGATTCCGGCGGGAAGTCGCGCGATCGCCCGATCGGCCCTATCGTCAGCCCCATGGCCAAGAACCAAAGGAAGCCCATGACCAACAGCAAGAAGCTCAACGCCGCCGACCTCGCGAAGGTCCAGGGAGGCAAGATCTCCAAGTCGACCGCCGCGCGCGTCCCGACCGCCGCGAAGGGCCGGGCCGCGGGATCCGCCGTGAAGGCGAGCAACCTCGGTTCCAAGCGCCGCTGACGGCGCGAGCGGGCTCGACCACCCGAATCACCCGGCCCCCGGCGCAGGCGCGCCGGGGGTCGTGCGTTCCGCCTCGAGGAGCGGCGGCACGTCGAGGAAGGCCTCGGGATCGCTGCCGGGGTCGCCGGCCTCCGGTGCGGGAATCGGGATGTCCGAATCGATCGAGAGCCCGGCCTTTCCGGGGAGCAGTCCGGACGCGTCGGCGAGGTCGAGCAGCGCGAGCTGGTAGCCGACCTCGGCCATGGCCTGCGCGCGCTGCGCCTCGGTGAGCTGCGTGAGCGACTGCGTGAGGTCGGTGATGGTCGCGAATCGCCGCTCGTAGAGCGTGCGCACGCCGTCGTAGGCGCGCGCCGCGAGGTCCACGGCCTGGCGCGTCGACACCATCGCCTGCCAGCCCGTGCCCGTGCGGGAGACCGCGTCGAAGACCTCGCGCGTGATGGTCTGCCGGCGGTCCTGGCTCGTCGCGAGCTCACGGAGGCGCCGGTAGAGCGCCATCCGCAGGTCCGCCTTGGCGGCCTCGTTCCCGAGGGGAACCTCGAGCCGCACGCCCGCGTTGAACGAGAAGACGGTCGATGCGTCGGCGCCCGTGTCGCTCACCGCGCCCCCGAGCGACTGCCCGAAGCCGACGGGTGCGGCGGTGCCGAAGGCGTCGAGCCGCGGGAGCAGCCCGTTCTGGGCGACCTGGATGCCGAGCGTCGACTCGGCGATCGCGAGCTCCGCCTCCATCATGTCGCTTCGCTGGCGCAGCGCGGTCTCGAGGACCGCCTGCGCGACGAAGCTGTACTGGCGATCCTCGGGCGGCGACGAGAAGCCGAGCACGACGGAGTCGTCCAGGGGGACGTCCTGCCGGTTCATCGCCTGCTTCAGCTCGCGCGAGCGGGACCGGAAGAGCTCGCTCGCCGCGATGACGTCGTCCACCTGGCTCACCGCGAGGTAGCGCGCCTTGATCACCTCCGTGGTCGCGGCCATGCGCGACTGCGCGAGCCGCTCGGCCACGGCGACCTGCTCGACGGCACGGCGATACCCGTCCACCGCGATGTCGAAGGCGCGCCGCGCGCCGTACGCGCGCCAGTACGCGCGCTCGGCGTCGGCCAGCAGGCGGTGCACCATGAGGCGCGTGCGCACCTCGACGCGGCGCTGGCCGAACTCGGCGAGCAGGATGCTCGACTCGTTGACGAGGCGGCCGCCGCCGCGCAGGAGCGGCTGGCTCAGCGACACGCGTGGCACGCTCTGGTAGCCGTTGCTGTCCTCGGGAACGAGGCTGGGGAACTGGTCGTCGAAGTACATCAGGCGCCAGTCGACGTCGAGCTGCCCGCCGTCGGCGAGCGGGATGTTGAGGTTCGGGCGCACCTCGGCGTTCCAGATCTCGGCCTGGAGCGGGGGCGCGAAGTTGACGTTGCGCCCGCCCTCGGCGCCGATCCCGAAGGTCCACTCGAACTTCGCGCGCTCCCGCAGCACGCGCTCGTTGGCGATGGCGGGGTCGATGCGCACGACCTTGATCCCGAGGTTGTTCTCGAGCGTCGCCGCGCGCACCTCGGCCAGGTCGACCTCCAGCCCGCGTTGGCCCGGCTGCAGCGCGGCCAGCTCCTCGGGCGTCGGGGGCGCCACGATGGACGACGCCAGCGGGCCCGCCTCGCCGAGGCGCGAGACATCGCCCGACTCCATCGTGGCGAGGCGCTGCGCCACGTCGTCGGACAGGATGCCCTGCCGCTGGTACGGCGAATCGCAGCCCGCGAGCAGGACGACGGCTGCCATCGCCGCGGCGGGCACGCACGCGGCATCCGCATGGGCGTCGCGGACGGTCACGGCGTGGCCCCCGTGCCTGCGCCGGGCACCTCGAGCAGCTGGCGACGGACCAGCTCGCGGAACGGGCCCTCCGCCGAGACGAGCTCGTCGAAGGTCCCGGACTGCACGATCTCGCCGCGCGCGAGCACGAGGATGCGGTCGGCGCGCCGCACCGTGCTCAGGCGGTGGGCGATGACGATGCGCGTGACCGCCAGCGACTCGAGGTTGCGCGACACGTGGCCCTGCGACACCTCGTCGAGCGCGCTCGTCGCCTCGTCGAACACCAGGATGCGCGGGTTCGTCGCCAGCGCCCGCGCGATCAGCAGCTTCTGGAGCTGCCCGCCCGAGAGCGTCTGCTCGCTGACGAACGTGTGCATCTGCATGGGCATCGCGCGGATGTCGTCCGCGAGGCCCGCGGCCTCGGCGGCGGCCCACGCCTCCTCGGGACCCACGAGCGACGCACCGACGATGTTCTCCATGATCGAACCGGGCAGCACCTTGCTGTGCTGCCCGACGACGCCGACCTGCCGCCGCACCGAGACGGGTTCAAGCTTCGAGAGGTCCTGGCCGTCGAAGAGCACCTTGCCCGCGGTGGGCCGGCGCAGGCCAAGGAGCAGCTGCACGAGCGTGGACTTGCCGCTGCCGGACGCACCCACCACGGCGACGAAGTCGCCGGGCACGGCCTCGAACGACACGCCGCGCAGCACCTCGCCCGGCGAGCCCGGGTAGGCGAAGCGCACCCCCTGGAGCGCCACCGCGCCCGAGAGCGGGCCCGCGGGCTCGGCGCGGTCCGAGGCCTCGGGCGCGGCCTCGAGGATCGGGCGGAGCCGACCGAGGAGCGGCGCGGCCTCCGAGAAGTCGCCGATGGCGTAGCCGAGCGCGGTGATGCCGGCGAGGGCCGCGCCGAACGCGGCGTTGAAGGCCATGAACGACGCGACGCGCGCTTCCTCGGTGCCCGGCACGTGGGCGAAGCGCCACCAGAGGAGCGCCGCGGCCGCGAACGGGACCGCGACGCCCATGACGCGCAGCCACCCGCCGGCGAGCGCGGCGAGGTACATCGCGCGCCGCTCGGGCCGGTACCGCTGGAGCCACTGCACGAGGGCGGCTTCCTCGGTGCACGTGGTGCGGATGCGCTCGACGCCCGAGATGAGCTGCAGCGCGAAGCCGCCGAGGCGGCCGCTCCGCTCGGCGGCATCGGCGGCCCACCGTCCCTGGCGCCGGGCCACCAGCGCGGTGACGGCGAAGATCGCGAGGAACGCGGCGAGCGACACCGCCCCGGCCACGGGGTCGATCGCCGCCATGAGCACGAGGTAGGTGAGCGAGAAGACGCCGCCGACCACCGCGGACACCATCGACCCGGTGACGCGGCGCTCCAGCTCCTCGAGCGCGCCGATGCGCTCGGAGAGCTCGCCCACGGAGTGCCGCTGGAAGAACTCGAGCGGCAGCCGGAGCGTGCGCAGCAGGACCGCCGATGCGCCGCGGATCGTGATGCGCCCCTCGACCCGCAGCAGCAGGAAGCTCGAGACGAGGTCGAAGAGCGCGGTCGCGACGATGGTCGACCCGAGCACGAGCCCGAGCGCGACGAGCGACAGGGCATCGCCGGACGGGATCACGCGGCTCACCAGGAGCCCGGTCGCGAACGGCACCGCGAGGTTGAGGAGGCTGGCGCCCGCGGCGACGGCGGCCGCCACGAGGAGGTCGGGCGCGCAGCCGCGGAGCAGGAACGCGAAGAGCGCACCGAGGGTCGCGGCCTCGCCCGGCAGCGGCGCCTCGAAGAGCACGACCTCCGGGTCGATCGACTCCGCGAAGGCCGCGTCCACCGGCACCGGGCGGGGCTGGGCGCCCGGCTCGTAGACGAACGCCCGGTAGCCGCCCCATCGCCCCGGCACCAGCGCGACCGGCGCGCTCCCCTCGCGGAACGCAAGCATCGGGCCGCGGTCGGCGGCCCACCAGCGGCCCGGCAGCCGTGCCCGACGGCAACCGATGCGCGCGGCGACGGCGAATGCCTCGGGCGCAGGCGTGAGCGGGTCGTCGGGGATGCGGCGCGGGATCACCGAGAGCGGCACGCCCGCGGCCACGGCCACGTGGCGGCACGCCCGCAGCATCACCGGGAGCGCCGGGCTCACGTTGAGGACCTCGTCGCGGCCCGCGAAGATCGCGCCGAGCATCTGGCGGAACGCACGGCGCCCCGCCTCGGGCTGGCCGGCCCGCTGGGTCACGGCACCGGTGACCGCCTGGCCGTCGTCCGCGACAAGCGCCCCCACGCGGAACGCGAGCGCGAGCAACGCGTCCGAAGCGGCGGCATCGGAGGCCCGGACGTCGGGCGGCAGCATCACGCGCGCGAACGCGCGGCTGGCGGCCTCGAGGTCGCCCGCCGCCGCGCCGGTGAGCTCGCCCGGCGCCGGCACGACGGTCGCGCGCCCGTCGGGCACCGCGATCGCGGTGGCGCCGGTGCCCGCGAGCTGCGGCGCCATGGTCGGGATGAAACCGCCGGGCGCCACGGTCCCGAGGTAGATGCGGCGCCCGGCGGAACCGTCCGCGCGCACGGGCGCCGCGAACACGTTCACCATGCCCTGGGCCACCGCCCAGCCCGCCGCGGCGGTGCCGAGGTCGAGGTGATCGCGCCCGTCGACCGTGCGCTGGCGGCCGCCGTGGGCGACGAAGTCGCGAGCGAGGCCGGGCAGGTTCATCCCTGCCCCCCGCCGCGGACGAACGCGGCATAGGCGCCCTCGAGCGCGAGGAGCTCCTCGTGCGAGCCGCGCTCGACCACCTCGCCGGCGTCGAGCACGATGATCTCGTCGGCGTCCCGCACGGTGCTCAGCCGGTGGGCGACGACGATGCACGCGCACCCGCGGCGCCTGAGCGCGCGGTCGATCTGCGACTCCGTGGTCGCGTCGAGGGCGGACGTCGCTTCGTCGAGCACCAGGATGGATGGCCGGCGCGCGAGCGCGCGAGCGATCTCCACGCGCTGCGCCTCGCCGCCCGAGAGGTTCGAGCCGCCTTCGGAGACCGGCATGCCCAGCCCGCCGCGCGCGTCCGCGAGCCCCGCGAGCCCGGCGTCGGCCACCGCCTCGCGGATCCACTCGTCGGGGATCGACGGGTCCCAGAGCGAAAGGTTCTCGCGCAGCGATCCCTCGAAGAGGATGGGCGACTGCCCCACCGCCGCGATGAGCGTCGCTCGCTCGGCCCGGGAGACGGAGGCGAGCGGCCGCCCGTCGACGGTCACCTCGCCCGACCACGGCGCGTACAGGCCGCACGCGAGGCGCGCGACCGTGCTCTTGCCGGAGCCGGAGGCCCCGACGATGGCCACGCGGCGCCCGGGCCCCACGCGCAGCGAGAAGCCGCGGAGCAGCGGGTCCGCGGACTCGCTGTAGCCGAAGGTCACGTCGCGGAACTCGATCGCGTCGGCGCTCGCCGGCGCGGCGCTCGCCGGCGCGGCGGCCGAGGGAAGCGCGAGCGGATCGACCGGGTTTCGCATGACGTCGTCGATGCGCGCCATGGTGGCCCGGAGCTCCTGGATCTCCTGGCCGAGCGAGGCGACCTGGAGCACCGGGCCGAGCGCCGCGATGAGGAGCGTCTGGAACGCCAGCAGCGCGCCGATCGTCATGTGCCCGTGCATGACCTGCCACCCGCCGAAGGCGAGCACCGCGGCCGACACCAGGAGAGCGACGAGGAGCTCGGGGATCGCCTCGAGCACGGCGGTGCGCACCGCGAGCGACTGCACCGAGGTCGCGACGCGCGCGTTCGCCGAGGCGATGCGCGCGAACAGCTCCGACTCGCGCCCGGACGCCTTGATTCCCTCGATCGCGGAGAGCCCCGACGAGAGGGTTCCCGCCGCGAGCCCGACCTCGCGCTCGAGCGTGCGCGTCCCGTCGACGAGCCCGCGGCCCGCGCGGAGCACGAGGATGAGCACCACGCCGACCAGCGCCACCGCGACGCACGCCATGCGCCAGTCGATGGCGAACATCGCGGCGGCGAAGACCGAGGTGGTCACGAGCCCGACGGCCGCCGGGGCGAGCTTCGACGCGAGCATGTCCGCGATGCCCTCGACGCTCGCGACGCGCTGCGCGATGTCGCCCGCGTACCGGTGGGTGAAGAAGTCGACCGGCAGCCGGAGCACGTGCTCCATGAGCGTGGCCGCGCCCGAGATCGCCATGCGCTGCTCGAGCTTCGCCAGGATCCACACCTGGAGCCACGCGAGCGCACCCGCGGTCGCCATGCACGCCGCGACGATCGCGATCATCCACGGCAGCCAGCGCTGGGCTCCCTCCAGGAGCACGCGGTCGACGTACACGGCGCCGAGCGCAGGCAGCACGAACCCCGGAACCGCGGCCATCACGCCGCAGGCCGCGGCGGCGAGCACCACGCGGAGCGAGCCGCGCAGCCGCGCGCGCAGCGCGTCCGCGACGCCGGGAGGCCGGCCGCCCGGGAGGAAGCCCGGGCCCGGCTTCACCTGCAGGACCACCCCGGTGAACTTCGAGTCGAACTCCGCGGGCTCGACCCATCGGTGCCCGAGCGCGGGATCCATGATCCGCCATCCCCTGCTACCCCAGCCCTCGAGCACCACGAAATGGTCGAACCCCCAGAAGAGGATCGCCGGAAGGCCGGCCTCGGCGAGCTCGGCGACCTCCACCGAATAGCCGTCGCACTCGAGCCCCCAGTGCTCCGCGGCGGCCTTCAGCTGCAGCGCGCTGCTTCCGTCGCGCGAGACGCCGCAGACGCGGCGGGCCTCCTCGAGCGTCACGTGGCGGCCGAAGCGCGCGAGCACCGAGACCAGGCACGCGGCGCCGCACTCGGCAGCCTCCATCTGCAGGACGGCCGGGGCCTCGACGCGGCGGCGCCCCGCGGGGACGCAGGGATCCGTCCGGGCCTCAGCCACCGAGAACCTGCTTGAACCACGGCAGGAGCAGCGCCACGGGCGGGACCTTCTCGGTCACCACGTCGACGTCGCAGAGCGTGCCGGGGCTGAGGGTGCGGGCGTAGCCGGCTCCCCCGGTCCAGCGGAGGCCGCTCGGCGACGCGGGGTCCTGCTCGAGGTCGATCACCGCGGAAACGATTCCGCCGTACTTGCGCTCGATGTCCTGGGCCACCTCGGCGCTGTTGATGATGCGCATCAGCGACTCGCGCGTCCCCGTCACCGGTTCCACGTCGCGCACGGACGCCTTGATGACGCCGAAGCGCTCGCGGTCCGCGATCGAGGGCTCGACCTGCGCGTCCATGCCGGCCTGCGCGCGCTTGCCCTCGGCGAGGGGGAAGAACGCGTAGCAGCGCATGCGGCCGTCGCCGGCGTCGGACACCACCGCGAGCGACGCTCCCCGCCGGACGAGGTCGCCCGGGGAGCGCAGCACCTGCAGCACCTTGCCGGGCCGCGGGGCCACGACGTGCCGATCGGCGGCGAGCATCGCCTCGAGCTGGCGCGCCTCGGACTCGGACTCGGCGATCGCGTTCTCGCGCTTCTGGCGTTCCTGGCGGTGGCGGGCCCGCGCCTCCGCGCGCTCGGCCTCGACGCGCTGCTGCTCGGCGCGCGCGTCGGAGAGCCCTCGGCCGATCTCGAGCTGCGTGTTCACGGAGGCGAGCAGGTCGGCCTCCGCCAGCAGGCCCTGCCGCACCAGGTCGCGCTTGGACTCGATGGACCGGCCGAACTCCGAGTAGGCGTCCTGCGCGAACCCGATGCGCGCACGGCACTCGACCTCGCGCGCGTCGAGCGAGCGAAGCGCCGCCGCGAGCACGCCGTCCTCGACCGCGACCATCGCCTCGTGCTGCGCGCGAAGGCGCTCGACCGTGACGCGGGCGTCGGCGAGCTGCACCTCGGCCGCGGGGCTGGCGATCACGGCGAGCACGTCGCCCTGCGCGACCGAGTCCCCGGCCTTCACGCGCACCTCGAGCAGCCGACCGTCGATCGGGGCCTCGGCCGCGACCACCATCGATCCCTCGATGAGGATGCCGGTGCCGCGGACGGTGAGCGGGATGGAGCCGAGGAAGCCCCAGCCGACGAACGCCGCGAGCATCAGCGCAAGCCCGGCGAAGACGAGCCAGAGCCTCGGCGGCGCGATGGGCGCCACGACGTTGATGCTCTCCGGAGCGGACACCGACTCGACGGCGTGCTCGCGGAACATGGAGTCTTCACCGGCCATGGCTTCGACCGGGGCATCGTATCCAATCGGCAGGGGGACGCTCGGTCGCGCGCGGGTCGCGTCCGTACACTCGCCGACGTGGATCACCTGCGCCCCGTCGACGCTTCCTCGATCCGCGCGATGACGGCACCCCGCGAGGGCGAGGTTCGCCTCGGGGAGCGCGTGGGCACCGCGGACGCGGCGGGAACGCTGCCCGAAGGCACGCGCGTCGCGGTGCTCGGGGTCCCCGAGGACGTCGGGGTGCGCGCGAACCTGGGCCGCCCCGGCGCACGGCGCATGTGGCGGACGTTCCTGCCGCGGTTCCTCAACATGCAGTCGAATTCGTTCCTCGACGGCTCGCGCGTGGCGATCGCCGGGTGCGTCGACGTGCGCGACGTCCGCCGCTCGGTGCGCGGGATCGACCCCGGCGCGGGCGGGCCCAGGGCCCGCGCGGCCGCGCTGGCCGCGCTGCGGGACGCGACGGCGCGCATCGACGGGCGCGTGGCCGACGTGGTCGAGGGCATCCGTCGCCAGGGCGCGGTGCCCGTGGTCGTGGGCGGCGGGCACAACAACGCGTTCGGCGTCCTCGCCGGGTGCGCACGCGCGCGCGGCGGCGCGATGGCGTGCGTGAACGTGGACCTCCATGCCGACCTCCGGCCGCTCGAGGGGCGCCACAGCGGCAACGGCTTCACCGCTGCCCGCGCGGCGGGGTACCTCGGCCGCTACGCCGTGCTCGGGCTCGCCGAGGCGTTCGCGACGCAGGCGATCGTCGAGACGATCGAACGCGACCCGGAGACGGTCGCGGTGACGTTCGAGTCGATGCTGCGCGGCCAGTCGACCCTCGCGTCGATGGCCGCCGCGGGGATCGCGCACGTCGCCGGCGCGCCGGCGACGCTCGAACTCGACCTCGACGCGGTGGCGCAGGCGCCCGCGAGCGCGGCCGCGGCGAGCGGGTTCACCGCGGCCGAGTTCCGCTCCGTCGCGATGCGGGTCGCGGCAGGGGTCGACCTCCAGGCGGTGCACGTGGCAGAGGGAGCGCCCGGGCGGGGGCCGTGGCCCGACGAGATGCTGGGCAAGCTGGTCGCGGAGCTCGTGCGCGACGCGGCATGCGCCGCGTGCGCGCGGCGGTTCAGCGCGTGACCGCGGGCGTGAAGCGGAACGCGAGCCCGTCGAAGAGCCCGCGGTCGCTCAGCTTCAGCGCGGGGATCACGAGGAGGGCCATGAAGCTCGCGGTCATGAAGGGGGCCCGCACCGGCGAGCCGAGCGACCTCGCGCGCGCCGAGAGCCGCGAATAGGCCCGGCCGACCTCCTCCGCGGGACGGTCGCTCATGAGCCCGGCGATCGGCAGCGCCAGCGACTCCGCGACGCCGCCGTCCGCGACCGCGAGCCCGCCGCGCGCCGCGAACACCGCGTTCACGGCGGCCGCGAGGTCCTCGCGCGAGGCGCCCACCGCCACCACGTTGTGGCAGTCGTGCGCCACGCTCGAGGCGATCGCGCCGCGCTTCATGCCGAAGCCGCGCGCGAACGCGCACGCGACCGGCGCATGCGCGTACCGGTTCACGACCGCGACCTGCAGGAGGTCGTTCGCGGGATCGGGATCCACGACGCCGTCGACCGCCCGCGCGCGCACGTCGACCCGGCCCGTGACGAGCTGCCCGTCCTCCGCGACGATCGCGTGGACCGTGACCTCGCCCGCGCCGGCGGCATCGGCGGGGACGTGGACCATGAAGTCCTGCGCCGTGAAGGTCGCGGACCGGAACGCGTTCGGCGTCGCGGAGGCGCGCGGGGGAACCAGGGTGCGCCCTTCCTCGGCCACCACCCGGCCCGCGATCCACGTGCGCCGCGGGCGCACCGACCGCAGGTCGTCGACCAGCACCATGTCCGCCCGGTCACCCGGCTGCAGCAGGCCGCACGGGAGGCCGTAGTGGCGGACCGGGTTCAGCGTGGCGGCGCGCAGGGCGGACATCGGGTCGATGCCCTTGCCCACGGCACGCGCCACGAGCCGGTCCACGTGGCCGACGAGCAGGTCGTCCGGGTGCGCGTCGTCGGTGCAGAACATGCAGAGCGACGGATGCTCGGCGAGGATCGGCCAGAGCGCCTCGAGGTTGCGCGCGGCGCTGCCCTCGCGGATGAGGATCCTCACGCCGAGCGCCGCCTTCTCGCGCGCCTCCTCGAGCGAGAAGCACTCGTGATCGGTCTCGATCCCGCGCGCGAAGTACGCCTTGGCCCGCTCGCCGCGGAGGCCCGGCGCGTGGCCGTCGACGCGCTTGCCTCGCGCCTTGGCCGCGGCGATCTTCGCGAGCACCTGCGGATCGCCCGCGATCGCGCCGGGCCAGTTCATCATCTCGCTGAGGTAGCCGATCCGCGGGTCGTCGAGGAGCCGCTCGCACGCCGCGGCGTCGAGCGCGGCGCCGGCCGTCTCGAAGTCGGTCGCGGGCACGCACGACGGGCACCCGAACCAGCACGTGAACGGCGAGCCCGCGGCGTCGTCCAGCATGAAGCGGACGCCCGGCTCGCCCAGCACGTTCGCGATCTCGTGCGGGTCGCTCACCGACGCCACCGTGCCGTGGCGCATGGCGACGCGCGCGAACTCCCACGGCGGAAGCATGCTGCTCTCGACGTGGACGTGAGCATCGACGAACCCGGGCACGAGGACGCCGGGGTCCACGGGGCCCGTGGCGGGAACGACGCTCGCCACGCGGCCGTCGCGCACCGTGACCTCGCACGGCCGCACGGTGCCCGCGACGACGTCCGCGACCTGGTGCCTGAGGACGATGTCGGCCATGACTTACCGCAAGGTAGCGCGCGCGGCGCGGATGCGAACGCGCGTTCCCGCGCGGAACCCGGCCGCGCAGGCGACGAGCCCCACGATCCCGTTGAGCGCGACGGCCACGGCCAGGGCCAGGGATGGCCCGTCCGCGACGAGGGCGCACAGGTCCTGGGCCAGCCCGCTCACGGTGGTCAGGCCGCCGAGGAAGCCGGCGCCGAGGAGGTGCTCGCGCACGCGGCGGTCGGGCGGGATGCCCACGGGTTCGCCACGGGCGTCACGCGCGACCAGCGCCGCGAACAGGACCCCGATCGCGAACGAGCCGGCGACGTTGACGGCCGCATGCGCGCCCCATGCGGGAAGCCCGGCCGCGGCGAAGCCCTGCTGCACGAGCGCGCGACAGAGGCTGCCGCACGTCCCGCCCGCGAACGCCACGGCCGCGAGCGACCATGGCCACGGACCACGCTCCTCGGGTGCGTGCCTCATGCGGGACCCCCGGCGACGGCGCGCACGACCCAGCCGCCGAGCGCGGCGAGCGACGCCGAGCCGGCGAGCGTGACGGCCCAGAGCGCGACCGCGCGCGCACGCCGATGCGTGACCCAGAGCAGGACCACGTCCATGCAGAAGGCCGAGTACGTGGTCCACCCGGCGAGCAGGCCGAACGCCGCGGTCGCGCCGAGGCTTCCCTCGGCACCGCGGGACGCCGCCGCGGCGACGGCGCCCATCGCCAGCGAGCCGGAGAGGTTGATCGCGCAGGTCGCCCAGCGCGCCTCTCGACCCCGACGGAGGAACGCGTCGCGCGCGAGCACCCGCAGCGCGCATCCCGCGCCGCCCGCGAGCGCGGTCACGGCGAGCGCCACGGCGCTCACGACGCCGCCCTGCGCAGGCGAAGGCTGTTGGCCAGCACCGCCAGGCTCGAGCACGCCATGGCCGCCGCGGCGAGACCCGCACCCGGCTGCCAGCCCACGACCGGCACGAGGACGCCCGCCGCCGCGGGGATCGCGACGAGGTTGTAGCCGAACGCCCACCAGAGGTTCTGCCGGATCACCCGCATGGCGCGCCGGGACAGCGCGATCGCCTCGGCGACGCCCGACACGCCGGGGCGCATGAGGACCACGTCCGCGGCGTCCGCGGCGACGTCCGCGCCCTGCCCGATCGCGATTCCGACGTCCGCCGACGCGAGCGCCGGCGCGTCGTTCACGCCGTCGCCCACCATCGCGACGCGGCGGCCCCGCGCACGGATCGCGCGCACGCGCGCGGCCTTCGCGTCGGGGCGCTCGCCGCCGTGCGCATCGGGAATGCCCGCGGCCTCGGCCACGGCGCGCACCACGCGCGGGTCGTCGCCGCTCGACATGCCGACCTCGACCCCGAGGGACCGCAGTCGCCCGACGGACGCGCGCGCGTCGGGAAGCACCGTGTCCGCGAGCTCGACGACGGCCACGGCGGAGCCGTCGACCGAGACGACGACGGCGGTGCGGCCGCCGGCGCGCGCATCGTCGATCGCACGCGCGGCGCGCACGCCGGCGCCGCCCGCGCCGCACGCGAACTCCGGCGTGCCGACCGCGACCCGCCGGCGCTCGACGATCGCGCGCACGCCGGCGCCGGGCTCGCTCGTGAACTCGAGCGCGGGAGGCACGCGCAGCGAACGCTGCCCCGCCGCCCGCACGATGGCCGCACCGAGCGGGTGCTCGCTCATCCGCTCGGCCCCGGCCGCGAGCACGAGCGCCGCGTCGGCGTCCATCGAGCCAACGCCGTGGACGGCGACCACCTCGGGCCGGCCCGCGGTGACCGTGCCGGTCTTGTCGAGGAGCACCGCGTCGACCGAGGCCAGCGCCTCGAGCGCCGCGCCGCCCTTGACGAGGATCCCGCGCCGCGCCGCGGCGCCGGTGGCGACCATCACCGCCGCGGGGGTCGCGAGGCCAAGCGCACAGGGACACGCGACCACGAGCACCGCGACGGCGCACTCGAACCCGCGCGTCGCGTCGCCCGCGACCGCCCATGCGCCGACGGTCGCGACGGCGATCCCGAGCACGGCGAAGGTGAACCACGCGCTCACGCGGTCGGCGACGCGCGCGATGGGCGCCCGGCTGGCCTGCGACTCGGCCACCATCCGCACGATCCGCTGGAGCACCGAGTCGCCGCCGACCGCCGTCGCGCGGACGACGATGGCGCCGGCGGCGTTCATGGTGCCGGCGAAGGCCTCGTCCCCCGGGCGCTTGGGCACGGGCACGCTCTCGCCCGTGAGGAGCGACTGGTCGACCTCCGACGCGCCTTCCTCCACGCGTCCGTCGACCGGCAGGCGCTCGCCGGGGCGCACCACGACGAGGTCGCCGGTGCGCACGTCCGCGAGCGCCACGTCCGCGTCGAGGCCGTCGCGGCGCACCCGCGCGCGCGCCGGCTGCAGCGCCGCCAGGCCACGCACGGCGTCGCGCGTCCGCATGGTCGCGCGCGTCTCGAGCCACCGCCCCACCAGCGCGAGCGTGGCGATCACGCCGGCCGCCTCGAAGTGCACCGGGGGCACCGGCGAACCGCCTGCGACGGGCAGGAACGCGGCGAGCGCCACGATGGCGGACCACGCATAGGCGACCCCGATGCCGAGCGCCAGCAGCGAGTCCATGTTCACGGTGCGCGCCGCCGTCGCCTTCCATGCCGAGCGCAGGATGGGCCAGGCGAACCAGAGCACGATGGGCGTGGCCAGCAGGAACTGCGCATGGACGGACTGCCACCGCTCCGCGGAGAGCCGCATGTCGCCCGCGGCCATCCATGCCGAGGCGCCTGCCTCGCGCGCGGCCTCGCGCGCCGCGTCGCGTGCATGCGGCTCCCACAGGTGGTGCGAGCGCATCGCGATCCAGACGAGCGGCACGCATGCGGCGACCGCAAGCGCCGTCCGCACCCCGAGCGAGCGCAGCGCGTCCTGCCCCGCGCGGTCGAGGTCATCGAGTCGCGACGCGGGCGCCCGCCCGGCGAGCGGGCGCGCGGGATACCCGGCGGCCGAGACGGCCGATGCGAGTCCCGCGAGGTCCGCGGACGCGTCCACCTCGACCGTCGCGCGCCCGGTCAGGAACTCGACGCGTGCCGCCGCCACGCCGCGCTGCGCCCGCAGCACGCGCTCGACCCCCGACGCGCAGCCGGCGCAGGACATGCCGTCGACGACCAGCTCGACCGTGCGGGCGCCGGTCACGATCCGCACCCCGTCCGAGGCCCATGGGCCCGGCCGGACATCCGGTCGTCAGCGAACCTCGCTCCGCACGTCATCGCCGCGGGATGCTACGCCCGTCCCGCGCACCGGCGGGTCGTCGAGCAGCATCCGGCGCGGGGGCGTGTCGAGGTCCTCGTACTGGTCGGAGCGCGCGGCCCATGCGAAGGCGGCCACCGCGACGGCGGCGACGAGGAGCGCGACGGGAATCGCGACCGTCAGCAGCGTCAACGCTCGCCCCCCGGCCCGGCGACCGCGTCGAAGCGCGGCATGCGCAGCGCCACGGCGGTCACGGTCAACCCGCTCAGCGGCATCATGATCGCGGCGACCAGCGGGCTGATGGCGCCGGTGGCGGCGAGTGCCGCGCCCACGGCGTTGTAGGCGATGCTGATCGCGAAGTTCACGCGGATGGTGCGCATGGTGCGCGCGGCGCCTTCGACCAGCGCGGCCACCTGCGCGATCCCGCCGCCCGCGAGCGTCACGTCCGCGCGGTCGAGCGTGGCCTGCGCGCCCTGGCGCACCGCGATGCCGACGTCGGCCGCGGCCATCGCGGGCAGGTCGTTGAGGCCGTCGCCCACCATGATCACGGGACGTCGACCGAGGTCGCGCACGAACGCGAGCTTGTCCTCCGGCGAGTATCCGCCTTCCGAGGCGCCGTCGGGGAGGCCGATCGCGCGGCCGGCGCGCGACGCCAGCGACGGGAGGTCACCCGAGCACAGCCGGACGTCCCAGCCTCGCTGCGTGAAGCCGCGGACGAGCCCGGGCGCGTCCGGCCGCACCGGATCGCCGACCCCGAGGACCGCTCGCACGCGACCGCCGACCGCGACGAAGGTCGGCGACAACGCGCCCTCCTCCATCCGCCCGGCCGCGGCGTCGAGCCACGGGTCGGTGCGTGCGCCGACGTCGAGCATGTGGGCCCGGGAGCCGACGGCGACGACCGTGCCATCCACCGTCGCCAAGATCCCTCGGCCGGGCACCTCCGTGACGCCGCAGGCCGGGGCGCGGGACTCGTTCCCGTGCGCGAGCGAGGCCGCCTTCGGCCGGAGCGCGGCGATCGCGCGGGCGACGGGATGGGCGCTCGACTCCTCGACCCGCGAGGCGAGCCTGATCGCGCCCGGGTCGCCCGCGGAGCACGCCACGCGCATGGAGCCCTCGGTCACCGTCCCGGTCTTGTCGAGCACGAGGGTGCCCGGGCCGGCGAGGCGCTCCAGGACGTCCGCACCCCGGACGAGGATGCCGGCCCGGGCGGCCTTCCCGAGCGAGGCGACCATCGTGAGCGGGGTCGCGAGCCCGAGGGCGCACGGGCACGTGACGACGAGCATCGCAATCACGATCCCCGGCATGCGGGCGGGATCGATGAACCACCACGCGATGCCGGTGGCGATCGCGAGGGCGACGACCGCGAGCGTGAACCATCCGGCGATCCGGTTGGCGAACTCCACGACGGGAGGGCGCCGTGCGCTCGCCTCGTCGACGAGCCGCGCGATCGCCGCGGCGCGCGTGTCCTCGCCGCGCGCGGTCACGACGAGCTCGATCGGCGCACCCGTGGCCCGGACGCCCGCGTGCACGGTCTCGCCGCGCGCGACGAGGACGGGCCGCGACTCGCCGGTCAGCAGCTGCATGTCGAGGTGGGCCGGACCGGACTCGAGCGTCCCGTCGGCGGGCGCCGCCTCGCCCGCGGGCACGCGGATCCGCTGCCCGCGCTCGAGCGCCTCGGAGGGCACCTCGGCGACGGAACCCCCGGGGCCGACGAGCCACGCGGTCTGCGGGACCATCGCGCAGATCAGCTCCAGCTCGTGGCGCGCGCGTCGCTGCTGCCTGAACTGGACGAACCGCCCGGCCAGCAGCAGGAAGACG
Organism: uncultured Chitinophaga sp.; assembly: GCA_964430235.1. Lineage (GTDB taxonomy): Bacteria > Planctomycetota > Phycisphaerae > Phycisphaerales > SM1A02 > UBA966. The sequence continues at coordinate 6,361 of CAYSFS010000006.1, read as the reverse complement.
AGCATGGCGACGCTCTCGAGGTACACGCCCGGCCGGCCCGCGGCGGTCATCGCGGCGCCGCCGAGGAGCCCGGCCAGCAGCGCCAGCGCGATCGGCACGTCCATGTGGGGCGTTCGGGTCCGGATGGCGCCCCAGGCGTTGCGGAGGTAGATGCGGCCGGGCCACGCCACCGCGAGCGCGCCGAGGGCGACGCTCGTCCACTGCAGGAACTGCCGGGTGGGTTCGTCCATCCACGCGAACTGCGCGCCGTAGAGCGCGAACGCGATCGCCATCACGTTCCCCGCGATCGCCCCCGAGACGCCGAGGTCGACGAGCCAACGACGGTCCTGCCGCCTCCACTCCTCGCGCGAGGCGCGCGATCCGAGCGGGCGCAGCCCGTAGCCCAGCGAGGCGATGCGCCCCGCGGCCGCGCCGAGCGTCGTCGCCGACGGTTCCCACTCGAGCACGATGGCCGACCGCCCGAGGTCGACGCGCGAGGAGAGGACGCCCGGCTCGAGCCGCGGAAGCGCCTCGAGCAGCCACAGGCAGGCGCCGCACTTGATCCCGTCGACGCGGAGCTCGGCGCGCCTGCGCCCGTCGCCGAGCACGGACACGTGGCGCGACGTGAAGTCCGCGTGGTCGAGCCAGGCGTGCGACGACCGCTCGCCGGGCCGGTTCGCGCGATGCCCCGCCTCGCGCTGGAGCTCGTAGAAGCGGCCGAGGCCGCATGCGTGCAGCGCGTGCCATGCGGCATCGCAGCCGGAGCAGCAGAAGGACGGAGCGCCATCCGCGGATGGCGCCCCGCCCGGCATCGGAAGCCCGCAATGGGCGCATCCGCTCACGGAGGTCGCGTCCGGCGCACGGGGGGCGATCGCGGTCACCTCGACTCCTCCCGGCAGCATGCCGGCCGCACCTCGTGGACCGTGCGCAGCAGCGCCGATCCGTCGCCGCAGCAGTCGACCGCGTTCGCCACGGGCACGGCGAGCGCCGACCGCGTCGCGGCCGTGTGGACGCCGACCGCCACCATCGCGACGCCCGCGAGTGCCGCCAACAGCCGGCGCCGGTGTCCGCCGAGCGCCGCGATGCCCGCGCCGAGCGCCGCGAGCACCGGAACGGTGCCTGCCCAGAACGCGAGCATCACGACCGCGCCGGCGAGGGGCGCGCCCGTGCCCGCCGCCACGAGCGCGAATGCCCACAGCCATCCGCACGGCAGCAAGGGCGTCGCGAGCCCGATCACCGCGGCCCGTCGCATGGGAGGCATCGATGCCGCCGCACGATGCACCGCGGCCAGCGCGTTGCGCACCCAGGCGGGCAGGCCTGCGCGTCCCGCGTCGAGGCCTCCGGCGGCGAACAGCAGCGAGATGCCGACCAGGGCCACCGCCATCCCCGCCGCCATCGCCGCGGCGCGCTGGAGTCCGACGATCGTCCCGCCGGCGTCGAGCAGCGAGCCGAACGCGCCGGCGGCCGCGCCGACCGCCGCGTAGGACGCCGCGCGGGCCGCGTGGTAGGCGGCGGAGGCGACCGCGCTCGAGCGCCCGCCGGACTCGCCGACGCCTCCGCAGAACGCGGCGATGCCGCCGCACATGCCGGCGCAGTGCGGGCTGCCGACCAGGCTCGCGAGGAGGACGCTGCCGGCGAGCGCGATCACGGCGCGGGCCTCGCGAAGCGGACCGTGCGGCGCACGCGGTCGGCGTAGCGCTGGCCCTTCCGTTCGACGGTGGTACGCACCTCCCAGATCCCGCCGACCCGGAGCGGGACGTCGACGGCGTAGCGGCCGGGCGCGCCCTCCGCGAGCGCGAGCTCGATGCGCGCGTCCCCGTCGCGGATGGGGATCACCTCGGCGCGGACGACGGCGCCCGCGACGGGCACCGCGTGCTTGTCGGCCACGGCCACCTCGAGTCTCGGGGAGCCCGACGGGGACGGACCCGCGACGATCTCGTGCGTGACCACCCATCGCAGCGCGCCGTTGCGCGCGACCTGCTCCTTCCACTCGTCCCACGCGGCCCCGCGACGGTACGAATCGGGCTCCGCGGCCGTCGCGCCGCGCTCGTTGACCGCGAGCGTCACCACCAGCACCGCGCTCGCCACGGTCGCGAGCAGCATCCCCACGGGAACCAGCGCCCAGCGGTTGCGGACGATCGCCGACATGGACGGGGTCATCGCGTTCCTCCCGAGGGACCGGCGGCGTTGAACGGCCCGATGATGGAGAGTTCGACCGGGTGCACGGCGCCCGTGTCGTCGACCAGCTCGACGGTCCCGTGGCGGGAGCCCCGGCCGAAGGTGACGGCCGGCGCGCGCACCGGGAACCGCATCGTCGCGGCGGACGCGGGCGCGACCTCGAGCGGGGCCCGGTCGCCCGCCACCGAGACGTCACCCGCCCCGCGCACGGTGAACGTGCGCAGGGCGTCCGTGCGGTTCTCGACGAGCAGCCGCACCGGTGACTCGACGGTGCCGTCCGCGAGCGCGGTGAAGTTCGCTCCCACCAGCCGCTCTTGCTCGACGAGGACCGGTGCACGCCGCACCAGGAGCGTCACGAACGCGGCGCCGATCGCCGCGAGCACCGCCGGATAGATCACGAGCCGGTACCGGAAACCGCCCTTCCCGGATCCCTCGACCCGGTTCTGCGTCGAGTACCGGATCAGCCCGGTGGGCTTGCCGAGCTTCGCCATGACGCCGTCGCACGCGTCGATGCACTGCGCGCAGTGGATGCACTCGAGCTGCAGCCCGTCGCGGATGTCGATTCCCGTGGGGCAGACCTGGGTGCACATCGCGCACTCCACGCAGTCGCCGGCCGCGCGGCCCTCGTCCTCGAGGCGCCTTCGGCCCGCCGCCCGGGCGCGAGGCTCGCCGCGGCGGCGGTCGTAGGCCACGACCAGCGAGTCCCGGTCGAGCAGGACGCTCTGCATCCGGCCGTACGGGCACGCCAGCGTGCAGAGCTGCTCGCGGAAGAACACGAAGTCGAAGAGCATCAGGCCGAGGGTCACCGCGAACACCGCGAACGCGACGGGATGCCGCGCCGGGCTCCCGAGCGTCCACTCCGTGAGCCGGTCGGTGCCGACGAAGTAGGCGAGGAACGTGTTCGCGAGGTGCGCGCTCAGCGCGAGGTACGACGCGTAGAGCAGGATCCGGCGCCAGGGGGCCACGCGCGCGCCGCTTCGCCCGTAGGCCGCTCCCAGGAAGAGTCGTTCGAGCGGCCGGTAGACGAACTCGAGGTACACGGTCTGCGGGCACGCCCACCCGCACCACACCCGCCCGAGGAGCGCGGTGAGCAGGAAGATCGACACGAACACCCCGACCATGAGGAGGGCGAGCAGCAGCGTCTCGGTGGGGCGGAACGTCGTCCCGAAGAACGTGAACTGCCGGAGCACGACGTCGAGCAGGATCGGCGGCTTCCCGGAGATCCTGAGCCACGGCAGCGCCGTGAAGACGGCGATGAGCGCCACCGCCACGGCGAGGCGCGCCTTCCACGTCCGTCCATGGGTCGCGCGCGGCTGCATCCAGCGGCGGGATCCGTCGGCATTCAGCGTCGAGAGGACGCGTTCCTCGAGCTGCGGGAGGGTGAACGTCTTCTCCATGGGAAGGTTCCTCGTGCGCGCACGTCCGTCACTTCGCCGCAGGTGCACCGAGCGGCTTCGGCGCGGGAAGGGCCCAGGCCGCGGCGGGGCTGCCCTGCGCCTCCTTCGGCGCCGCGGGCGCGGTGCCCCGCAGGTGGGCGACGTACGCCGCCAGCAGCACGCGCTGCGCCTGCCCGAACCGCTTGTCCCACGCGGGCATCCCCTTCGGCACCACGCCGTCGGAGATCACCCCGTAGAGGTCGCCGGCCACCTTCACGTTGAGGTAGGCGTCGTCGCACAGGTTCGGCCCGGTGCCGCCGCCGCCGTCCTTCCCGTGGCAGACCGCGCAGTTGGAGCCGAACACGCCCGCGGCCGCCTGCATCATGCGCGGGTCGGCCATGAGGCTCGCGAGCGTCTGGTCGTCGGGCCGCAGGTCGCCGAGCCGCTCGGCCTGCACCTGGTAGAAGGCGCTGAGCTCGCCGTCGAACTCCTGCGAGTGCCCCGGCCCGACGCCGACCATGTAGTACATGGCGTAGAGCACCGAGAAGATGAACGTGCCCCAGAAGATGGCGGACCACCAGAACGGCATCGGGTTGTCGTACTCGCGGATGCCGTCGGCATCGTGGCTCAGCAGGACGGGCTCGTCCGCGGCGGCGCGTGCGTTCATGTCACTCATGGCTGCTCTCCTTGCGCGCGTCGGCGCGCGCGTCGCCCTCGAGGGGAATGCGTGCGTCGCGCTGCCAGGCGCTCTTGGGCACCAGGAAGACCCACGCGACGATCGAGACGAAGACCGCGAACGCGACGACGAGTCCCGCGGTCGGCAGGACGCCCGCCCCCTGCTCGCCGGCGAGGAGGGGCCCCGTCACCGCCCCGCCCCCATCGCCACCGGCGCGGCCGGCGCCACGTCGACCGGCTTGTCGAGGTCGGTCCCCAGCCGCTGCAGGTAGGCGATCAGCGCGATCACCTCGCGGGAGGCCATGCCCTGCATGCCGTCGGGCCTGCCGTTCTCGGCGATGAGCTGCTCCTCGACCTTGCGCGCCTGCGCGCGGGCGAGTTCCGGCGCGCTTGACACGTCCTCGGCCGAGTACGGGACGCCCACCGCCCGCAGCGCCTTCACCGACGCGGTCGCGCGGCCGAAGTCGAGCTCGCGGTCGAGCAGGTGCGGGTACGCGGGCATGATCGAGCCCGGGCTCGTGTCGACCGGGTTCGCGAAGTGGCGCAGGTGCCACAGCGCACTCGGGTTCCGCACGCCCTCGCGCGCGAGATCCGGCCCGATGCGCCGGCTGCCCCACAGGAACGGATGGTCGTAGACGCTTTCGCCGGGCTTCGAGTACTCGCCGTAGCGCTCGGTCTCGGCGACCAGCGGCCGCACCATCTGGGAATGGCAGTTCACGCATCCCTCGGCGACGTAGATGTCGCGGCCGACGGACTCGAGCGGCGTGAGCGGCGTGACCGACGCGATGCGCGGGATGTCGCCCTTGATCGTGAACATCGGGATCGCCTCGAAGAGCGTCGCGACGACGATCGCGACCGCGACCCACACGGAGAACGCGAGCGGCAGCCCTTCCAGCCGACGGTGCCAGCGCAGCTGCGCCACGCGGTCGACCGTGCGGCCGAGCTCGATGACGCTCCCCTTCGGGAGGCTCGACGGCGGCGTCGGCTCGGGGCGCCACCCGCGCGCGAGCGGCGCCGCCTCGTAGACGGGCACGTCGTACGACGCGGGTCGGTTCATCCACGTGAGGGCGAGGTTGGCGCACCCGATGACCGCGGAGGCCAGGTACAGCGTGCCGCCGACCGTGCGGATCCAGTAGAGCGGCACGAGCTTCGTGACGGTCGAGAGGAAGTCGTACTGGAGGACCCCGTCCTGGTCGAAGGCGCGCCAGTTGAGGCCCTGCGTGAGCCCCGCGGCGTAGATCGGCACGATGTAGAGCACGATGCCGATCGTCGCGAGCCAGAAGTGGAGGTTCACCCAGCCCGGGCGCGCGATTGGCGCCTGGTACAGGCGCGGCGCGAGCCAGTACACCATGCCGAACACCATGAATCCGACCCATCCGAGCGCGCCCGCATGCACGTGCGCGATCGTCCAGTCGGTGTAGTGGCTGAGCGCGTTGACGCTCTTCACGCTGAGGAGCGGGCCCTCGAAGGTGCTCATCCCGTAGAAGGTGATGCCGAGCACGAAGAACTTGAGCACGGGGTCGACGGTGACCCTGCCCCATGCGCCGCGGAGCGTGAGGAGGCCGTTGATCATGCCGCCCCACGAGGGCATCCACAGCATCACGCTGAAAAGCATCCCGAGGGTGGATGCCCAGTCGGGGATGGACGTGTAGTGCAGGTGGTGCGGACCCGCCCAGATGTAGATGAAGACCAGGCTCCAGAAGTGCACGATGGACAGGCGGTAGGAATACACCGGACGCTCCACCGCCTTGGGCAGGAAGTAGTACATGATGCCCAGGATCGGCGTCGTGAGGAAGAAGGCGACCGCATTATGCCCATACCACCACTGGATCAGCGCATTTTGCACGCCGGCAAAGACCGTGTAGCTGTGCGTCAGGCTGGTCGGGATGGAAAGGTGGTTGACGATGTAGAGCAGCGCGATCGTGATGACCGTGGAGATGTAAAACCACAGGGCCACATACAGGGACGGCTCGTTGCGCCGCGCCAGCGTCCAGAAGAAGTTCACCGCAAAGACCACCCAGATGAGCGCCACGGCCACGTTGATGGGCCAGATCAGCTCCGCATACTCCTGGCCGCGCGTCAGGCCCAGCGGCAGCGTCACCGCCGCGCTCACGATGATGAGCTGCCAGCCCCAGAAGTGGATCTTGGAGAGC
>CAYSFS010000005.1:0-34878 GCA_964430235.1 uncultured Chitinophaga sp. | reverse complement strand
AGTTCGCGGTGACGCGCTTCCAGGAGGCGATCAAGGACGCGCTCGACCGCACGGGGCTCGCCGTCGGCGACGTGCAGCACTACGTCTGCCACCAGTCGAACCAGCGGATCATCGAGAGCGCGGTCGAGAAGCTCTCGCTTCCGCCGGAGCGCGTGTACGTGAACATCGACCGCTACGGCAACACGAGCGCGGCGAGCATCCCGATCTGCCTCGACGAGCTGTACCGGGCCGGCCGCGTCGAGCCGGGCAAGCCCATGATCCTCGTCGCCTTCGGCGCGGGGGTGACGTGGGCATCGTGCGTGTGGAACGCCTGAGCGCCGCGACGCACGCGGCGAGAAGAGAGGATTCGGAGATGAGCAACGCAGTCGTCTACCTGTGCCCGGGCCAAGGCGCGCAGGCCGTGGGCATGGGCAAGGCGTGGGTCGAGCAGAGCGCCGCCGCCGCCAACCTGTTCCGCGCCGCCGACGAGGCCGTGAGCCTGGGCGCCGCTCGCCTGAGCGACCTCTGCTTCGCGGGCCCGCAGGAGCAGCTCAACCGCACCGACGCCAGCCAGCCCGCGCTCTTCACGTGCGGCATGGCGTGCCACGCGGCGCTGCAGGAGCGCCTGGCGGGCACCGAGACCTTCGCGGCGAACGGGCTTTCGCTGGGCGAGTACACGGCGCTGTGCATCGCGGGCGCGTTCAGCTTCGCGGACGGCCTGCGACTGGTCGCCACGCGGGGCCGCCTCATGCAGCAGGCGGCCGAGTCGTCCAAGGGCGGCATGGTCGCCCTCATCGGCGCGGACGAGGCGCAGGCCACCGAGCTGTGCGCGGCGGCCGCGGGCGGCGAGGTGCTGGTGCCCGCCAACTTCAACGCCCCGGGCCAGATCGTGGTGTCGGGCTCGAACGGGGCCTGCGACCGCGCGGTCGAGGTGGCCGGGAAGATGGGCCTTCGGGCCACGCGGCTGGCGGTCGCGGGAGCGTTCCACAGCCCGCTGATGGCCCCCGCGGCCGAGGGCATGGCGCGCGCGCTCGAGCACGTCGAGCTGCGCCGCCTCGAGGTGGACGTCTGGAGCAACGTGACCGGCGTCCGGCACGCCCGCAACGACGCCGCGGCCCTCAAGAAGCTGCTGGTGGACCAGATCGTCTCCCCGGTACGATGGGCGCAGTCCTGCGCCGACCTGATCGAGGCGGCCAAGGCGGCGGGCGGCGCGTCGTACCACGAGCTGGCGCCGAACACCGTCCTCAAGGGACTCATGCGCCGCATCGACCGCGGCACCGAGGTGACCACCCATGACGAGCCGAAGCGCGAACCCGTTGCCTGACCGAACCGCCGGCGCCCGACGCACGTTCCGCGCGGGCATCGCCGCGCTCGCGTGCGCGCTCGCCGCGCTCGCGCCCCTCGGCGGGTGCGGCGAGGAGGAGCAGCAGGTCGTCGCGGCACCGCCGCCGCCGCCCCCGCCGCCGCCCCCGCCGCCGCCGCCGCCGCTCACCCCGGTCGCGGACCTGATGAAGGAGCTCGGCATCAGCCCGAAGATCCGCCTTCCCGAGGACAAGGCGCCCGGCACGGACGTGCAGCGCGTGGCGGTCCTCAAGTTCTTCGACTGCTTCGCCAAGGGCAAGGCCGACGGCCTCAAGGGCATCCTCGAGAAGTCGGACGCGCAGGTGCTGGCCTCGATGGCCGCGAACGGCGGGTTCGAGAAGCTGTGCGCGCCGATCGGCCGCATCGACCTCGTGACGGTGCCGAACGGCGGCCGTTACAAGTCCGACATGGTCATGGCCGTGTACCGCGCGGGCGGCAAGGTCCAGGCGCAGCTCTGGAGCTATGCCGCCGAGGGCGAGGGCCGGAAGGTCACGACCCAGAAGTTCGAGAGCTACGCGCAGCCGGTCGACGTCATGTCGAAGGTCAGCGGCTCGGACCTCATCGCCGCGTGGATCAAGCTGATCCAGGACGAGCAGAAGATCGCCAAGGAGCCCGACGTCGACGTGAAGCCGACGGCGCGCGTGCAGGAAGTCGACAAGTCCTCGGGCGGCGGCGGCGAGGAGAGCGTCGATGCCCCGAGCGGCCCGATCGGCGCCCCGCCCATGCGCAACCGCGAGCCCCCGGGCAGCATCCCCGGCCGCCAGCGCCCCGGACCGTCGAACGAGCGCTGAACCCTCGACACGAGAGCATCCGAACGGGACCGGCGCACGCCGGTCCCGTTCGCGCTTGCGGGCCATCGTTACACTTCGTCCCCCAGACGGAAGGACCACACCATGGAGAAGCGCGTCGCCATCGTCACCGGAGCGAGCCGAGGCATCGGCCGAGGCATCGCCATGCGCCTGGCCCGCGACGGCCGGCACGTCGTGGCCGTGGCGCGCAACGCCGCGCAGCTCGAGGCGCTGTGCGCGGAGATCGCGGCCGCGGGCGGGAGCGCCGAGGCGCGCACGTGCGACCTCGCCGACGGCCAGGCCGTGCAGCGCTTGGTCGAGGAGGTCTCCGAGAAGCACGGGCGGCTCGACATCCTGGTGAACAACGCAGGCATCACGAAGGACGGCCTCCTGATGCGCATGTCCGACGCCGACTTCGACGACGTCATCAACGTCAACCTCCGCTCGGTGTTCATCGCCTGCCGCGCCGCGGCGCGGCCCATGCTGCGCGGCAAGTTCGGCCGGATCGTCAACATCGGCAGCGTCAGCGGCGTGGAGGGGAACAAGGGCCAGGCGAACTACGCCGCCGCGAAGGCCGGCCTCATCGGCCTCACCAAGAGCGTCGCCAAGGAGCTCGGCAGCAAGGGCGTGACCGCCAACCTGGTGGCCCCCGGGTTCGTCGAGACCGACATGACGGCCTTCCTGGGGCCCGACGACAAGAAGAAGGTCTGCGAGCACATCACCGTCGGCCGGCTCGGCACCCCCGAGGACATCGCCGCGGCGGTCGCCTACCTGTCCGCCGACGACGCCGGCTACGTGACCGGGCAGGTCGTGGTGGTCGACGGCGGCCTCCCGATGTGATCCGGCGGGCCATGGGCCCGCTTTTCCCGGAACCGGCGAATCCGCCGGAGCCGCCCCGCCCCACCGGGATTCGGCTATATTCACCCGTTCACCAAGGGACCGGAAACCTCCGGTCGCCGCATCCCTCCCAAGGAGAGAGCCGTGACGAAGGAAGAGATCGAACCGCAGGTGATCGCGGTGGTGGCCGAGAAGCTCTCGGCCGACAAGGACAAGATCAGCCGCAACACCAACTTCACCAGCGATCTCAACGCTGACAGCCTCGACCTGGTCGAGCTGGTCATGGAGCTCGAGGAGCGCTTCGACATCCAGATCCCGGATGACCAGACGTCGAAGATCCTGACCGTCGGCAACGCGGTCGACTTCATCCACGACCAGATGCAGGCCAAGGGCCAGAAGTGACCCCGGCCCAGCGCCGCTGAACGAACGCGCTCCGGCCGTCCTGCGGCCGGGGCGCATTTCTTCCCCCCCAAAACGCTCGCCACATGCGGACGATCACCCTCCGTCGCGTCGTCGTCACCGGACTCGGAACCGTCACGGACGTCGGCAACTACGTCCCGGACTTCTGGAAGTCGCTCATCGAGGGCCGGTCGGGCATCGGCCCGATCACGAGCTTCACCCCGACCCCGGAGTGGAGCGTCACCTTCGCCGGGCAGGTGCGCGACCTGCAGCCCGAGAAGCGGCTCGACCCGAAGGCGATCCAGCGCATGGACCGCTACTCGGTGTACGGGCTGTGCGCGGCCGAGGAGGCGGTGGCCGACAGCGGGATCGACTTCTCCAAGGGCGACCCCTACCGCTACGGCGTGGCGATCGGCTCCGGCATCGGCGGCATCGACACCATCGAGACCAGCCTGCAGAAGCTCTTCGACAAGGGCCCGCGCTCGGTCAGCCCGTTCGTGGTGCCGAAGCTGATGGTGAACGCCCTCGCGGGCAACGTCAGCATCCGGTTCGGGCTCAAGGGCGCGAACGTCGCCACCGCGACGGCGTGCGCCACGGGCAGCCACGCGATCGGCGCCGCGTACCACATGATCCAGCGCGGCGACGCCGACGCGATCGTGGCGGGCGGCAGCGAGGGCGCGGTCACGCGCCTGTGCGTCGGCAGCTTCGCCGCCATGAAGGCGCTGAGCACCCGCAACGACGCCCCCACGAAGGCCAGCCGGCCGTTCGACAAGGACCGCGACGGCTTCGTCCTCGCCGAGGGCGCGGGCATCGTGGTGCTCGAGGAGCTCGAGCACGCGAAGGCGCGCGGAGCCCGGATCTACGCCGAGCTCACGGGCTTCGGCGTCACCGGCGACGCGTCGCACATCGCGGCGCCCGACGACGAGGGGCGCGGCGCGCGCAAGGCGATGGAGTTCGCCATGCGCGACGCCGGCATCAACCCGACCGACATCGGCTACATCAACGCGCACGGAACCAGCACCCCGCTCGGCGACAAGGCCGAGGTGATGGCGGTGAAGGGGCTGTTCGGGGACCATGCACGCAAGCTCGCCATGTCGAGCACCAAGAGCGTCACCGGCCACACGCTCGGCGGCGCGGGCGCGATCGAGGCCGTGGCGACCATCAAGGCGATCTGCGAGGGGGTCCTTCCCCCGACCATCAACCTCGACGAGCCGGACGAGGGCTTCGACCTCGACTTCGTGGCCAACGTGGCCCAGGAGCGCCGGGTCGACCACGCCATCAACAACTCGTTCGGCTTCGGCGGCCACAACACCTCGATGGTCCTGAGCCGGTTCCGGGGCTGAATCCCGCGGAGGGGGGCGGGCGAACCCGTCCTCGCCATGACGTCCCAGGGTCGACAGCACGCGGCGTTGATCGAGTCCATGCAGCGAGGCCTCGCGGACCTCGCGGTGGACGCCCACTTCGACGCCGACCCCGGCCTGGCCGACCGCTACGGGCCGATGGGGCGCCGGATCTGGCGCACCGAGGCGCAGTCCCGAGTGATCCACCTGGTGCAGGCCGTCGCGTGCGCGAGGCCCCGGCTGTTCGGGTCCCACGTGGCATGGTCGATCGACGCGCTGCGCGCGCGGCACGTGCCCGAGGACGAGATCCGCGGGCACCTCGAGGCGCTGGCGGCGACGCTGCAGGCCGAGCTGCCCGAGGACGTCGCCGCCGCGGTGCGTCCCTTCGCGGAGGCGGCGCTCGCCGAGCTCGGGTTTCCCGCGCGCGACGAGCACGGCCTGCTCGACGACCAGTCGCAGGACTCGACCATGTCGCGGCTGTACCTCCTCCACCTCCTGCAGCGCGACGAGCGCGAGGCGCAGTCGCTGGTCGAGGACGCGATGCGCGCCGGGATGTCGCTGGCCGAGGTGTACGAGCGGGTGGTGACGCCCGCGCTCGGCGAGATCGGCCGCATGTGGCACCTGCAGGAGGCGTCGATCGCCGACGAGCACTACTGCACCTCGGCGACCCGCTCGATCGTCGCGCGGCTGCGCGCCGCCGCGGTCGCGCCGCGCCCGGACGGCCGGCGCGCGCTGTGCTGCTCGGTGGGCGGCGACCTGCACGACATCGGCATCCGGATGGCCGCGGACCTGCTGGAGCTCGACGGATGGACCGTCGAGTTCATGGGCGCGAACATGCCGGCGGCCGAGGTGGTGATCTCGATCGAGCATGCGTCCGAGGAGCCGGGGCGCGCGTTCGACCTGGTGGTGGCGGCCGCCTCGACCATGCTCTCGATCCGATCGATGATGGACCTCGTCGAGGCGATGCACGCGTCGCCCGTCGCACGGTCAGTGCCGCTGCTCGTCGGCGGAGCGCCGTTCTCGGCGGACCCCGGGCTGGCTCCCGCGCTCGGGGCGAACGAGGGAGCCGAGACGCTCAGCGAGGCCGTGCTGGCCGCCGCGCGGCTCGTGCCGAGCGCGGGCTCGCGCCCGCGTCGGTGAGCGGGGGCAGGTCGCTCGAGGCGACGGCGAACGACGGCCCGGGGAGCACGGAGGCCAGCGCGCGAGCGAGCCGCGGCATGCAGCCGCGCTCGGTCCATGTGTGGCCCGCGAGCAGCATCGACACTCCCGCGGCACGGGCCGCGAGCTGCTCGTGGTGACGCGCCTCGCCCGTGACCAGGAGCGTGGCGCCGCGCGAGATCGCGTCGGGAAGGAACCCGGCGCCCGCGCCCGGGCAGATCGCGATGCGGCGGTGGCGCGTGCCCGCGACCACGGCATCGACGCGCGGGGCGCCCAGGTACCGGCGGAGCCTCGCGGCGATCGCGGAGAGGGGCTGGTCGCGCCGCAGTTCGAGCAGTCGCCCGGCGCCCTCGCGAAACGAGGGCCGCGGGGTCGTCGCGGGCGGCACGGACGCGGGCCGCAGCGCCTCGTGCGCGGCGGCCCGGGCCAGTTCGCGGGCCCCGCCCGCCAGTCCCTCGGCCAGCCAGTCGGTCATGCCCCCCTGCACGGCGTCGTACGCCGTGTGCGGCGACAGCAGCGCGATCCCCGCGCGCGCCGCGCCGAGGAGCGCGCCCTGCGCGGGATCGGCCGCGTCGAGCCGCTTGAGGGCGTCGAAGATGGGCGGGTGGTACGAGACCACCGCGTCCGCGCGCATGACCATCGCCTCGGCGAGCACCTGCGGCGTCCAGTCCACGCTCACCAGCACCCGACCGCACGCGGCGGCGCGGTCGCCGAGGAGCAGTCCCACGTTGTCCCACGGCTCGGCGAGGCGGGACGGCGCCACGGCCTCCATCGCGGCCGCCAGGTCGCCGACGGTGACGCGGCGGGCTGGGTTCCGGCGGCCGGAGGCGCTTCGGGCGGATCGGGATCGGGCCATGGCGGGCAAGACTAGCGTTCAATCGTCCGGAAACCGCTTGACGCGCGGCCACCGGCATCGCACTCTGTATCGGACGGAGCAGCGCGGACCCGCACGGATGCGGGCCCGGAAGGCCCGGCCCGAGCGGGCGACCCGACCCAGGGGCACCGACGCCCCGACAGCACCGAGGAACGCGCGTTGACCACCCACGCCTCCCGCGACGCGTCCGAGTCCCGAAGCACCCGTTCCAGCGCCTCCGCCGGGGCGAAGTCCGTGAGGAAGCACTTCGTGCTCGACACGAACGTGCTGCTGCACAACCCGCAGTCGATCTTCAAGTTCGAGGAGCACGAGGTCGTCATCCCGCTGACGGTCATCGAGGAACTCGACAAGTTCAAGAAGAACAACGACGAGACCGGGCGCAACGCGCGCCAGGTGGTGCGGTCGCTCGACAAGCTGCGCAGCTTCGGCCATCTCTTCGAGGGCGTGGTCTGGAACGACCAGGGGGGGTCGATCCGCGTCGCGCGCAGCGAGCCGGTGGCGGGCGAGCGGTCGCTCGAGCTCGACAAGAACGACAACCTGATCCTGGGCGTGGCGGCGGCGCTCAACGCCAAGGGCCTGCGCACCATCTTCATCACGAAGGACATCAACGCCCGCGTGAAGTGCGACGCGCTCGGGATCTCGTGCGAGGACTTCGAGGCCGACCGCGTGGACGCCGACTGGCTCTACGGCGGCTACTGCTCGATGCAGGTCCCGACGGACGTGATCGACTCGCTCTACCAGGAACGGCAGCTTCCGCGCACGGCGCTCGAGGGCGTGGCCGGGCGCACGCCGGACGGCGACGCGATCGCGTGCGACGCGCTGGTGCCGAACCAGTTCGTGATCCTCTCGGACGCGAACGACCCCGGGCACACGGGGCTCGCGCGCGTGCTGGGGAACACGGGGCACCTGATCCCCGTCACCGGGCCGCGCAAGCCCGTCTACGGCATCATGGCGCGCAACGTCCAGCAGACGATGGCGCTCGACCTGCTGCTCGACGACGACGTGAAGCTGGTCACGCTGATCGGCCCCGCGGGCACCGGCAAGACGCTGCTCGCCATCGCCTCGGGCATGCAGAAGGTGCTCAAGGAGGAGCGTCTCGACAAGCTGCTGGTGGCGCGGCCCATCATGCCGCTCGGGCGCGACATCGGCTACCTGCCCGGCGACAAGGACGAGAAGCTCTCGATGTGGATGCAGCCGATCTTCGACAACGTGAGCTACCTGCTCTCGACGCGGTCGGGCGGCCCGCACGGCAACGGCGACGCCGAGAGCAAGAGCGCGGAGCAGCGCATGGACCAGCTGATGGCCACGGGCAAGCTGGTGATGGAGCCGCTGACGTACATCCGCGGGCGCAGCATCCCGCACCAGTTCATGATCGTCGACGAGGCGCAGAACCTGAGCCCGCACGAGGTGAAGACGATCGTCAGCCGCGTGGGCGACGGCACGAAGATCGTCCTCTGCGGCGACATCGGCCAGATCGACAACCCGTACCTGGACGCGGCGTCCAACGGGCTGGCGCACGCCATCGAGCGCATGAAGGGCCAGGCGATCGCCGGGCACGTCACCCTCTCGAAGACCGAGCGCAGCGAGCTTGCGAGCCTCGCGGCCGAGGTGCTGTAGCGGCCGGGCGGGATACAATCCCCCGCCATGCTGAACCTCCGTTCGTCCAACCCGGTGCTCGCCGACGAGCAGCTTCCCGCCCAGTCGCACTCGCGCCCCCTGGCCGAGGCCGCCACGGTCGCGGGCGTCGCCCAGAAGACCGGCTTCGCCGTGACGCTGGCCGTGGTGGGCGGGCTGGGCGGCGCCGCGCTGGTGCGCGCCCTGGGCCCCGGCGCCGTGCTCGGCACGTGGATCGCGGCGATGGTGGCGAGCCTGGTGTGCTTCTTCGCGCTGTGGCGCAAGCCCGAGCGCGCCTCGTGGGCGGCTCCCCTCTACAGCGTGACCCAGGGCGCGATGCTCGGGACGTTCGCGCTGCTCCTCGACTCGGTGCTGGCGTCCAAGGGCCTCGAGGCGTTCGGCGGGCTCGGGCTCCAGGCCTTCGTGATCACGATGGCCGTGACCGCCGGCATGCTCGTGACCTACCGCGCCGGGCTGATCCGCCCGGGCAAGACGTTCAACGCGGTGCTCATGACGCTGACCGTCGCCATCGGGCTCGCCTACCTCGCGCAGTTCGTCCTCGGCTTCTTCGGGATCTCGATCCCCGGCCTCGGGCTCGGCAGCGCGTTCGCCGGCGGCCGCGAGGCGATGATCGGCCTCGGCATCAACGCCGTGATCCTCGTCGTGGCCTCGCTGTGGCTGGTCGTCGACTTCCAGCAGATCGAGACGGCGGTCGCCTCGCGCGTGGGCAAGGAGTACGAGTGGTACTTCGCCTACGGCCTCATGGTGACGCTGGTCTGGATCTACATGGAGGCGCTGAAGCTCGCGTTCCGCGCCGCGGCCATGGCGAACGACCGCAAGTGACCGCGCGCCGGCTCAGCCGGCCGACTGCCACGCCAGCATCGCCGCGCCCAGGACGCCCGCCTCGTCCTTGAGCTTCGTCATGCGCACCGACAGCCTCGGCGCGATGGCCTGCGGGAACACGTGGGCGCGCGCCGCGGCCTCCACGCGGTCCACCCACGGCTTGCCGAGGGCCTCGGTGAACCCGCCCCCGAGGACCACGGTGCGCATCGACATCATGGTGACCCAGTTCGCGACGGACTGGCCGAGGAGGTCGGCCGCCGCGTGCACCACCTGGCATACCAGCGGGTCGCCCGCCTCGTAGCACTCGGCGATGGCGCCGCTGCCGAGCGGGCCGCTCTTGCCGTCGGCCGCGTGGCGCGCGAGCGCCTGGTGGAAGCGCGAGTCCGGGTGCAGGCCGGCGAGCGTGGTGAGCGAGCGCACGATGCCCGTGCGGCTGCAGAAGTCCTCGACGGTGCGGCTTCCCGCGATGCCGTTGGCGAACGCGATGACGTGCCCGAACTCGCCGGCGGTGTGCATGTCGCCGCGCCACACGGACCCGTTGACGACGACGCCCGCGCCGACGCCCGTGCCCACCCACACCGCGAGCATCGAGTCGCACCCCGCCCCGGCGCCCACCGTCGCCTCGCCCCAGGCCGCGACGTTCGCGTCGTTGTCGACGGCCACGGGCACGCCGAGGCGCTTGCGCAGGAGCTCGCCGAGCGGCACGTTCCTCCAGCCGAGGTTGCCCGCGGTGATGACGACGCCGCGGTCGTGGTCCACCGGCCCGGGAGCGCCGATCCCCACCGCGGCGAGGTCGGCGGCGCGGACCTTCGCGTCCTCGCACGCGTCCTCGACGGCCGTCGCGATGCGCTCGACGACCACGTCGCGGCCCTCGAAGGCCTTGGTCTTCTTGCGCGCGCGCCCGTGGATGCGCCCCTTGCGGTCGACGACCCCGACCGACATGTTGGTACCACCGAGGTCGATGCCGACTGCGAGCTCGCTCTTGGCCATGGAGCGCGCCAAGATATCCGCGCTCCGTACACTGCAGGGCCCATGGCCCACGACGCGAACGCACCGAGCCTGACCGCCGCCGAGGTGGCGCACGTCGCGCGGCTCGCGAAGCTCGAGCTCGACGCCGCGGCGGTCGAGCGGTTCCGGCCGCAGCTCGCCGCGGTGCTCGGGCACATCGCCAAGCTCGACTCGCTCGACCTCGCCGGCGCCGAGCCCATGGCGCACCCCTTCGAGAGCCGCAACCGGCTCGCCGACGACGTGCCGGTCGAGGGCCTGCCCATCGAGGCGATCCTGATGAACGCGCCGGCGGTCGAGGGACGGTTCCTCGCGGTGCCCAAGGTGCTGGCGGAGGAGTCCTGACGTGCCGCTCCCCGGAGGCCATGCCGACCTGACCGCGCTGCGCGACGCGATCGCCTCGGGCGCGGCGAGCGCCGAGGCCGCGTGCGCCGCGACGTTCGCGGGGATCAAGGCGCACGGCGCGGCGCTGAACGCGTACCACGAGACGTTCGAGGAGGACGCGCTGGCGCGCGCCCGAGCCGTCGACGCCGACCGCGCCGCCGGGAAGCCGCTGCCGCCGCTCGCCGGCGTCACGCTCGCGGTGAAGGACAACGTCTGCACGGTGCGAGGCCGCACCACGTGCTCGAGCCGGATGCTCGGGAACTACCGGTCGCCGTTCGACGCCACCGCGGTCGAGCGCCTGGAGCGCGCGGGCGCGGTGGTGGTGGGCAAGACCAACCTCGACGAGTTCGCGATGGGGTCCTCGGGCGAGCATTGCCGCTGGGGCCGCGTCTCGAACCCGTGGGACACGGGGCGCGTTCCCGGGGGCAGCAGCGCGGGAAGCGCCGCGGCGGTCGCCGCCGGCCTGTGCGCGGGCGCCATCGGGAGCGACACCGGCGGCTCGATCCGCCAGCCCGCGGCGTTCTGCGGCATCGTGGGCCTGAAGCCCACGTACGGGCGCGTGTCGCGCTGGGGCCTGGTGGCCTTCGGCTCGAGCCTCGACCAGATCGGGCCCATGACTCGCAGCGTGCGCGACGCGGCGCTGCTCCTCGACTGCATGAGCGGCACCGACGACCGCGACAGCACGGTGGCCGACCGGCCGCCGACCTCGCTCGCGGCGACGGTCGAGCGCCCGCTCGAGGGGCTGCGCGTCGGCATGCCGCGGCAGTACGTGAGCGACGCCAACGACCCCGAGGTGAACGAGGCCGTGGCCGCGTGCGCCGACGCCTACCGCGCGATGGGCGCGACGATCGTCGACGTCGACCTGCCGCTCACCGACGTCGGCATCAGCACCTACTACGTGATCGCGCCCGCGGAGGCGTCGAGCAACCTCGCGCGCTACGACGGCATCCGCTACGGGCATCGCGCGGCGATGCGCCCCGGCGACGACCTCGCCGCGCTCTACGCGCGCTCGCGCGCCGAGGGCTTCGGGCCCGAGGTGCAGCGGCGCATCATGCTGGGCACGTACATGCTGTCGAGCGGCTACTACGACGCCTTCTACACGCGCGCGCTGCGGGCGCGCCGCCGGATCAAGGAGGAGTTCGACCGCGCGTTCGCCGCGTGCGACGTGCTGCTCGGGCCCACCGCGCCCACGCCCGCCTTCGGGTTCGGCGCCAACGACGACCCGCTCGCGATGTACATGTGCGACGTCTACACGGTGAACACGAACATCGCGGGGATCTGCGGGCTCTCGCTGCCGGCGGGTTTCGCGACGCGCGGGGGCAAGGCGCTTCCCGTCGGCGTGCAGCTGCAGGCGAACGCCTTCGAGGAGGAGCGGCTGCTGCGCGCGGCGCGCATGCTCGAGCGCGCGATGGCGCCGCGCACGTCGGCGCACGCGCCCGCCGTGCACGCCTGAACCGGGTCACCTCGGGCGCCTGATCGCGCCCAGCCGGCGGAGTTCCGCGAGCACGTCGCGGGCGAACGCGTCGTCCTGCGCGCAGCCGGCGGCGGCGAGCCGTGCATGCGCCGCGAGCGAGCCGTCCGCGGCGCGCTCGACGCGCACCTCGCCCTCGCGGCCGTCCGGCAGCACGGTGCGCGCCACGCACGCGACGTCGGTCTGCTGCATGTACGTGATGCCCACCGTCGACCGGCCCGCGACGTTCCGGATGGCCATCGGCGCATCCGAGAAGCGCACGCTCCCGGCGGCGGCCTCCAGCGGCCGCGTCGGCACGCCCTCCGCGGGCCCGCGCATCGCGTCGATCGCCTCGGCCGAGCGCGGTCCGTCGAGCACCACCGAGGGATCGAACGCGTCACCGGGCCCTCGGCGATCGGACGCGGCGGCGTCGCGGCGGCAGCCGGCGGCCCCGAGCGACGCGAAGGCGACGGACGCGGCGAGGAGGATGCATTGCCGATAAAAGGCCATGGCTCGGAGGACGGCAGTCGTGCGCCGCGCGCCCCCCGGAATGCTAATGCCTGAGTGTGCGGGGGCGCAGGACGTGGCCGATAGACTCGAACGGCCCGTCGTTCCCGACGCCCGCACGCCGAATGGCACCCGGTCCCACGCATGGCAAGGTCTCGCGAAGCGGCAGGCGGAATCGCCTGCGCCGCAAGCTGCCGAGGCGCACCTTCGCCCCGCTCGCCTGGCTGCGCGACGAGCGCAACGCCTCGGCGGCCCTGGTGCTGGCGGGGTTCGTCGCCGTGGCCGCCGCGCTGGTGGCGGTGCTGCAGGACCTGCCGCGCGAGTACGCCGGGCAGCGGGCGGAGCGAGGGCGCGTCAACCGGCTCGAGCACGTGGACGTCGACGCGGCCGCCACCGCGCAGCGGCGGACCGACGCGCGCAAGGTCGCGCCGCGCGTCTACACGGCGAGCGCGGACTACGTGGAGCGCATCCGTGCCGAGATCGAGGGGCTGCCGCTCCTGGTGCGCGACAAGGCGGGCATCGACGAGCTGCCCCCCGGCATGGCCGAGCGGTACGCGCTCGACGCGGATTCGTTCAGGGCGCTGGTGGCGCTGGCGACGCCGGGCCAGGAACAGGAGTGGCGCACGTGGACCGACCGGCTGCTCTCGCGGCTGACCGTGACCGTGCCGATCGTCGCCGCGGGCGACTTCGAGGCCTACTCGACCGCGGCGCGCCGGACGGTGGTGCTCCCGCCCGCGGCCGGCGTTCCCGGCGACCGCGCGCGCGCGGAGAACCTGGGACGCAACGCGATCGAGCTGCGCACCGAGGACCCCGCCGCGATGCGCACGCGCCTGGTGGCCGAGGCCACCGAGTCGGGCTTCCCGATGGCGCTCGCGCGGCCCGCCGTGTCGCCGATCCTCGCCGACGCCAAGCCCACGGTCGAGTTCGACGCCGCGGCCACCAAGCAGGCCGCCGAGGAGGCTGCGGACGCGATCAACCCCGTGACGGTGATGCACCCGCGGGGCGAGGGGGTCTACGTCGCGGGCGACGTGCTGACCGCCGAGCAGGTGGCGCGGTCGCGCGCGGAGGACGCCCGGTACCGCGAGTCGAGGAGCCCGCTGCGCCTGGCGGCGATCCTCGCCAGCGCCGGCGCGCTCGCGGCGGCGCTGGCGGTTCTCGCCTCGGCGTTCCTCGCCTCGGCGGACGCCTCGACGTTCCGCGACTGGAGGCGGCTCGCCACGGTCATGGCCGCGGCGCTCGTGCCGATCGCCTCGGCCGCGGCGGCCGCGGTTGCCCTGCCCGGCGCGGTGGCGCACGCGGCGATCGGCGGCGCGATCCTGGCCACCGGCATCGCGACGATCGCGTTCGGGATCCGAACCTCGCTCACCGTGATTCCCGTGCAGGCCGCGCTGCTGGCGGCCGCGCTCTCGGGCGCCGCGGGGGTGTGGGTGCCCGCGCTCGCCGCGTCGGTGACGTACGCGGTGCTGCTGCGCGACGTGCGGCACCGGTCGACCCTCGTCACCGCGGCGCTTTCCGCGGCGGCGATCGCGGGGGCCGCGGCGGTGGTCGTGCACGGCGCGATCGGCTTCGACGCCCCGGGCTCGGTCGCCACGGTGCTCGGCGACGCGCTGATCACGTTCGTCACCGCGGCATTCGCCGGGTTCGTGGTGCTGGGGCTGCTGCCGGCCATCGAGCGCGCGAGCGGGCACGCCACGGGGCTCTCGCTCATCGAGCTCCGCGACCCGCGGCAGCCCCTGCTCCGCGAGCTGCAGCGCGCGGCGCCGGGCACGTGGAACCACTCGCTCCAGGTGGCGAACATCGCGGAGGCCGCCGCCGAGTCGATCGGCGCCGACGGCCTGCTCGCGTACGTCGGCGCGCTGTACCACGACATCGGGAAGATGAACAAGCCCGAGTACTTCGTGGAGAACCAGTCGGGCATCAACCGGCACGAGCGGCTGTCGCCCGCCATGAGCCTGCTGGTGATCGTGGGGCACGTGAAGGACGGCATGGAGCTGGCCGCCGAGTACGCGCTGCCGATGCAGCTGCGGCACTTCATCGAGAGCCACCACGGAACGACGCTGATGGAGTACTTCTTCCACGCGGCGCAGCGCCGCGCGGGCGACGACGGCATCAACGAGGCGGACTTCCGCTACCCCGGCCCGAAGCCTCGCACGCGCGAGGCCGCCGTGATGATGCTCTGCGACTGCGTCGAGAGCGCGTGCCGCACGCTGAGCGAACCGACGCCCGCGCGCATCGAGCAGCTCGTGCGCGACCTCAGCCACCGGCGGCTCGTCGACGGGCAGTTCGACGACAGCCCGCTGACCCTGCGCGAGCTGCGCACGGTCGAGGACTCGATCATCAAGAGCCTCAACGCGATCTATCACGGGCGCATCAGCTACCCGTCGATGCGCTCGGGCCAGCGCGGCGAGCAGGCCGCGTCGCGGGCGGCGTCCTGACGACGACCCCCGCGGCCTCGAGCGAGCGCCAGGCCGCGTTCGAGAGCGCGTGCCCGTCCAGCGCGCCGTGCGACGCCCTGACCTGCGGCCCGAGCGCGGGATCGGCCGCCACCGGCGAACGCGCACGGAACACCCAGAACTCGACGTCGCGGTGCGAGGTCACGTGCACGAACGAGGCGACGGCGTCGAAGCGATCGCACCGCGTGCGCGCGAGCGCCGCGGGATCGTCGCGCTCCGTTCCCTCGACCGTGGGCGGCTGCATCAAGGACGCCCACAGCCCGCGCGCGGGACGGCGCTCGAGCAGGACCCCGTCGGAGTCCGCGTCCACGAGCACCGCCCACCGGAGCGTGCGCCGCTTCGCGGGTCGCTTGGGGAGCGGCACCTCGGACTGCCGGCCCGCGGCGCGCGCCGCGCACGCGTGCGCCACGGGGCAGCGCGCGCAGTCGGGCGTCCCGGGGACGCACACGGTGGCGCCGAGCTCCATGAGCGCCTCGTTCGTGACGGCCGGCGACCTGCACGCCCGCACGAGGGAGCCGGCCTCGCCCCACGCCCATCGTTCGGTGGCGGGGTCGCCCATCCGCCCGGGCACGCCGGCGAGCCGGCACAGCACGCGCGTGACGTTGCCGTCGACCAGCGGGACGCGCTCGCCGTGCACGATGCTCGCGATGGCGGCGGCCGTGTAGCGACCGATGCCGGGGAGCGACTCAAGCTCGGCGGCCGAGGACGGGACCTCGCCCCCGTGGCGTTCGACGATCGCGCGCGCGGCCGCGTGGAGCAGGCGCGCACGGCGGTAGTACCCGAGCCCCTGCCACGCCGCGAGGACCTCGGGCTCGGGCGCCTCGGCGAGCGCCGCGGGCCCGGGAAATCGCGCGACGAACCGCTCGAAGGCCTCGATCACGCGGCTCACCTGGGTCTGCTGCAGCATGACCTCGCTCACCAGCGCCCGGTACCCGGAGCGCGGGCTGCGCCACGGGAGCGGCCTGGCGGCGACCCGAAACCATGCTTCCAAGGCCTCGGAGACGCCCTTTGCGTCGGAAACGGGCCCGAACGAGGCCGCATCCGGGGGCGGGTCGGAACCGGGCGGCAGGGACGTGCGGATCGACATGGGACCCGGGCGCGCTTGCCGAGCACGCCGCGAGCCGGGTAGCGTACGCATCTTCCCCGTCGACCTGCGGCCCGCCCGGGCCCGGCGACCGGGCACGAGGCACACGGACCATGGCCAAGCTGTTCTATACGCT
Organism: uncultured Chitinophaga sp.; assembly: GCA_964430235.1. Classification (GTDB taxonomy): domain Bacteria; phylum Planctomycetota; class Phycisphaerae; order Phycisphaerales; family SM1A02; genus UBA966. The sequence goes on along the minus strand of CAYSFS010000005.1, from coordinate 18,665 downwards.
CGAAGAAGCGGCCCAGAAGCTGGGCAAGTCGACCGACGAGGTCATGGACATGGCCCGCTCGGGCCAGCTCCAGGACCTGAAGGACAAGGGCGAGACCCTCTTCCGCCGCTCGGCCATCGACCAGCTCGCCGGAGCCACCGACGGCTCGGGGTCCTTCAACCTCGACAACCTCGATCTCGGCAGCGAGGGCAGCGGCATGGAACTGGCCGGCAGCGACGTCGGCGACCTCGGCGACCTCCGCCTCGAGGACAGCACGGCGGGGACGCCGTCGCCCGCCGCGCCCGCGGCCCGTGCGGCCGCCTCGGCCAACGACGACATGCCGCTCGAGCTCGACCTCGGGGGCGATGACGCGCTGGGGCTGTCCGAGGACGACGGCGGCCTGGACCTGGCGGACTCCGCCTCGATGGTCGCCGCCAGCGGCGCCGACGAGTCCATGGGCCTCGACGACCTCGTGCTCGCCGACGACGAGCCGGCCGCGGCACCGCCCCCGCGCCCCGCCCCGGCCCCGGCGGCCGCGCGCGGCGGCAGCTCGATCGGCCTCGATGCGGCGAGCGCCGCGAGCTCCATCGTCGACGAGCCCGCCGAGCGCAGCTCGGGCGGCTCCATGGTCTTCGACGGCGGCGCGCAGCTCGAGGCGGTGGGCGGCGGAAGCGGCCTGCTCGACATCTCGAGCGACGAGAGCTTCTTCGGCGCGCAGATGATCGAGGAGAGCATGAGCGGCGACGAAGCCGCCGAGATGCCGGCGGACGCGGGAGAGCTGTTCGGCGGCGACGCCGCCGCCGGCGACGCCGCCGAGCCGGTCACGGTGGGCACCGCCCCCGCGGTCGCCTTCGGCACGCAGGCGCTGGCCGAGGCGCGCGACCCGAAGTTCTCGGGGTTCGCGGGCGGGGCACTCGTGGTCGCCGCGCTCGCCATGGTCGCCATGGGCTGGGCGGTGGCCGAGATGATGCTCGGCAACTACACCGACGTCGCGAAGCTGATCGCCGAGAACTGGATGTACGTCCTCGGCGGCGGCGCCGCCGGCGTGCTGGTCTTCGGCGGCGTGGGCCTGGGCATCGGCAAGGCCGTCGGCTGATCGCATGCTGCTGACGCGCTACGGGATCAGGGAGTGGGGCATCATGACGCTCGTCGCGGGAGCCCTCGCGGCCGCGGCGATCGCGTTCTCTCAGTGGGCGATCGCGGCCGCGGTGATCGTCCTGTGGCTCGCGGGCGTCTCGTTCTTCCGCGATCCGCTCGGCCGCAAGCCCGCGACCGACGCGCCCAACGACATGGTGAGCCCGGCCGACGGCAAGGTCTCGGCGATCCTCGACGTCGAGCACCACGCCGCCACCGGCGGTCCCGCGAAGGTGGTGCGGATCTTCCTCAGCGTGCTCGACGTCCACGTGAACCGGTTCCCGTGCGACGGCACGGTGGCCACCATCGTGCACGCCGACGGCAAGTACCTCGACGCGCGCACCGAGGAGAGCGCGCGCGTGAACGAGTCGAACGTCATCACGCTCGACACCGCCTCGGGCGAGCGCATCGGCGTGCGCCAGGTGTCCGGCGCCATCGCGCGGCGCATCGTGTGCGCGGCGGCGATCGGCGGCCGCGCGCGCCGCGGCGAGCGGTTCGGGATGATCAAGTTCGGCTCGACCACGGAGCTCATCCTGCCGCGGCCCGCGGACGTGAAGGTCCACGTGAAGGTCGGCGACCGCGTCACGGGCGGCGTCACGATCCTCGCGACGCTCCGCGCGCCCGGCGCCGGGTCCGCCTGAGCCGGGAACCGTGTGCGGGTCGCGTGCGCGCGCCCGGCCCGCATCGAGTTCAGTCCGTATCGGTCCGGGGCCACTCGCCCGCGCGGCGCACGACGATCCGCGAGATGCGGTCGATGTGCTCGCCGAGGAGCGCCGCGATCGACGCGAGCGTCTGGGCCGCGTTGGGGGGCCACGGGAGGTCCTCGCCCTGGAACACCATCAGCGCCCCGAACCGCTCGCCGCGATGCGCCATGGGCGCCATGATCGCGCGGCGGCCCGCGAGCACGCCCCCGCCCGGCGGCGGCGCCGTGACGGCGTCGAGCGCACGATCGAACTCGGTGGCGACCGGCTCGGCACCGAGCAGCGGGCAGGTCTCCCGCGCGAGGATCCCGAGCGAGGCCTCGGCCTCGGCACGGCGCACGTCGTTCGCGCCGTATGCGGCGAGCGCATGGTCGCCCCTGCCGTTGCACAGCCAGATGGCGGCGTTGCCGGGACGGAACCGGGCGAGCAGGTGCTCCGTGGCGACCGCAAGCATCGATTCCATGTCGAGGTCCTGGCAGAGCACGCCGCGCAGCTCGGCGGCCGCGACGGCCGCGTCGGTGCGCGCATCGATGGCCTCGAACGCCGTGACGAAGTCGTCGCCCACCGTCCGGAGCCGGTCGCGCGCGGCGGCCAGTTCCGCGCGCGCGGCGGCCCTGCTCTCGGCCAGCCGGCGGACGAGGCGCTCGAGCCGCGCGCAGCGCAGCCCGAGGTCGCCGGAACGAACGGTGCCGGGCGCGCGCGCGGGTGCGGCAGGTGCGTCGGGGGCGTTCCGGGTGCGGCGTCGTGCGGGCATGGCACCCGGCTCATCGGAGCGGCACGGGCGCGACTTCAGGCTTCGATGCGGGATCGCGCCTGCACAGCCTGAACTTATCTGGACGGAGCCCGGGGGCCGTGCCGCGACTCCCACAGCGTGACGGCTTCGGGTGCGCGCGGGTAGCGCGGGGCCAGGAGTTCCGGAAGCTCCACCGCCCTGCCGCGACCCAGCAGCCGCTCCCCGACGTCGAGACACGCTCCGGCCGACCAGCGGGCCGCGATCACCGCACCGGGCGCCGCGGCCGCCCACGCCGGGTCCGCGTGGCCATCCACGAACAGCGTGCCCACGACCCCCGATGCCGGCGTCGCAAGCCCGGCCTCCGCCTCGACGGGCATGCCGTCCTCGATCCGGACCACGGTGCGCCAGGCATCCGTCCCCTTCGATGCGGTGATCACCGTCGCCACCGCGCCATCTCCTGCACGCCACGACCCGTCGCGCACGGCCGTGCGAACCGCCACCACGGCCGACGGAACCGCCACCAGCCGGCAACCGGTGGCGTCGGCGAGCGCCGCGGCCGTGGCGCATGCCACGCGCAGGCCGGTGAACCCGCCCGGGCCTTCCGAGACCGCGATGGCGGCGAGGTCGCGCGGGCCCAGCCCGTGGCGCGCGAAGAGCGCGTCCACCGAGTGCATCAGGTGATCGGCGCGGTCGTCCGACGGCGGCACGTCGCGTTCGTCCAACGGCGCGCCGGCCGCCGGGCGAAGCGCCACGCTTCCGGAGCGCTGCGACAGCTCGATCGCGAGGAAGGCTCCGGCCATCGCCCTCAGCCCCCGCTCCCGGCGTAGGCAGAGAGCGGCACGCACCGCGACAGCATCGTGAACGCGTCGGGGCAATCCTCCGCGAGGTCGACCGTGACGATGCGTCCCGCGTCGTGGTCCGAGTTGAGCACCAGGAGGTTCGCGGCCTGCGCCTCCGCGCCGGTCTCCACGTAGGCGTGGCCGAGGACGAAGGTGCGCACGCCCCATGCCTGCGAGAGCCTCGTGAGGACGGCGTGGTCCCATCCCCTGCCCCACACCATCTGCCACGCCGCGCCCTTCCAGAGCTGGTAGTCGGCGTCGACGAGCGCGCGGTCGAGCACCCCGAGGTCGAACCCCGGAAGGTCCATCGGGCCGGGCAGCGAATGGCTGAGCATCAGCCCGTTCTCGCACCGCACGGCCAGCGGCAGCGCGCGCACGAAGCGGCCGATGGCCTCCTCGACCAGGACCGCGTCGTCGCCGAACGCCCAGTCGAGCCCGAGGTCGAAGAGCTCGAGGTTGTCGCCCGCGCCCTTCGTGACGGGATGGCGGAACGCCTGCGCGAGCTCGTGGTTGGCGAGCACGACGTGCACCTGGCCCGGGTGGTCGAGCACCAAGGCGGCGGCCTTGCAGAGGATGCGGTAGCTGAGGTCGACGCCGCTCACCAGGCGATCGCCGTGGATGAGCTCGTGCAGCACCAGGTGGTGGTCGGGCGACTCGTCGAGCCGTGCGAGCCGGCGCGTCACGTCGAAGTGCACGGGATTGTCGTGCATGTCTCCGGTCAGCACGATGCGCCCGGCACGGCCGAGCCGCACCGAGGAACCGTGGCGCGCGGGGTGCGCGCGCATGGCGGCCGCGGCCTCGTCGAGCAGCCCGGCCACCGCCTGCGCATCCTGCATCGAGATCGCCGGACGACCGGCGCTCACGGGACCACCGTCACCGCGACGAAGGCGGGTCCGCGGCCGGTGGGCGTCTCGATCATCACGGGGACGTAGCGCGGGCCCGGCCGCCCCGCGGCCGGCGTGAACCGGAACGTGACGTCCACGAAGTCCTCGCCTCGCCTCGATGCCGAGACGAGCTCGGCGGTTGCCTCGCCGCCGGGCACGCTCACGGCGCGAACGTCACCCCAGGAGGGAGCGGTGACGCGGCCCTGCGCCGCGGGGTTCAGGTGCTCGATGGCCACCTTGAGCTCGACGGGCGTGCCGGCCTTCACGGCGCCCGCGAGCACGATGCTCTCGGGCACGAACCAGAACCGCGCGTTGCGCTCCATGTCGAAGCGGGAGCCGGTGGTCTCGTGGCGCAGCCGCAGCGGGACCTGGGGGCAGTCGGGGCGGTCCGTGTCGACGACCCACCACTGCGGCAACTGGCCGGGCGCCATGTCCTGCAGGCGCCACGCGAGGCGGTACGACGCCGCGGGCGGGTCCTTCGCCGGGTCATGCCCGACGAAGCGGGGCGCGCGGCCGCCGGCCGAGGTGATGCGGAACGGCTTGCCGTCGACGCTCGCGACGGCGATCTCGCGTTCCTGCGCGCCCTTCAGCGCGTCGACGTACGCGGGGGTCACCCGGACGGGGAACGTGACGTCGGCCTGCATGCGCGCCTCGACGATCCCGGGCTGCCCCTGCACGCTGATCATCACCTTCGCGTCCTTGATCCCGGGCGACGACGGAACGGCGAGCGCCGCCGTCAGCTCGATCGACTCGCCGGGCGCGAGGGTGCGGCCCGCGACGTCGGAGATGTCGGTGCACTTGCAGCTCGGCTGCGCGCGCGCGATGGTCAGGGGCGCGGAGCCGACGTTGCGCAGCGTGAACCGCGCGGGGTGCTTCGTGGACGGCGCGACGACGCCGAAGTCGACGAGCGAGGGCTCGACCGCGAGCGGACCGCCGGCGCGCGAGGGCAGCGCGGACGCCGCGGCGAGGATGATCGCGATCAGGGCGCGGAGCATCGACGCAGTCTACGGACGCCCGAAACGCGCACGGCGCGCCGAGGGGGCGCGCCGTGCGGGAAAGACAGGGTGGACCGCGGAAGGAACCGCGTCAGATGGTCCACAGCGCCAGCAGCGAGCCGAGGTCGAGGCCGTCGACCGCGCCGTCGCCGTTCATGTCGGACGGGCAGCCCGAGCACGCGCCCCAGTTGCTGAGGAGCACGCCGAGGTCCGCGCCGTTGACGACGCCGTCGTTGTTGAAGTCGCCGGGAGCCGGGGGCGGCACGCAGGGGCCGTCGCCCTCGGTCGGGATGATCTTGAAGACCTGGCCGCCGTGGTCGACGATGTACAGCTCGCCGTTGGCGTCCTCGCCGAACGACGCGATCTGGTTCACCGTCGCGCCCTCGATGGACGGCGTCAGCTGCGAGGTGCGGTCGGTGAAGGCGGTCTTCACGCCGTTCTCGTAGCGGAACGACCAGTACTTGCCCGAGCCGTAGTCGGCGAAGAGGTACGTGCCCTGCAGCGCAGGCAGGCGGCAGCCGCGGTAGACGTAACCGCCGGTGAGCGAGAAGCCGTCGGTCCGGGGGTAGGTGTGGATCGGCGCGGTGAGCGCGGGCGACCCGAAGGTGCAGCCCGAGAGACCCGTGTTCGCCGTGCCCTCGGTGCAGCGCCAGCCGTAGTTGCGGCCGCCGGCCGCGTTCGCGGCCTGGAAGTTGATCTCCTCCTGCGCGTTCTGGCCGACGTCGCCGATCCAGAGGTCGCCGGTCTCGCGGTCGAACGAGCAACGCCACGGATTGCGCAGGCCATAGGCCCAGAACGTGCGCTGCACGGTCGTGCTGCTCGTGGCAAAGGGGTTGTCGGCGGGGATCGTGTAGTACGGCGCCGCGCCGCCCACGGTCGGCTTGATGCGATGCATCTTGCCCAGCGGCGTGGTGAGGCTCTGGCCGGCGTTGTTCGGGTCGTTGCCGCTGCCGCCGTCGCCGGTGGCCATGTACAGGTTTCCGTCCGGGCCGAAGTCGATCCAGCCGCCGTTGTGGTTGGTGAAGGGGTCGGACCACGACATCATGGTCAGGAGGCCCGCGTTCGCGACGTTCGGGTTGGCCGACACCGTGCCGCGCGCGAGCACGTTGGTGCCCGAGCCCGTGTAGTAGACGTAGAACTGGCCGTTGGTCGCGTAACCCGGGTCGAAGGCGAGGCCGAGCAGGCCGCGCTCGTCGCTGGTCGACGTGCCGCCGGCGACCGCGATGGTCATGAACGGCGTCGCCAGCAGCGTGTTCGTCGTGAGGTCGAAGACGCGGATGCGCCCGCCCTTCTCGAGGATGAACAGCCGGCTCGCGTCGCCGGGCGCGTGCGTGACGTACGTCGGAAGCGAGAGCCCGGTCGCGACGATGCGCTTGGTGCGCATGGCGACGGTCTGGGCCTCCGCCGGAACGGCGGCGACGAGGGCAGCGGTCAAGGCAGCGACGGTGGCGAAGGCCTTCATGGTGGGGTCTGTCTCCGAAGTCTGGATCGGTTCAGGAAGCTGCCAACAATACGCGCCGCACGCGCGACGGATCGCGTTCATGCGGAAAGATGTTCTCGGAAGGCGGACCGCGCAACCCCGCAAGCCGGGCATTCGCCGGGATTTGGAACGGCAGCGGGGTTGGGGCGAACCATGCGGCACGAAACCCGAACCCTGCAGGTTTCAGGACCCTGCGGAGCCTCCCCGACCCGCTCCCTCGGCGGCCTCGGCGAGCACCTCCGACGCGCGGCGGATGGCCGCCTCAAGGCGGTCGAGGGCCCGGCCCATCCGACGGAGGGCTTCCTCGACCCGCCCGCGATCGCCCGACTCGGTCGCCTCGGCGATGAGCGGCAGCATCTTCGGGGCGTAGCCGTTGTCGCGGTCGGTGGCGCAGAACAGGCTGCGGAACCACGGCCGGCCGTCGAGCCCCGCCGGATCGATCCACGCCCGGTCGAGGTCCAGGAGCGCCGCGTCGAGCTGCGCGCGCGCCGCGGCCCCCAGGACGGGCGAGGCGGAGACGATGGCCTCGTCGACCCGCGCGCCCGCGGATGCGAGCGCCGTCGCGCGGCGGCCGAGCGCATCGATCGACGCCGCGACCGACGCATCGGCGGTGCGCGCGCGGACCGACTCGAGAAGCCGCGCCGCCTCGGACCCATGGCGCGCGCACGCGAGCGGGACCACGGGAGACGCAGCGAGCTCCGCGACGACCGCGCACGTGAGGCGCGAGACCATGAGGGCCGACGCGTAATCCGCGCCCACGGTCGAGCGGTACCAGGCGAGCGTGTCGTAGTTCGAGTGGTAGCTGGTGCCGGGCGCGCCGCCCGCGCCGATCGCGATGGACGCGATGCCGAGGTGGCACGCGAAGCCGACGTGGTCGGACCCGCCGCCGAGGTCGCCGACCGCGGGCGACGTGCGCCCGGCCGCGCACATGCGGTCGTGGACGGTCTCGCCGGCGGCGCCGCCCGGCTGGGGCACGCGCACCGTGGCGCGGATGAACGCGTCGCGCAGCGAGGGGGAGGCCGACGCCGAGGCGTTCAGCCCCATCGATGCCATGTCGAGGTTCACGTACGCGACGCCGCGGCGCGAGAGGAGGTCGCGGTGCGCCTCGCACCACTCGGTGCTGCCGATGATGCCGTACTCCTCCGCGCCCCAGGCCGCGAAGACGACGGTGCGGTCGGGCGCGAGGCCCGCGCGCGCCGCCTCGGCGAACGCGCGCGCGCACTCGAGGAGCACGATGGTGCCCGCGAGCGGGTCGGCCGCGCCGAACCCCCACGCATCGTGGTGGCAGCCGACGATAACCCACTGGTCCGGGTGCACCCGGCCGGGGACCATGCCGATGACGTTCGACGACGAACGGAGCTCACGGTCCTGCTCGACCTTCACGCGCACCCGCAGCGCGTCGCCGCCCTCGAGCCGGTACGGGAACGGGATGCCGCCCGACCAGCCTGCGTCGGCGGGGACCGGCGTCCCCGTCATGCGCCGAACGATCTCGGTGGCGGCGGCGTAGCCGATCGGCTGCACCGGGATGCGGGGAATGCCGGTGCCCTCGAGCGCGCGACGCGACGCACCGCCCACCGAGGGCCGCATGGGGGTCGTCGGGTCGCCGGGCTGGTCATCGGCGAGCACCGAGCCGCGCTGGATGCACGTCTCGTTCGCCCAGCCGCCCTCCGGCCACACAGGGCCCTTCGCGGGGCCCGAGTCCGCGGGGTCGGTGTAGATGAGGAGCGCCGCGGCCCCGGCCTCCTCGGCGAACTTCGCCTTGAACCCGCGGAAATTCCCGCCGTAGCGAGCGAGCACCACCTTGCCCGAGCAGTCGACGCCGAGCGCGCGCAGGCGGTCGAAGTCGGCCTTGGTTCCGTAGTTCGCGTACACGACGCCGGCGGTGACGTCGCCGCTGGCGCTGTAGGCGTTCCACCCGAAGGTGAGCCCCGGGTGCGCGGTGGCGGGGTCCTCGGCGAGGTTGCGCTCGGTGACAGGAAGGCCGATCACGCCGCGACGCCCCGCGGCGGCGGCGGCGGGCGCCGAGCCCGGGGCCTCCACGATCTCGACGAGCGCGGACTTCGGCTGCGGCAAGGGCGCCACGAAGTCCTCGACGACGGTGCGCAGGCCCATGGCGACGAAGGCGTCACGGATGCGCCGGATCGTGCGCTCGTCGGCCTCGGTTCCCGCGACGTGCGGCTCGGAGCCGAGCAGGTCGTGCCATGCCGCGAGCCGGTCGGCGCGCAGCGCGTCCATGGCGCGCGCCACGAGCGGGAGATCCGGGAAGGACCCGTCCGCGCCCGCGGCCGTCGCGACGCACGCGGAGGCGAACGCCGCGACGGCCGCGGCGCGACGGACGGAACCCGCCGACGCGGCGGCGAGCCCGGCACGCGCACGCGAGGGCCGTGCGTCGGTCAATGCTTGCCCGCGGCCCCGGCCGCGCCCTTGGCGGTGCCGAGCACCTGCGGCCACGGGTTGGTGCCGTGGCACGCGCGGCCCGTCTTCGAGACGTAGTCCTGGTGGTAGTCCTCGGCCGCGTAGAAGGTGCCACCCTCCGCCACCTGCGTCACGATCTTCTTGCCGCCGAAGCTGCCGGCCTTCGAGAGTTCGTCGATGAACGCGCGCGCGGCCGAGGCCTGGTCCGGGGAGGTGCAGAAGATCGCCGAGCGGTACTGGTCGCCCACGTCCGGGCCCTGGCGGTTCAGCTGCGTGGGGTCGTGCATCATGAAGAACCCCTCGAGCAGCTGGCGATACGTGACCTTCGACGGGTCGAACACCACCCTCACGACCTCGGCGTGGCCGGTGTCGTCGTAGCAGACCTGCTTGTAGGTGGGATCCTTCGTGCGTCCGCCCATGTAGCCGCTCTCCGCGGCCGACACGCCGGGGCATAGCGAGAACCAGTGCTCGATGCCCCAGAAGCAGCCGCCGGCGAAGTAGGCGACCTGCGAAGTCGGGGGCTCGGCGCCGGCTGCACCCCGGCCGGACGCACCGGCCGCCGGCGCGGCCGCGGCCTCGCCGCGCGCGAGCCCGGCGGGATCCGCGGTCAGCGCATCGGGCGGCAGGGTTCCCTTGTCGTAGAACCTCAGCGCGGCGGAGTTGAGGCAGTAGCGAAGCCCGGTCGGGCGCGGGCCGTCGTCGAACACGTGGCCGAGGTGCGCGCCGCAGCGGGCGCAGTTGATCTCGGTGCGGACCATGCCGTGGCTCGCGTCGGACCTCTCCGAGACGTGCGCCGGGTCGACCGGCGAGTGGAAGCTGGGCCAGCCGGTGCCGGAGTTGAACTTGTGCTCGCTCGAGAAGAGCGGCAGCGCGCACACCACGCACACGTAGGTGCCCTGCTTCTTGTTGTCGAGCAGGTTGCCGCAGAAGGCGGGCTCGGTGCCGGCGTTCTGAGTCACGCGGTAGGCCTCGGGGTCGAGCCTCGAGGCGAGCTCCTTCACCTTCGCCGCCGGCAGCGGGGTCACGTCGTAACCGGCGGCGGAGCGGGACCTGGACGCGGAAGGCTGGTTGGGCATGGTGGTCTGGGGTGCGGCGGCAGGCGGCGTGGTGCCGCGATCGGCGCACGCGGCCGACGCGAACGCCAGCGCGCATGCGAGCATCAACGGACGGGCAACGGGGCGGAACAAGGGTCGCATGGCGGACGTTCTCCGGAGTCGTGGGAAGGATAGGCCATTGGTACCTTCCGCCCTCTCGATCCACCCGCATGCCGCTCGCCGCACTTGCCATCGCCGTCGGTTCCATGGCCCAGGCCGTTCCCGCGGCGGGCGCCCCGCCCGTGCCCGAGGGAACGATCCAGGACGAGTCGATGCGCCAGGCCGGCACGGGCGACGCGTTGCGCGAGCAGGCATCGCCGCCGCCGAACGAGGGTCCGGGACCGTTCGAGCGCCAGCCGGGGTTCCACCTGTTCCCCACCGAACCCGCGCGCATGATGCCCTACCTGGCGCAGGCCAACCTCTACAACAGCGACTGCCTGAAGGAGGGCGCGGTCTTCGAGCATGACCCGCTGTCGGAGGCCGCGCAGGCCCTGAAGACGGCGCTCGCGAGCATCGGGATCAACTACGCGCTGTGGCAGTCCTACACCTTCGCGGGACAGACGGGCAGCGTGCAGGGAACGCGCGAGGTGTTCAACTACTACTCGGCGAACCTCTACGGCACGTGGGCCATCTTCGACACCGACGAGATGGGGGGGACGGCCGGATGGCTCACGCTCGCGGCGTCGGCAGGCACCGGCCTCGGCTACGACGCGAACGATGAGTCGCCCAGGGCATCGGCGGGCACGCTCGGGTTCCCCTTGGGCGTCGACTACGGCGACCAGATCTTCCTGTTCCAGCTCGCGTGGCAGCAGTCGTTCCTGGACGGCCAGCTCGTCGTCACGGCGGGCTACCTGGACCAGGAGAACTACATGGACCTGAACACGTACGCGAACAACCAGTACAACCAGCTGCAGAACTACGAGTTCGTGACGCCGAGCGTGTTCCCCATCTCGTTCCAGTCGATGGGCGCGGTGGTGCAGTGGCAGCCCGTGGACTGGTTCTACTTCATGTGCTGCACGTCGGCGAACAACACGCAGCCGCGCCAGTCGCCGTTCGAGGGCGTGTCGCTCGACAACTGGACGAGCGTGTTCGAGTTCGGCTACGTGTACGAGGACCTGCTCGGCCTCGGGCCGGGCGTGTTCCGTGCGGAGCCCTTCTACGCGACGGTGAACGGGTCGGGCGGGGCGGGCCTGGTGTTCAACGTCGAGCAGAGGCTCGGGAAGGACCTGCCGCTCGGGTTCTTCGCGCGCGCGGGCTGGGGGAACCCGAACGTCACGCAGCTCCTGGGGACGCAGGCCAGCTTCGCGGGCGGCCTGGTGCTCACGGGGCCCACGCCGACCACGTTCTTCAAGGGCGAGCAGGCGTACCTCGCCGGCGGCTTCTGGTGGCTCGAGTCGGCGCAGCCGGCCACCCTCGGGCAGTCCGAGTACGGGTTCGAGCTCACCTACGTGCTGCAGCTGACGCCCACGCTCACGCTGCAGCCCGACCTGCAGGTGATGATCGACCCGGTGAACAACCCGACGTCCGACGCGGTGGTCGAGATGACGGTGCAGCTGAACATGACCTGGTGAGAATGGCGCCGGGGGGGATTATGGTTAGTAAAACACCCCCCGCGCCCATTTAACCGCACGCGGACCCGCACCACAGCGGGGTAACCCCCGGCAGGGTCGGATCGCTCGGCGAGCACGCGGTCGATGGTCGCGCGCAGGCGGGGCACGCGGCCCTCGAAGAGCGGCTTGCCGGCGTGGGTCACGCGGACGCCCTTGTCGAGGTCCAGCATCGAGTCGTCGAGCCGCACGCGCAGCTCGGTGCCCGCCGGGGCCTCCGTGATGCGGACCTCCTGCCCCGACCGCTCGGCCACGATGCGCTGCCCGGCCTGCGGGCGGTCCACCGCGAGCCAGTAGAAGCGCCGGTGCGTGACGTCGTCCTGGAGCCACACGACCTTCGCGGGGCGCGGGTCACGCCGGTGCTTCGCCATCCACGGAAGCGCGTCGGCATCGAGGCCGTCCATCCAGTGTCCCTTGCCGGGACGCACCTTCACCTCATGCACGTACGCGCCCGGGTCGGCCGTCGCGAGCGCGTCGAGCATCGTGCCCCAGCGCGCGGCGATCGAGTTGCGGTCGAACGCGCCGTCGAGCGCGCCCACCTGCAGGTTGAACGGGAGGTTCCGAAGGCCGTCGGGCTTCGTCTCGTTGGGGTGCCCGGCCATCATCGCGGCCGCGGCGAAGCAGTCGGCCATCCGCGGCGCGAGCTGGTAGACGCCGTCGCCGCCGGCGCTGTAGCCCATGAGATACACGCGGTCCGGGTCGACGCCCTCGCACATGACGAGGTTCTCGATGAGGCGCTGGAACAGGTCGTCGACGTGCGCCTGGTGCCAGAGGTTCCACTCGTTCGTGGGCGCGCGCGGCGCCACGTAGACGCCCTCGGCCGGCCGATAGAGGCGCTTCTGGTTCTCCCACTGCTGGTCGTTCACGGGCGCGGGCGCCCCGCCGCCGCCGTGCATCGAGATCCACAGCGGCCGCCCCCGCTTCGCCTTGCCGAACTCCGCGGCCCAGATGCGCATGCTGGCACCGCCGGCCGAGAGCGTGCCGGACGCGAGCTCGGCCTGCCGCGCGGCGCGCTGGTCCTTCTCGATGGCGCGGAGCGAGGCCTTCACCGCGGCCTCGGCGTCCTTGCGCGAGAGGCCCGCGGCGGGCTCGGCGCCCCCGGCGTCCGCCCGGGGAGCAAGCACGGCGAACGACAGGAGCGCGCAGGCGATGGTCCTCATGGACCACCACGCTACGGGCTTCACGCACCGCGTGCCGCGCGGGCGCGCTCCCATGCGGCCGCGTCACGAACCGTCGGACGCGCCGGGTGGAGGGCGCGGGCATCCGCCGTCCGCGCCGAGAGGTCCGCCGCGCGCGGGCCGTCGCCCTGCGCTCGCGCCACGGCCGCCGCGAACTCGAGCGCCTCGAGGTAGGCGGGCGCCAGCCGAAGCGCCACGTCGAACGCCTGCGCCGCGTGCCCGAGCTCGCCGCCCCACGCGAGCGCCGCCCCGAGCAGCCAGTGGACCTGGGGGATGACCATCGAGCGCTCGCCCGCGTCGAGCGCGTGCTCGGCGGCGGCCTCGAAGTCGCCGCACTCGAGCGCGGCGAGCGCGGCCGTGGCATGCGACTCGGCGAGCGCCGGGGCGTGGGCGACGGCGCGCACGGCATGCGCGCGCGCCGCGTCCCACCGACCGAGCCGGGCGTTCAGCTCGGCCAGCGCGCGCGCACGGTCGGGGCGGGTGCCCGCGGCGCGTTCAATCCGTTCCAGCGCCTCCGCGGCCTCCGCCGTGCGCCCGAGCGCGGCGTGCGCCGCCACCTCGAGCGCCACGTGGTCGTCCTGGTCGGGCGCCGCCTGCCGCCACCGCGCGCACGTGGCGAGGCACTCCTCGTGCTGCCCGGCGGAGAGCTGCGCGTGCGCCAGCGTCGCGAGGTACCGCACCTCGCCGGGCCGATCGTCCGCGAGCTCCGAGAGGATCGGCACGGCGTCCGCCGGTCGGCCGGTGGTCGAATGGACCGCCGCGAGGTTGAACCGCGACTCGCGCCGCGTGAGTTCCACCAGCGCACGCTGGTCATCACCCGTGTCGGCCATGTATCCGAGGTCGATGAGCTGCTTCAGCGCGTCGGCGGCCTCGAACGGATCCATGCGCATCTCGGGCGGGTGCTCGCCGGCATCGCCCGGCTCGTCATCCCAGCTCGGAACCGTCGCGGGCGCGGGCGCGTCGACGAACGCCTCGGCGACCACGCGCCCGTCCATGTCCGCGCCGGCGGGAAGCCCGAGCGCCGCCAGCGCCGTCGGCGCGACGTCGAGGATGGCGGGCGCGGCGATGCGCTCGCCCGCGCGGAACCCGGGGCCCGCGAACACCGCGATCCCGAGCGCGCGGTGCCAGCGGCTCTCGAGCGCCGCGCGCTCTTCCTTCGTGACGTCCAGGATCACGGGCCGCTCGTCGCCCGAATGGAACCCGTGGTCCGAGACGAGGATGACCGAGGTTCCCGCGCCGCACGCCTCGAGCAGCTCCCCGAGGAGCGCATCGTGGCGGCGGTACACGCGGTCCATGACCTCGCCGTAGAGGCGCAGGTCCGCGGGCCTCACGTGCTGCATGCGCGGCGGGCGGTACTCCATGAAGTGGTGGCCGATGGTGTCGATGGTGTCGTGGAACACCATGGCGCAGTCCCAGCCGCCGCCGCGCACCACCTCGAGCGCCGCGGCGTGCAGGCTCAGCATGCGCGCGTACTCCTTGGCGAGCGTGGCGGGGCGCGCATCGCCGCGCGCGGCCTGCGCGGCATCGGGCAGGAGGTCGCGCAGGCGCTCGCGGCCGACGTCGGCGGGCCCCGTGCGCGACCGCGCGATGCGGACCTCGAGGTCCGGCGCGGCGCCGAGGCCGCCGACCGATCCGGGCACCATGGGCCACGTCGCGCCCGGCGACGAGGGCGCCTGCTCCATCAGGAGGTTCGTGACGCACGCGCCCGAGATCGGTTCCGCGGGGTGCGACGCGTACCAGCCCACGGCGTGGACGCGCAGGCCGCGCAGCGTCAGCATGTTCCCCTGCGCGCGCGTGCGCCGTCTGGTGCTCGCCGCCACGCGCACGCCCTCGCCCGAGGGATTCGGCTCGACGAAGTTGAGGATGCCGTGCTTGTCGGCGGTCTTGCCCGTGGCGATGGACGACCAGAGCAAGGGAGACAGCTTCGGCTCCAGGGTCCGCAGGTCGGCGCGCGTGCCCTGCGCCAGCAGCCGCGCCAGGTTCGGCATCTGCCCGCGCGCGAGCAGCGGGTCGATCACCTGCCAGTCGGCGGCGTCCCAGCCCAGGAGGAGGAGTCGTTCGGCGGAGCGCGGCATCGGCGAGGAATGCTACGAAACGACGCGCGGGCAGCCGTGGTGGCTGCCCGCGCGGGAGAAGCGAGCGGAGAAGGACGGCGCGTGCCGGACGCGCGCTCAGCGCCGACGGCGGCGCGCCGCGATGCCGGCGGCGGCCAGGAGCGGCAGGACTCCGGGGGCGGGGATGTTGTAGGCACCCTCGACCACGATCGCCGCGCCGAACGAATCCTGGTACGCGATCTTCTTGATGCGCCAGCTGTCGACCGTCGAGCCGAACTCGAGCGTCATGTAGCCGAAATGGCTCTGGTTGACGCCCGAATTGTTGTTCTTGAACTTGAAGCCGAACCCGTTGAGCGCGTCGCTCGTGGTGTTCAGCTTCCACTGACCGAGCGCGGAGCCGAAGGTCACGGCGCCGCCGAGGTCGCTGAACGACTGGTTCGAATACACCTGCGTGCCGTTGGGCAGGTTGCCTGCCGTGCCCGCGCTGCCGGGGTACTGCATGACGCCCCAGTACGAGGCACCGGTGTTCGCGGCCGGGAACGACTCGATGAAGAACTGCCCGCCCGACGAGCGGACCTTGATGTCCCAGCCGGCGACCGCGGTGGCGCTCGACGTGGGGTTCTGGCCGAAACCCGCCACGATGTTGAACGAGATGTAGAGCTCGCCCGTGGACGCAGGCCGCGTCCAGTTGACCGTGGTCGCGACCTCCGCAGCGTCCGCGGCGCCGGCAACGGACATCGCCGCGGCAGCCGCCGCGACCAACCCCTTCGACCTCTTGATGAAAATGGACATCGCCTTTCCTTTCCCTTCTCGTGTTGACGCTCGATTGAGCATGTCGAGGCCTTCTCGGAGCCGCCGACAGGGGGAATGTGCACCCGTTTCCGCGCGGCGCAAGGAATCCCGGCGAAATCCCGTGCAAAGACCGCGTTCAGGCGAAGGTCCGCGAAAAACGAAGCAGGGGCAGTCCTGTCGGACTGCCCCTGTGGATGCACTCGGTGCCTTCGGTGCCGTTCCGCTCAGCGGCGGCGACGGGCGCCGGCGATGCCGGCCACGCCGAGGAGCGCCAGGGCGCCAGGGGCCGGGACCGCGCCGGCCTCGATCGAGCCACCGGCGACGCTCTCGTACGCGAAGTCGACCACCGTGCGGGTCACGAGGTTGCCGGACGCGGGCTGGGCGCCCATCGCGAACCGCATCCAGCCGTAGTGGGTCGTGCCGGCGGCCGAGACGAAGCGGAAGCCGACGATGTTGTTCGCGCCGTACTGCCACTGGCCGGCCGAGGAGCCGAACACGATGGTCGCAGTGGAGCTGCTGAAGTTGCTCGTCGAGCCGATCACCGTGCCCGCGGCGAGGTTGAGCGCGGGGCCGGTGCCGGCCGCTGCGGACACCATGCCGCCGCCGGTCGGGCTGAAGAAGTTCATGCCGCTGCCCGTGGCCGAACGGTAGGGGTTCACGTCCCAGCCGGGGACGCCCGAGCCGGGGCCGTTGGTCAGCTGCTGCGTCTCGACGTTGATGTAGGTGCCATCGATGTCGATCGCGCAGGCGAAGTTCACGACGCCGCTGTAGACGATGGCCGCGTCGGCCGACGCAGCAACGCCCGCAGCGACGGCCGCCGCGGCGGCCATGTGCATTCCAAGACGGTTCGAAATCTTCATTTGGGAAACCTCAGTGAAAAGGGGACACAGCAAACCGAGTGCAGGCACTGGGCGGAGGGAGCCGCCGAGTATCCCCCTGCCCCACGGCAGGGAAGCCCGGTCCGAGGGAACGGAACGCGAGACGCCCGAACATGCCCTCAAATCCACCGTGTGCAAACAAATTGCGAAGCGGGAGCCGAAAATGCGCATCCGGCCGTGGAAGGCGCCCAAACCAAGCCTTCCCACCGCCGCGCCGGGGCCTCCACGGGAGTCACGGACGCCCGATACCCTCGGCGCCGTGCACCTGACCGCCGTCGCCTGCGTCCTGATCGCCTTCCAGACGCTCCCGGGAGCCCCCCTGTCGATGCCCACGCCGCCCGCGCCTCTCCCCCCCGCCCCGTGCCTTCCGGTGCCGACGGCGTTCCAGCGGGCATGGCAGGACCTCGGCTTCACCGGCTTCATCCACTTCGGCCCCAACACCTTCACGGACCGCGAGTGGGGCCACGGCGACGAGCCGGCCGCCGTGTTCAACCCCACCGCCCTGGATGCCCGCCAGTGGGTGCGCGTCATGAAGGACGCCGGGATCGGGGGCGTGGTCATCACGGCCAAGCACCACGACGGCTTCTGCACCTGGCCCACCGCCACCAGCGCGCACTCCGTGAAGGCCAGCCCGTGGAAGGGCGGCCGGGGCGACGTCCTTCGCGAGCTGTCGGACGCGTGCCGCGAGGCGGGCATGCGGTTCGGCGTGTACCTGTCGCCCTGGGACCGCAACCACCCGGCGTATGGCACCGGCGACCCCTACAACCAGGTGTTCCGCGCGCAGCTCCGCGAGGTGCTGTCGAACTACGGGCCGGTCTTCGAGGTGTGGTTCGACGGCGCGTGCGGCGAAGGCCCCAACGGCAAGCGGCAGGTGTATGACTTCCCGGGCTTCGAACGCACGGTGCGCGAACTGCAGCCCGGCGCCGTGATCTTCAGTGACGTCGGCCCCGACATCCGCTGGGTGGGCAACGAGCAGGGCTGGGCCGGCGAGACGTGCTGGTCGATGCTGAAGGCCGCAGGCAACGGCCGCGGCGCGGACAACCCGCCCTCCGCCAAGAGCCTCAACGAGGGCGACGAGGACGGGGAGGCATGGATTCCCGCCGAGTGCGACGTGAGCATCCGGCCCGGCTGGTTCTACCACCCGCACGAGGACGACAAGGTCAAGTCACCGGAGCAGCTCCTTGACCTGTGGGAGCGCAGCGTCGGGCACAACGCCAACTTCCACCTCAACTTCCCGGTGGACCGCCGCGGGCTCATCCACGAGCATGACGCGAAGGCCGTCCGTGGGCTGCGCGCGCTCATCGACAGGACGTACGGACCGGGCACCGACCTCGCGCGCGGGCGCACGACGGCCGTGACCACCGTACGCGGCGACGGGGCACGCACCGTGCGCGAACCGGTCAGCGATTCGCCGTTCGGCGGAAACCGCGCGGTGGACGGCGATCCGCGCACGTATTGGGGCACCGACGACGCCGTGCGCGAGGCGTCGATCGAGGTCGAACTCGATCCCGCCGCGGAGTGGGATCGGGTGGTGCTCGCCGAGCCGATCGAGCTTGGGCAACGCATCCGGAAGTGGCGCATCAGCGTTCCAGCCGGGACGGGCGTCGGCGACGACCGTCGCGAGTGGCGCACGATCGCGGAGGGGACGACGGTGGGCCATCGGCGCATCGTGCGCGTACCGCGCACTCGGGCGCCGGCCGTGCGGTTCGAAGTTCTGGACGCGCGGGCGTGCCCGCTGATTTCCGAGGTGGCGGTGCACGCAACGAAGGACGGATGAGAGGGGGCTCCGTGCCGCGCGGTCGGCGATGGACACGCCCCCGCGCCGGGCGGGCGCGGGGGCGGGGTTTCCGAACGAGGGCGTGATCGCAGATCAGCGGCGCCGGCGCGACCCGGTGATGCCGG
>CAYSFS010000004.1:27060-35585 GCA_964430235.1 uncultured Chitinophaga sp. | reverse complement strand
GCGGCACGATCGAGAGCATCTTCGCGCTCGTCCCGAGCTCGAGGATCGGGAAGAGGTCGGTCAGGTAGTCGCGCAGGACGTTGCCGGTGACCGAGATCGTGTCGAGGCCCTGCTTCATGCGCTCGAGCGACCAGCGGCACGCGTCGGCCGG
Source organism: uncultured Chitinophaga sp. (assembly GCA_964430235.1). Taxonomy (GTDB): domain Bacteria; phylum Planctomycetota; class Phycisphaerae; order Phycisphaerales; family SM1A02; genus UBA966. The sequence continues at coordinate 35,434 of CAYSFS010000004.1, read as the reverse complement.
CGCCATCACGCGGATGTCGAGCCCCGTCGTGTCGTGCTTCGCGAGCTCGGGCCGCACCTTCGCCAGGAGCTGCGCGTCGTGCGGGCGCCTCTCGTCGAGCCAGAACACCGCCGGGGCACCCGTCGCGCGGGCGCGCGCGACGGCGAGCCTCACCCAGTCGCGCACGGCCGCGTCGCGCGTGCGGCAGGCGCGCCAGATGTCGCCCTGCTCGACCGCGTGCTCCGTGAGGACGGTTCCCGAGGCGTCGATCACGCGCACGGCGCCCGCGGCCTTGAGCTCGAAGGTCTTGTCGTGGCTGCCGTACTCCTCCGCGGCCTGCGCCATGAGGCCGACGTTCGGCACGCTGCCCATGGTGCGGGGGTCGAAGGCGCCGTTGGCGCGGCAGAAGTCGATGACCGCCTGGTAGATGCCGGCGTAGCTGCGGTCGGGGATGACGGCCTTCGCGTCCTGCGTCTTGCCCTGCGCGTTCCACATCTTGCCGCCCTCGCGCAGCATCGCCGGCATCGACGCGTCGACGATGACGTCGCTCGGGACGTGCAGGTTCGTGATGCCGCGGTCCGAGTCGACCATGGCGATCGCGGGGCCGGCCGCATGCACGGCGGCCACGTCCGCCTCGATGGCCCTGCGCTCGGCCTCCGGCAGCGCGGCGACCTTCGCCACGAGGTCGCCGAAGCCGTTGTTCGGGTCGACGCCCAGGCGCGCCAGCGTGGCGGCGTGCTTCTCGAACACCGGCTTGAAGAAGGCGCGCACGGCATGGCCGAAGATGATCGGGTCGGAGACCTTCATCATCGTGGCCTTCAGGTGGATCGACCACAGGACGCCCGACGCGCGCGCTTCGGAGACCTCGCGTTCGAGGAACGCGACCAGCGCCTTGCGGCTCATGAAGGTGGCGTCGAGGATGTCGCCGGCCGACAGCTTGATGCCGTCCTTGAGCACGGCGGCGGCGCCGCCGCCCGCGGGCACGAACTCGATGCGCGCGACCGTGTCGGCCGCCACCGTCACCGAGCGCTCGTTGCCGAAGAAGTCGCCGGACGCCATCGACGAGACGTGGGCCTTCGAGTCCGCCGACCACGCGCCCATCTTGTGGGGGTTCGCCTTGGCGTAGTCCTTGACCGCCCTGGGCGCGCGGCGATCGGAGTTGCCCTCGCGGATCACCGGGTTCACGGCGCTTCCCTTCACCTTGTCGTAGCGCGCCTTCGCGTCGCGCTCGGCGTCGGTCCGCGGCTCGTCGACGTAGGCCGGCAGCGCGTAGCCCTGCTTCTGGAGCTCGGCGATGGCGGCCTTCAGCTGGGGGACCGATGCGCTGATGTTCGGCAGCTTGATGATGTTCGCCTCGGGCGTGAGGCAGGCCCGGCCGAGCTCGGCCAGGGCATCGCCGATCCGCTGCTCGGGCCTCAGGACCTCCGGGAACGCGGCGATGATGCGGCCGGCCAGCGAGATGTCCCGCAGCTCGACCGAGATGCCCGCGGGACCCGTGAACGCCCGGATGATCGGGAGGAGCGAGTAGGTCGCCAGCGCAGGCGCCTCGTCGGTGTGGGTGTAGACGATGGTGGCGTCGTTCGGCATCGTGGGATTGTAAGGCAACCCCCGGGGGCGGCCGCTATCCTCGCGGCATGTCCAAGGCCACCATCAAGACTTCCCAGGGCGACATGGTCGTCGAGTTCTTCGACGCCGACGCCCCGAACACCGTCGCCAACTTCCGCAAGCTCGCCGGCAAGGGCTTCTACAACGGCATCAAGTTCCACCGGGTGATCCCGGACTTCGTCGTGCAGGCGGGCTGCCCCCACGGCACCGGCACCGGCGGCCCCGGCTACACGATCAAGTGCGAGACCTCGGGCGGGAACCAGCGGCACGACCGCGGCATCCTGTCGATGGCGCACGCCGGCCCGAACACCGGCGGCTCGCAGTTCTTCATCTGCCACTCGCGCGCCAACACCGCGCACCTCGACCGCAAGCACACCTGCTTCGGAAAGGTGATCAAGGGCGTCGAGGTCGTCGACAAGATCAAGGTCGGCGACACGATCACCGGCATCGACCTCGAGGACTGAACGCGTCGCACGCCGCCCCGGCCCCGCGACGACGCACCCACGCGCCGTCGACGACGGCAAGGAGACGGCATGATCGACCGAAGGACGCTTCTCTCGGGCGCCGCGCTCGCGGCCGGGGCGGCGATCGCGCGGCCGGCCGCCGCCGCGGTCGCCGGGGCTTGGGACGCCGCGACGGCACCGCGCCGGCGCGCACGCTCGGGTGCGCTCGGGAAGCTGCAGCTGCTGCAGGTGGGCGTCGGGGGCAGCATCGCGCCCGCCGACCGGCACGAACTGAAGCAGCACCCCGACGTGGAGTTCACCGGGTTCTGCGACGTCGACGCCGACGCGCTGGCGGGCGTCGCGAAGGAGCACCCCGGCGCGTTCACGTGCCGCGACTTCCGCGAGGCGTTCGACCGGCACGGGGATCGCTTCGACGCGGTGGTCGTGTGCACGCCCGATCACAACCATGCGCTCATCATGCTGTGGGCGCTGCGGGCGAACAAGCACGTCTACGGCCAGAAGCCGCTGGTGCAGCAGCTCTCCGAGGTGCCTGCCATGCTGGACGCGGTGGCCAAGCGCCCGTCGCTCGTGACGCAGGTCGGCAACCAGCGGATGGGCCCGCCCGGAAGGCAGCACGCGGTCGACATCCTCCGCCGTGGGCTGCTCGGGAAGGCCGTCGAGGCGCACGCCTGGATCAGCGGCCCCGGCGACCAGGGCGACGGCTACTTCTGGTACGGCGGGCTCAGGGAACCGGTGCCCCCGCCGGCGAACCTCGACTGGACGCTGTGGCTCGGCGCCGCGCAGGACGCGCCGTACCGCGAGGGACTCGTGCCGCTGCGGTGGCGCTCGAGCTGGGACTACGGCACCGGGCAGCTCGGCGACTGGTGCACGCACCTGCTCGACGTGCCGTACTTCGCGTACGACCTGCCGTCCCCGATGGCGGTCGTCTCGCACACGCGGACGCCGAGCGACTTCTACCACGCGCAGCACGTCCGCTCGACGCTCACCTACCCGGTGCACGGCGAGCGATTCGCGCGTGACCGCTTCGTGATGCACTACTGCGACAAGAGCCAGGCGCCGTCGCGTGCCGCGCTCGGCCTGCCCGCGGGCGACTGGCCCGGCATCGGAACGTTGGTGACGTGCGAAGGGGGCGCGCTGCTGGTCGAGCCCGAGGGCGCGATCCAGTGCTGGATCGACGGCAGGCCGGTCGATTGGCGGACGATCCCCGGGCAGGGCGAGGTGCAGGCGCGGAATCACTGGCATGCGTGGGTCGACCGGATCGTCGGGAAGCCGGGCGCGTTCGTGCAATCGCCCTTCTCGGCCGCGGCGGGCATGGCCGAGGCCGGGCTGCTCTGCTGCCGTGCGGCGAGATTCCCGGGACAGGAACTGCGCTGGGACCGCGCCGCCTGCGCCATCACGAACCATGAGGAGGCGAACCGCACCATCGTGCGCCGCGCCTACCGGGCCGGGTTCGAGCTCCCGTCGGTGTCCTGACGACGCAGGGCCCCGGATGCCGAGCGATTCCGCTCGCTTCCGGGTCCCGTCTCGTCTAGATTTGAGTCGTGCCGACGCCATCCCGCCCCCCCCAGGACGTCTCGATCGCCCAGCCCGCAGGTGACGAGGGCCCGACCCTGCTGCGCGACCTGATCGCAGGCGTCGTCGTGTTCCTGGTCGCCCTGCCCCTGTGCCTGGGCATCGCCCACGCGTCCGGTGCCCCGCTGATGGCGGGCCTGGTGTCGGGCATCGTCGGCGGCCTGGTCGTGGGGCTCCTCAGCGGCTCGCACATCAGCGTTTCGGGGCCGGCCGCCGGGCTCGCGGCGATCGTCCTCACCCAGATCACGACGCTCGGCTCGTTCGAGACGTTCCTGGTGGCCGTGTGCATCGGCGGTGCGCTGCAGCTGGTGCTCGGCCTCGTGAAGGCCGGGGCGCTCGCCAACTACTTCCCGACCAACGTCATCAAGGGACTGCTGGCCGCGATCGGCGTGCTCCTGATCCTCAAGCAGGTGCCGCACCTCGTGGGGCACGACAAGGACTACGAGGGCGACTTCACGTTCTTCCAGGAGGACGGGGACAACACGTTCACCGCCCTTGCGTCGGCGGCGCGCGCGTTCCTGCCGGGCGCCGCGGTCGTGGGACTGGCGTCGATCGCGGTGCTGCTCGCCTGGGACCGCACGCCCCTCAAGAGGACGCTCTTCCCGGGTCCGCTCGCGGCGGTCGTCGTCGGCACCGTGATCTCGGAGCTCATGACCCGCAACGGCGCGGCGTGGGCCATCGAGGCCAGCCACCTCGTGACGGTGCCCGTGGTCGGCGCGGACGGGCTCGAGTGGTCGGGCCTCCTGACCACGCCCGACTGGTCGGGGCTCGCCAAGCCCGCGGTCTGGACCGCCGGCGTCACGCTCGCCATCGTCGCGTCGCTCGAGACCCTCCTCAACCTCGAGGCCACCGAGAAGCTCGACCCGCTGCGCCGCAGCGCGCCGCCGAACCGCGAGCTGCTGGCGCAGGGCACCGGCAACCTGATCGCGGGCGCGATCGGCGGCCTGCCCATGACCTCGGTCATCGTGCGCAGCTCGGTCAACGCGAACGCCGGCGGGCGCACGCGCTGGTCGGCCGTGTTCCACGGGGCGCTGCTCCTCGGCAGCGTGCTCTTCATGGGCTCGCTCCTCAACCGCATCCCGCTCGCGACGCTCGCCGCGGTGCTCGTGGTCACGGGCTGGAAGCTCGCGAACCCGAGGCTCTTCCGCTCGATGTGGGCGGAGGGCTGGACGCAGTTCCTCCCGTTCGTCGGCACCGTGGTCGCGATCGTCGCGACCGACCTCCTCACGGGCGTCATCTTCGGCCTGCTCGTGAGCCTCGGCTTCGTGCTCCTCAGCAACCTCCGCCGCGGCTTCAAGGTGATCCGCGAGGAGCACGCCGGCGGCATCGTGCACCGCGTCGAGCTCTCGAGCCAGGCGACGTTCCTGAACCGCGCCCAGCTGTTCCTGACGCTCAGCGGGTTCAAGCGCGGCGAGCACGTCCTCCTCGACGGCCGCATGACCGACTACGTCGACCCGGACATCCTGGCGCTCATCCACGAGTTCGTGAACGAGACCGCCCCGGGCCGCGGCGTGGTCGTGAGCCTCGTCGGGTTCAAGGCGCGCTACCCGCTCGAGGACATGGTGCAGTACGTCGACGTGAGCACGCGCGAGTTGCAGGCCTCGCTGACGCCCGCGAAGGTGCTTGCGCTCCTCAAGGAGGGCAACGACCGGTTCACCTCGGGGCGGCGCCTCCACCGCGACCTCGTCCGCCAGGTGGACGCCACCAGCGCCGGCCAGCACCCGATGGCCGCCATCCTGAGCTGCATCGACTCGCGCGCGCCGGCCGAGCTCCTCTTCGACCAGGGCATCGGCGACATCTTCAGCGTGCGCCTCGCGGGCAACGTCGCGAGCCCGAAGGCGCTCGGGAGCCTCGAGTTCGCGTGCAAGGTGGCGGGTTCGAAGCTCATCGTCGTGCTCGGCCACACCCGCTGCGGCGCGGTCAAGGCCACGTGCGACTTCGTCGCGAAGGGCCTCGACCCCGTGCAGGCCACCGGCCTCACCAACCTCGGCTCGATCACCGAGCCGATCTCCGAGGCCGTGCGCATGGAGAGCCGCACGAAGGAAGGGCGCGACGCGTCGAACCCCGAGTTCGTCGACCGGGTCGCCGCCATCAACGTGCGGAACACCATCCGCTGGATCGAGGACCACAGCCCGACGCTGGCGTCGATGGCGCTCAACGGCGAGATCGCGATCGTCGGGGCGATGTACGACGTCGCCACGGGCAAGGTCGAGTTCCTCGACGGCGTCGGGTTCGGAGCGTCGGCGCCGAAGCCCGAGACCGCGCCCGTCGTGGCCTGACCGCGGCCCGTCAGTCGCGCCACTTCACGTGGCACTCCCTGCAGCCGGCCTGGATGCGCGCCAGCTGCGCACCGAGCATCGCTGCGTCGCGCGGGTCCGCAAGCAGCGCGTCCTCCAGCCGCTGCGCGTCCGCGGCGTTCGACGCCAGCATCGCCGCGAACGCCGCCGGCTTCGCGCGCGCACGGTCGCCGTCGACGTGCAGGCGCAGGAGGTCCGCCAGGCGCCCGGCCTCCGCCGCGGGCACCAGGTCGGGGTGGTCGGCGGGCGCGGCCCAGCCGGCACGCTCGATGGCCTTGAGGTGCTCCATGGCCTCGTCCGCCTCGACCATCGCGCGCACGAACCCGGCAGGCGGCGTCACCTCGGGAAACCCGGCGGGCACGGCATCGATCGCCGCCTGCGCCTCGGGCACCGACCGTGCGGCGCACGCGTAGAGCCCCGCGTACCCGGGGGCCGTCCCCGAGACCTTCATGCGCCCCACCGATGCATCGGGCGTGAGCCATCCCAGCGCGACCGCCACCGTGGCCGCCGCACCGGCGCTGCGGTGCTTGCCGTGGTGGCAGTGCAGGTACACGGGCCCGTCGCGCATCGCGTCGCGCACCGCGCGCACCAGCTCCATGCGGCGCACCGCATCGAACCCGTCGTAGCCGATCGGGAGGTGCACGTACCGCATGCCACGCGCCCGGGCCCGCGCGACGTCGGTGGCGGCGCCGTCGACGCTGATGATCGTGCGCACGCCCATCGCGCGCAGCGTGTCGAACCCGGCGTCGCCCTCGGGAACGCCTCCCGACACGAACCCGTCGTGGTACGCGACCGCGTTGTGGATGCCCGGGTAGTCCCGCGGCGCGCCCTCGCCGGGCGCGGGGAGCGCGACGGCCGCGCGCTCCGGCTCCGCGCCGCAGGCAACCAGCATGGCCGCCGCCGAGAGCGCGAGCGCCGTGAACGGCCACCCGCGCCGGATCATCCGGTCCACGCGAACTCCACGCCCGCGTCGATCTCGGCCGCGAGGCTCCTGTGCACGGGGCACGTGTGCGCCGCGCGCTCGAGCTCCTCGCGGCGCGGGTGCGACGCAGGAAGCGGCACCTCGATGCGAGTCCGCAGGGAACGGATCCGCCGGAGCCCCTCGGTCGACATCTCCTTGCGCGTGGTGGCGCGCATGCCGTCGAGCCGCAGCCCGTGGCGCTCCCCGACGATCCCGATGATGGTCATCATGCATGCCGGCAGCGCGGCCGCCAGCAGGTCGGTCGGCGAGAAGGCCTCGCCCTTGCCGTGATTGTCCACGGGCGCGTCGGTCAGGATCTCCGATCCCGACGGACCGTGGACGGCTCGGCAACGCAGGTTTCCTTCGTACGAAACGGTGACTTCGACCATGGCGGTGCTCCTCCGAGTGGAGTCTAATGCAGGCATGAACGCCATCAGGCTCCTGGCCGCCGTCCTGGGGATCGCGTCCGCGGCTCGCGCCGCGCCGCCGGCGATCCCCGACGCGTGGTTCTTCGACGGGTCGAGCCGTCCCGCTCCGCTCAAGCAGCTCGAGGGCAAGCCCGCGCCCGAGCTGCAGGTCGAGTCGTGGATCGGCGACGCCGTCACGCTGGCCGACCTCAAGGGCAAGGTCGTCGTCGTCGACTTCTGGGCCACCTGGTGCGGTCCCTGCATGGCGTCCATCCCGGAGAACGTGAAGCTCGTGTCGGAACGCGCGGACGACGGGCTCGTGTTCGTCGGGGTCCACGACTCGAACTCCGGGTGGCAGAACGCCGCGAAGGCGGTCAAGGACCGGAAGGTCAACTACGCCGTCGCCAAGGACAAGGCGGGCGGGCCCTCGGCCTCGGCCTACAAGGTGCAGTTCTGGCCGACGTACGTGGTGATCGACCGCACGGGCACGGTGCGCGCCGCGGGGCTCATGCCCGGGCACGTGAAGGACGTCGTCGACCTCCTGCTCAAGGAGCCGGGGCCCGAGGCGCCCCGGGACGGCGACGCGGGCGGCGGCGCGCCGGCGGACGCGGTGCTCGGCGGCACGAAGCGGCCGGCGGCGCTCTCGGCGGCGGAGGGCAAGCCGGCCCCCGCGTTCGACGCGCGCGAGTGGATCGGCGCGGCGCCCACCGACGCGCGGCGCGCGGGCGTCGTGATGGTCGTGCACTTCACCGCCCCGGGCGGCGGGCTCGCCGCGGCGCAGCTCGCCGAGTTCGCGCGGCTCGAGCAGGACCTCGCGGCGCAGGGCGTCTCGTTCGTCGTGGTCTGCGATTCGGCCGCGGAACGCAAGGCGATGGAGGAGGCCCGCGCCGCCGCGAAGTGCGCGGCGCCGGTCGCCCTCGACGCGCCACCCGCGGAGGGCGCGGCGACGCGCGGTGCCACGATGCGCGCATGGGGCGTCGAGCTGCTCCCCGCCACCGTGCTGGTCGATCGTGCGGGCATCGTCCGCGCGGCGGGCGTGCGCCCGGACCGCGCGAAGGCCATGATCGAGGAACTGCTCGCCGAGACCGC
>CAYSFS010000004.1:0-26960 GCA_964430235.1 uncultured Chitinophaga sp. | reverse complement strand
TTCCGGATCCACAAGGGACCGATCTTCACGAACCTGCTGCTGGCCGACGAGATCAACCGGGCGTCGCCCAAGGTGCAGTCGGCGCTGCTCGAGGCGATGCAGGAACGCCGCGTCTCGATCGGCGACGCCACGCACGACCTGCCGGCGCCCTTCCTGGTGATCGCCACGCAGAACCCGGTCGAGCAGGCGGGCACGTTCGAGCTCCCGGAGGCGCAGCTCGACCGGTTCATGCTCAGGCACCGGCTGACCTACCCGACGCCGGCCGACGAGGCCGAGGTCGTGCGGCGGAGCCTCGCGCTGCGCCTGAGGCGCCAGGGCGACGGCGCGGTGCCGATGTCGGCGTTCGACGCGATCGGCGACGGCCGCCGCGCGGGCGTCAAGGACCTCACCGAGGCGATGGCCGCGGTGCAGCGCGTCCACGTGAGCGACGTGCTGGTTCGCGACTGCGTGGAACTGGTGAACCTGACGCGCAACCATCCCGAGATCGAGCTCGGATGCAGCCCGCGCGCGGCCATCGGCCTGGTGCACGCGTCGCGCGCCCGCGCGTACGTCCACGGCCGCGACTACGCGATCCCCGAGGACCTGTTTGCCCTCGCCGAGGACGTGATGCTCCACCGCATGCGGCTCACCTACCGCGCACTCGCCGCGGGCCGCACGTCGGCCGCCGTGCTGCGCGAGCTCCTCTCGAACCTGGCCTGAACGTGACCGCCGCCGCCGCCGAGCACCGCGACGCGACCCTGCCGCCCCCCGAGCGACTGGCTGGCGGCAACTTCGAGATGGTGGTGCGTCGGCTGGCCGACGACCTCGCGTTCGGCAGCGACGCGTCGCGGCTGGTGGGAAGCGGGCTCGAGTACGCGGGGAGCCGGCCGTACGTCCCCGGCGATCCGGTGAGGAGCATCGACTGGCGCGTGACCGCGCGCGCGGGACGCGCGTTCATCCGCGAGCACGAGGCGCTCAAGCGCACCGCCGTCTACCTGGTGGTCGACACGTCGGCGTCGATGTCGGTGCGCTCCGGGGAGCTGGGGAAGCACGGGCTCGCCGTGTGGGTGGCGGCGTCGCTCGGGCTGCTGGCGCAGCGGCGCATGAGCCCGGTGGCGGTCGTCGGCGGCGGCGAGCGCACGGTGCCGACGGTGCCGAGCCTCGCGCGCGCCGACCTCTGGAACGCGCTCGAGCCGCTCCGCGCGGACGGCGCGGGCGAGGCGACGAACGTCGGCGAGCGCCTGCGCACCGTCGCGACGCGCGCCGCGCGCGCGAGCGTCATCGTCGCGATCACCGACATGCACTGCCCGCAGGCGCTTCCCGCCATCGGCCAGGCGGCGCAGCGCCACGACTGCGTCGTGATCCACCTCGTCGACCCGGCCGAGTCGGGGCCGCTCCGCGCCGGCTTCTTCCGCGGTCGCGAGGCCGAGACCGGTCGCGCGTTCGTGGCCACACGCAACACCGAGCTCGGGCGCCCGGACGCCGTTCGCGCGGAGGTGATCCGCAGCGGCGCGGACTGCCTGCAGCTTGCCACCGACCGGCCGTTTATCCCCGCGCTGCGGGCGTTCCTGGCCACCCGCGGCATGCTCGCGAGGGGACGCGCGTGAGCGCCGCGCGGGCCCGCGCGGCGGCCGCCGCGGCCCTGGCCGCCGCCGCATGCGTCGCGCTGCGCGCGCCCGCGGCGGCGCACCGCACCGACGAGGCGCACTCCGGGCTCCGCGGCGCCTCGGGGGCGATCGACATCGCCCACCCGGGATTCGCGATCCGTCCGAGGCCCGTGCGCGACGATGGCTCACCGGTGACGGTCCGCGTGGTGCGCGTGGCAGAAGGCCGCTCGCGCGTCGAGTACGTCGGATGGATGACCGGAACGCACGACCTGCTGCCCCTCCTCGAGCGCACCGACGGGCGGCCGATCGAGGGGATCGGGCCCATCCTGGTGGAGGTCAAGACGCAGCTCCCCGCTGACGCGGGAACGGACCTGTACGGACGCATCGAGCGCGAATTGCGCGTCGGCGCGCCCTATCGCGCGCTGATGGCCGCCGCAATCGCCGCATGGCTCGCGGTCCCGGCCGTCGTCGTCGCGCGGCGCGCGCTGCGACGGTCCCCCGCGCCGCCCTCGGCCACGCCCGCACGCGCGCCAAGCGTGGTCGAGCGGTTGCTCGAGGAGGTCGCGCGTGCGCGCGACGCGGAGCCTTCGGTCGACGCGCGCGCACGGCTCGAGCTGCTGCTGTTGCAGGCGGTGCGGCCGGCCGGCGAGTCCGACCCGGCCACGGCGGCGGCGCACGCACGTGCCGACGGCCGCTCGGCGCGGGCCGTCGCGGCGGTCGAGCGGTGGCTCCACGCGCCGACGCCCGGGGATCGCCGGGCGGCGCTCGCCGAGATCGACGCGCTTCGCATCGGGCCGGGGGGTGCCACGTGACGTTCGCGCACCCGTGGGTCCTGCTCCTCGTCGCCGTGCCGGTGGTCCTGGCGTGGCCGGTGCTCGGGCGCGCCGCGGGCGTCACGGTGCCCGCGGACCGCACGGGCGTGGGCGACCGCCCCTGGCTGCGGCGCGTGCTCGCGGCGTTCGACCTCGCGCCGCTCGCCCTCATGGCGGTCGCCGTCGCGGCGCTTGCAGGGCCGCAGGTGATGGCCGAGCCGCGGGCCGAGCGCTCGCTCACGAACATCCAGATCTGCCTCGACGTGTCCGGAAGCATGGGCGGCAGGAACTACGAGCTGGCCTCGAAGGCGATCGAGGAGTTCACGCGCGCACGCGAGGGAGACGCCTTCGGGCTCACCATGTTCGGCGTCGAGCAGGTGCGATGGCTCCCGCTCACGACCGACCTGCAGGCGGTCCGCGACGCGCTCCCGTTCGCCGACCCCATGAACCAGCCCTCGCACATGGGCGGGACCATGATCGGCGCGGCGCTGCGGTTCTGCGCGCGGAACATGGTGGCCGAGGCGAAGGACGGCGACCGGCTCATCGTGCTGGTCTCCGACGGCCAGAGCGGCGACCTCTCGGGGGGGGCTGCGCGCGAGATCGGGCAGGAGCTGCGCGAGGCCGGCATCGTCGTCTACCACGTGCACATCGACGAGTCCGCCGTCCCGGCCGACGTCGAGGATCTCGTCGAGGAGACGGGGGGCGAGGCCTTCGCGACCGCCGACGCGTCGAGCATGCGTGCGGTGTTCGCGCACATCGACCGCATGAAGCCGGCGCGCTTCGCGCCCGCCGGCACCGTGCCGCTCGACCACCTCCGGCCGTTCGCGGTCGCGGCGCTCGCGCTGCTGGGCGTGCAGGCCGTCGGGCTCCTCGGCATGAGGTACGTGCCATGGTGATCGCGCTGGCCGCCGGACTTGCCGCGGCGACGGTGGCCGCGTTCGCCGAGCGCCGCCACGCGGCGCGGGTCGCGCGCGTGGCGCGCCTGGCGTTCGGGCCCGCGGGCGCGCCCGCAACGTGGGCGCGCGCCGCGCCGGCCGTGCGCGTCGCGGGCATGGCGCTCGCCGCGTTCGGCGCGGTCACGCTCGTCGGATGGGACCCGCTCGCGAACGAGGCCCGGCCGAACCCGCGCGCCGCGCGGCAGCTGCTCGTGGTGCTCGACGTCTCGCCGAGCATGAACCTCGAGGACGCGGGCCCGACCGTCCCGCGCCGCATGCGCGGCGTGTGGGCCGGGCAGGTGCTCCGGGGCATCCTCGACCGGCTCGACATGGCCGACACGCGCGTGACGCTCGTGGCCTTCTACACCAAGGCGGCGACGATGCTGCGCACCTCCGGCGACAAGGAGCTGGTCGCCGGCCTGATGGACGGCCTGCCGCTCTACACCGCGTTCAAGGCCGGCGAGACCGACATGCAGGCCGGGCTCGACGAGGCGTTCGCGATCGCGCGCCCGTGGGCCCGCGGCTCGGCCACGCTGGTGGTCATCTCCGACGGCGACCTCACGAAGCCGGTGAACCCGGCGCGCATCCCGGCATCGATCGCGGACGCCATCGTGATCGGCGTCGGCGACCCGAACCGTCCCACCGTCATCGCGGGCCACGCATCGCGCCAGGACGCATGGACGCTCAAGTCGCTCGCCGGCAGGCTCGGCGGCACGTACCACGACGGCAACGTGCGGCACCTTCCGGGAGCGCTGCTCGACCGGCTCACCTCGATCGCGCCTCGCACGGCGTCGGGCATCGGCGAACGCGAGCTCGGGCTCGCGACGCTCGCGCTCGGCGCTTCCATGCTCGGCGTGCTCGTGCCCGCGCTCATCCGATTCGGCGCACCCGGCGCGTGGCATGCGCGGCCAGGCGGGCGTCGGGCCGAGGAACCATCCGCAGGAGGACGACTCGCATGACCCAAGGCCGCGACCGCCTGCTCTGGACCGCATGGGCCCTCGTCCCCGTCGGGCTGCTCGCCTTCCACTACGGCCCGGGCCAACGTGCCTCCCGCGCCGAGCAGGCCGGCGCGCTGGTCGCGAAGGCAGATGCCGAGCGCTCGACCGCCGAGGCGCTGCAGTCCGCCGCGCACGCGCTGCACGTGACCGCGGTCACGGCCCGGGCCCGCGCGGGCGCCTCCGCCGGCGACCCGTCGCTCCACCGCGCCGCGCTCGAGGCCGTCGCCGCCGAGGAGGCCGCCTACGCTGAATCCTCGAAGGCGTGGACCGCGGTGGCCGACACGCTCGCGTCGGCCCAGTCGCTGCTCGCCGAGGCGGGGGCGCCGCAGGCGCGCGAGGTGCGCGTCGCGAAGGCCGCGGCCCTCGTGCGAGCCGGCGAGGTCGACGCGGGCGCGGGCGAGCTCGAGGACATGCTGGCGGACGGCACGGCCGCCTGGACCCCGCTCGAGTCCGCCGTGCGACGGGAGCTCGCCACCGCCTACTACCACGGGGCGCGCCTGCAGCGACTGGCCGGAAGGCCCGAGGACGAGTGGCGCGACACGGCGCGCCATGCGCGCGAGCAGTTCCGCTACCTCGCCGAGGGTGCGCGCGCACGTGGCGAACCGGCGGACCGCGTGCGCGACCTCGAGCGAAACGTCGAGCTGGTGCTCGACCTCGAGCAGAGCGCGGGCGACCAGGTGGCACTCAAGGTGAAGCCGAAGGACTGCCCGTCCGGGCAGCGCAACGGGCTGACGCCGCGCACGGGCAAGGGCCGCAAGCCCGGCGACGGCACGCCCGCGAAGGGCGCGGGCATGCAGGGCGAGATCGGGGTCGGCTGGTGAACATGACGGAAGCCTCCATGAAGACCGAGACGCGAATCGTGATCCTCGCGGCGCTCGCCGCGGCCGCGGGCCCGTGGAACGCGGCCTCCGCGCAGGTCCTGCCCGCCGCGCACATGGTCCCGGCCCGCCTGGCGGTGCCGGAAGAGGCGCCGCCGTCGATGGACCCGGGCGAGGAGCCGGACATGTCGGCCGAGCCGCCCCCCGAGGAGCTGGGCGCCGAGCCCGCGCCCGCGGGGCCTTCCGGCATGGGCGCACCCTTCACGCCGCAGGAGACGGAGTTCCTCAAGCGCATGCTCGAGGCGCTCGACCCGCCGGGGCAGGAAGCGATGCGCGCGTACTACCGCGACCTCGGCGTCGACCTCGACCATGCGCTGGGGCTGGCCGCCGCGAAATCGCAGCAGGCGCAGCGCGGCCAGATGATCGCGGGCGCCATGCGCGGCATCGACTTCATGCGCAAGCCCGAGGCGGTGCTCGCGGCGCGCGCGAAGCTCGGCTTCGGCCAGGTGCCCCACCCGAACGCGGAGTCCGCGCAGCCGCAGGACGTGGGCAAGTGGCTCCACCTGCAGGTGATGGCGGGCGAGTGGCCCGCCGCGCGCGAGTTCCTCGCGAAGCTTCCGCCCGCGACGGCCGAGCCGGTGTACGCGGCCATCCTGCAGTCGCTCAACCGAGGCGACCAGGGACTGCTTCCCGAGGAGGTGCTCGCGCTCGCCGACGCCTCGCCCGCCGACCTCAAGCCATGGCAAGTTGCGGCGCTCTCGAGGATCCTCCGCCAGGCGGCGGCGCGCAACGGCACCGGCACCCTGATGGAGTCGCTGCGCGCGGGCGAGGGACGCTTCGGGTCCCGCGACGCCGAGTCGCGGCGCCGCACGGTGGACCTGCTCGCCGCGGCGGGCCTGCTGGCGGAGTCGGCGGAGTTCATCCCGACGGTGGACGAGGCCCGGGCGGCGGGCGACGCCGCGCTCCTCGTGGTGCACGCGCGCCGCGATCTCATGCTCGCACGGCAAGCGGGCGACGGCGAGGAGTCCGACGCACGGCGGTCGCAGGCATTCCGCCTGCTCGCCGAGGCCACGCTGATGGAGCGTGCGTCGATCGAGGCGCGCCGCGAGGCGCTCGGCCTCGCGATCGCCGAGCTCGGCTCGGTGCCGCGCGCGCAGGCCACCGAGTGGCTCGCCATGGTCTTCGCGAACCCTGCGCTCGGGCCGGCCGCGCTCGAGAAGCTCGCGCTCACGGCGTCCGCGATCGGCAACATGCAGCTCGAGGTCGAGGAGCGCGCGCAGGCGGTGCTGCGCCTCAAGGAATCGATCGACGTACTGCTCGCTCGCGACGACGTCGACCTCCGCTCGCTCCGCATCCCGCTGCGCATGGTCACGTCGGCGCTCGTCGGCGAGATGGAGCGAGCCGTGGCGGAGAAGGGCGCGCAGCAGTTCATCGCGCGCGAGTCGCAGCTGCTGCAGCGGGCGATCCCGGACGAGCGCTGGCTCGAGGCGCTCGAGCCGAGCCTCGCGGTGCGCGCGCGCAAGGCGTGCATCGCCATGGCCGTGGCCTCCGACGAGCCCGAGCGCGCGCTCGGCCTCCTCGACCGGGCCGTGGCCGCGTTCCCCTCGGAGGCCCGTGCGTTCGCGGACGCGTTCCTCGCGACGTGGACCAAGCGGCTCCGCCCCGACACCGGCATGGACGAGCGCATGCAGGCGTTCTTCGCCTTCTATCGCGACGCCATGCCCATGGCGCCGCTCACGCGCGGTCGCCAGCGCCGCAACCTCGAGCAGCTCGACGCGCTGCTCGCGACGCTCCGGACGGCGGGGGTCGAGCCACGCGAGCTCCCGAGCGTGGTCGGCGCGTTCGAGGCGTGCCACGCGCGCACCGAGGCCTACGGGCGCGAGGCGATCGAGCGGACCTTCGGCCCGATCCCCGCGATCCCGCCGATGACCGCCGTGCGCCTGGCGTCCACCATGGCGCAGGCGCTCGGGGGCGACTGGCGCAGCCGCGACGCGCAGGCCGCGACCGGCACCAAGCGCTCGGACTCCGAGATCGCCGAGATCGTCGACCAAGGCTACGGCGTCGCGATCGACCTGCTCGCGTCCGCCGCGGCGCGCGAGCGCGACTCGTGGCAGCTGGCCGCCATGCAGGCGGCCCTCACGTTCGACCGCCTCCAGTTCCGGCAGCAGGCGAAGAAGGTGGATGACCCCGCGCGCCAGGACGAGTACCGCAAGGCCGCGTTTGCGGCGTTCGCGGACGCGGCGGGGCGCTACGTCGACGCGCTCTCGCGGGGCGACGCGCGCGACGAGCCCGACGTGTTCCTTCGGTGGTTCGGCTCGGCCATGGGCGCGGCGCAGCTCAACTTCATCCGTCCCGACGACCTTCCGCGCCAGGGAACCCTGCAGGACGACCAGGTGGACCTCCTCCGAAAGGCCATGCTTCGCCTCGATCCGGAGGCATACGAGCGCCACGTCGCGGCGTTCGCGGCGGCGGTCCAGGAGGCCGTCGCGCAGTCCGCCCCCGAGGTCAAGCAGCGGCTGGTGCACCACGCGCTCCGCGTGATCGGCGACCACCCGGCGGGCGCGTCGCTGCGCGCCATGGACGAGCTGTACCGCGACCTCGTCAAGGACGAGATCAAGCTGCGGCTCCTGGTGGACGGCGACGATCGCGTCGGCGCGGGCCGGCCGTTCGGCGCCCTGCTCTCGCTGCGCTTCACGAACTCGGTGGACCGCGAGACGGGCGGGTTCTCGAAGTACCTGATGAACGGCGTGTTCGCGCGCGTGGGAAACCAGTTCCGGCAGGTGAACCACCGCGACGAGCTGCAGAAGGCCATCGAGCGCGCGCTCGCGGACCGATTCGACATCGAGGCCATCGGGTTCTTCGACCCCTTCATGCCCCCGCGCGGCACGGTCGAGGGCGGCGAGCCGGGGTGGATGGAGAAGCCGCTCGCGTACCTCGTGCTCTCGCGCAGGGACGCGGCGGCGGCGGCGCTCCCGGCGGTCGGGGTCGACATGCAGTTCACCGACCAGGCGGGCCCGGTGACGCTCGAGATCACGAGCAACTCGGCGCCGCTCGCGCTCGGCGACGCCTCGGCCCCGCGTCCGTGCTCCGGGCTCGAGGTCGAGCAGCTCGTCGACGTCCGCGAGGCCTCCGAGGGCGGCACGGGTGGCGTCACGCTCGAGGTCCGCATGCGCGGCACGGGCGTCGTCCCGGAGCTGCGCGACGCACTCACCGGGATCGACGCCCCGCTCGCCGGGTACGGCCTCGCGCCCGACGGCGTCGTGGCCGACCCGCCGGTGGTCGTCACCGCGGGAGACCCCGCGTCGATGCGCATGATGATGATGACCGGCCAGCCGGGCGCGCCGAAGGACGGCTATCCCGAGCCCGACGCGGACGGCATGTACCGGCTGCCCATCGAACGCACCTGGCGCGTCACGTACCTGCCGACCGGCGGGCCCGTCGGGAGCTCGTTCGTGCTCCCGCGGCTCGCAGAGGGGCTCGACGCGAAGCTCACGACGAAGTCGTACGACGAGCTCGACGTGGTCACGGTGACCGGCTCGTCCGTGCCGGTCGTGCGGAGCACGGCCGTGCGCTGGGTGGTCGGCGGTGCCGCCGCGGCCACGGTGCTCGCGGGCGCGTGGCTGGCGCTGCGTCGCCGGCGTGCGGTGCCGGCGGCCATGCCCGCCACGGCATGGGCGCCCGGCCGGCTCACGGCGCTCGGGGTGGTCACCTCGCTGCGGCGCCTCGAGCGCGAGCGCGCGGCCGCGCTCGGCGACGCGCAGGTGGCCGGCCTCCGCGACGAGATCCGCACGCTCGAACTCAAGTGGTTCGGGCCCGGCGCCGCGGAGGCGTCCGACGAGGAGCTCCGTGAGGTCGTCTCGCGTTGGGCGCAGGGGGCCCGTTGAACTTCCGCCCTCCGCGCGCCCCTAGGATCCACCCCATGCGCACCTTCCGCCTCGCGCTCGCGCTTCCCGCGGGACTCATCATCATGATGGCGACCGTCGCGGCGGTCGAGTCCCTGGGCCGGCACGCGTTCCCCATCGGGCCCGAGATGGCCGCGGGCATCGAGCTGCTGAGGACGGACCCCGAGGCCGGTCGCGAGGCGATCCGCGCCGCACTGCCGACCGTGCCGACGTCGGCACTCGTGTTCGTGGTCCTCGGCTGGACCGCGGGAGGCGCGGCGGGCGCGTTCCTCGCCGGCAGCATCGCCGGGCGCGCGCACGTGGCGCTCGGCGTGGCGGTCGCCGCGCTGCTCCTGGCGGCGTGCGTCACGAACCTCGTCGCGATCCCGCACCCGGCGTGGATGTGGCCCGCCGGGATCGTCCTGCCCGCGGGCACCGCGGTGGCGGTGGCCGTCGTGACTCGCCCGAGGGGGCCTGCGGCGCTCCGGTGACGCGGGCCGCGGGACCGGCGCTCAGCCTCGATCGGCGGCGCGGCGACGCGCACGGCGCAGCCGGGAGAGCGGATCCTCGCGAGGCGCGTCGTCCGGGCCGGGCTCCGCGGGCCGGGACCGCTGCGACGGGGCGGCCGCCTCGGTTCGCCTCGCGCCTGCCGAGCCGGCGGTCATGATCGCCGCGAGCTCGGCCGCATCGCGCCGGCTGAACGCGATCCGTCGCCATGCCACGTCCGCGAGCAGGACGACCGCCGCGGCGATCGCGAACAGGTCCCACACGAGCCGGAGCTCGCGCGAGGGGGAGAGCCCGGCGCGATCGAACAGGTCGACGGCGGGCAACTGGCCGACCTCGATCACGCGCCCCCCGGACCGGTCGGCGACGGCGCGGAGCGCCGCCGCATCGTCCCGCACCGCACGGAACTCGCGCGGGTACGGGACGCTCAGCGAAGCGTGCGCCGTGGAGGCGCGCACCGCGCCGTCGTCGCCGCCACGGACGGCCACCACCGATGCCAGGTACGCACCCGCATCGACCGCGTCGAAGGATGCCTCGAAGCGCGTCGGCGCGACCTGGCGCATCGCGAGCGACCGCACGTCGCCGCCCGGGGAGACCAACCGCCCCTCGACCCTCGCCGCGGTCGCCGCGCGGTCGGCCGACAGCGTCACGCGAAGGGTCGCGCGATCGCCGTCGAGGTCGATGCTCGGCTCGATCGAGCGGTCGTCGGCGGGCCGCATCGACCAGCGCGCGAGCCGCTCGCAGAACGGCTGGAATCCCGCCCAACCGCGCCACTCGGCCGCCCACCGCGACGTCAGGTCGCCGGCCAGCGCCACGCCGCGGCCGATGCCGTAGTTGTGCCACGCGAGGAACGGGTCCGCGCCATTCTTCGTCCGCACGGCGGCTCCCACCTGCGAGAGACCCTCGCGGGGCGCGACGATGACGTACCCGCGCACGACGGGCAGCCGATCGATCCCCGTGAGCGGCCCGCCCGCCAGCGGCACGACGCCCGGCTCGAACGTGCCTTCCTCGATGAGGGCACGCGCCTCGGTCGCCACCTCGCGGATGAAGATCTGCGGGAGCTTCCTGGAGGTCTCGAAGCTCTTGATGGCATGGAAGCGGCCGCCGCCCACCCGCGCGATCGTCCGCAGCAGCTGGTCGTTGGCGCCGTCGCCGATCCCGATGGTCGAGATCGTGACCCCGGCGGCCTTCGCGGCCAACGCCAGCTCGGTCCCCTCCTCGGGCGTTCCCTGGGTCTGTCCGTCGGTGAGGACGACCATGTGCTTCGTCTGCGCCCGGGAACGCTTCAGCTCGGCCAGCGCGAGCTCCATGCCGGCGAACTGGTCGGTGCCGCCGCCCGGCGCGATCCCCCGCACCGCGGGCTCGAACCCGCGCATGTCGCCGATCGGCCCGCGGGGGACCACCACCTCCGCGCGCGTGTCGAACGCGACGACGCACGCCTCGTCCGCGCGGCTCAGCGACCGCAGGCCCGCCATGGCCGCGGCGTTCGCCATCTCCTGCTGCGTCTGCGCCGTGCCCATGACGGGCGCGGCCATGGATCCCGACCGGTCGATGACCAACGCCACCGACGCGCGCAGCAGCATGCGCGCCTGCGGCGGGTCCATCCGCACCGGCATCGCCTTCGCGACTTCGGAGCCGTTCCACCCGCCCGCGCCGAAGGACTCCGGCCCGCCCACCATCACGAGCCCCCCGCCGAGGTCGTGCGCGTAGGCATGCAGGTCGCGGTCCAGCGCGTTGTCGATCTCCCATCGCGGCACGTTCATGAGGAAGACCGCGTCCTGGCCCGCGAGCCACGCGAGGCCGCGCTGCATGGCGCCGTCGGGGGTCAACGACTCCGCCTCGATGCCGCCCCGGCGAAGCGCGTCGAGGAACGCCGCCGACTCGTCGCCGCCCTCGGGCTCGATCACGGCGACGCGGCCGGCTCCCCCGACGAAGGTCACGGTGGCACCGACGTTGTTCGCGTCGACCGCGTCGTCCGCGGGGTCGTCGGGCTCGAACCGGGCCTCGAATCGCTGCGCGCCGGTGCCGTCGGCCACGGCGGGAATCGCGAGGAGGTTCGCGCCGGGGTCGAGATCGACGCTCAGCGACTCGTCCGGGGACAGGGGATCGAGGTCGACCGGCGATCCGTTCTGGCGAAGCGTGATCCGTCCCGCGACCGGATGCGTGGCACGCAAGGCGAGCCGGAGGTCGAAGGCCTGGCCCTCGCGAACGCGGGGCGGCGAACCGAGGCGCTCGAGGGTCACCTCCCGCTCATGCGCGTAGCGGAGCGGCACCACGTCCACCGGGATGCCCGCGGCCGCCGCGAGGGCGGCGGCCGCGAGCACGTCGCCGCCCGTCGAGTTCCCGTCGGACGCGAGCACGATCCGCGTCGCCGCGTCGGCGGGTGCGACCGCGAGCGCCATGCGGATCGCCGATGCCGCGTCCGAGGCGGTCGCTGCGCCGGCGTGGGAGACGAACGAGTCGGGCATCGAGTCCGACGGAAGCGCACGCACCTCCGGGCGCTCGGCGTAGGTGATCGCGCCCACGAGGTCCCCGTCGCGTCGTCGCGCCGCGGCTGCGGCCACCGCGGCCAGCGCCGGGTCCCGCACCGCTGAGGGCACGCTCGCGCTCATGTCCGTGACGACGATGACCGCGGTCGCGTCCGAGATGCGCGCGACGAACGGCTCGGCGAGCGCCGCGACCATGAGGGCGAGCACCGTCAGGCGGAACGCAAGCCCCTGGACGACCGTGCCCGCCGACAGCACGCGGACGCTGCGCCACGCGAGCAACGCCAGGGGAATCGCGAGCGCGAGCAGCGCCAGCGCAAGCGGGTTGCCGAAGTGCACCTGCATGCCCGCGCAAAGGGTACCCACGCACCCCCTCCCCGGCCGCAGGACGCCCGAAGGCGCCCCGCGGCCGGGATCGACGGGCCGTGAGGGCTCAGCGCACGCGGCGACGCGTGCCGACCAACCCCGCGGCCGCCAGCACCGCGATGGCGCCGGGCGTCGGAAGCGCGCACCCGATCACCTTGTCGGACCAGCCGCCCTCGCCGCCGCGGAACCGGACCGCCATCGCGTATCCGTCGCCACCGAGGCAGTCCTCCGCCGTGAGCATGGCCAGGTCCATCGCCGCGCCGGTCATGGTGAACACGAACGTCGAGGTCATGCCGATCGCGATGCCGGCGTTCGGCGAACCGCCGCCGAGCCAGTTCCCGCCGAGCGCCGCGCCCGCCATGAAGTCGCCGTAGGGATTCGCGGCGACCGGCGAACCCGCGTCCTCGAAGGACCGGTTCGTGCAGCTCACGAACGTCATCGAGCCCACGCCCGCGCCGCCGTTGAGCGCGAGCCCGGTGATGTACCCGCCGAACGACGCGCCGGTGTCGTTGAGCAGCGCGATGGTCAGCGTTGCGGACGTCCCGCCCGAATAGTCGTACGAGACGGTCGCATGGAACGACCCGATGCCCTCGGTCGATTCGCACGGGACGTAGTTCGCCGTGGTCACGGCCGCGGACGCGGCGCCCGCGACCGCGCAGGCGATCGCCGCCGGGAAGATGCTGCGGGAAACGATGGGATTCATGGCTGCCTCCTCTGGTGGTGGTCCACCCGCCCCGCAAGGCGCCACGGAACAACCGCGGCGATCGCGGAGGCGAGCAAGACCGCAACCTAAGGACGCGTCGCCCCGGTTTCACCCCCCGCGCCGCGCGCACGCCGAAGTTCGATCGCTTCGGCGTGCGCCCGCGGGGAGCCTTCCGCGGGGAACTCCCCGCAGGCCCGCACCCCGCGCATTCATGCGCTCGCGATTCCCTCGCGGATCGCCCAGCGCATCAGCTCGTTGCGCGTCTCGATGCCGAGCTTGCGCATGATCCGCTCCTGGTGGCCGTCGATCGTCTTCGGGCTGCGCGAGAGCGACTTTCCGATCTCGACGCGCGACATGCCGTTGCCGATGCAGCGGAGCACCTCGATCTCGCGGGAGCTCAGCCGGTCGATCGCGCTCAGCACCTGGTCGCCGTCCTTCGCCGCGCGCCGGGTGCGCCGGGCCGACCGGACCGCGCGCGCCGCCGGGCACTGGGCCATCACCTTCGGACCCATCACGAAGGTGCCTCGCTTGCTCCGCGCGATGCGCTTCAGGCCGTCGAGGATGTCTCGAAGGTCGTCGCCCTTGGCGAAGTACCCGGACGCGCCGCACCGGTACGCCGCGCTCAGCAGCGTGTCGCGCACGTGCGCGCTCAGGAACGCGAAGCGCACGTCCGGAAAGCGGTGCCGCAGCCGGTCCGCGGACTCGAAGACGTCGGGCCCCGGCATCTCGACGTCGAGCGTCACGACGTCAGGCTGCACGCGGGCGACCTCGTCGAGCAGCTTCGAGGGGTCCGGGAGGCCTGCGACGAAGTCGATTCCTGGATCGAGATCGGCCTGCACCTTCATGCCCTGCACGAGAAGCGCATGGTCATCCACGCACATCAGCCTGACCACCACCTCCGCCGTGCCCGTCGAGGGACTGATCGCCTTCTTGCGGGCGAGCACGCGCTGGTTCGGGTTCTCCGGGGCCATCGTCGCGGTCTGGGTCTCCATGCCGTCTCTCCTTCGTTTCTCTGAGGATTGCGGTGCACGCCCGGTCGACGCCGACCAGGAGAGCATCGAAGTCGTTGCCGTGATCGAACATGCCGCGCGCGATCCCGCGCCAGTCCGCGCGCGAGACCGGGGTCAGCCGGCCGAACGTCACGAGGACCCGCCCGGCGCGCGCGTCGACCCACCTGCGGGCCACGGACGAGCGCACCACCCGCGGGTCGACGACCCACGCGTCCGCGTCGTCCACCGGCTCGTCGCTCGCGACCGCCGCGAACCCGCGCGCCTCGAGGGCGGCGCACGCGAACGCGCCGGCGCGCCCGTCCGCGAGCGTCACGGCGACGCGACTCGCCAGGCCCTCGGGGACCAGCTCGACGACGGGCAGGCTCATCCGCATCGCGGTTCCCACCCCGCGCGTCGACTCCACCGACGCGGTCCCGCCGGCCTCGGTGACGACGCGATGCACCAGCGCAAGGCCGAGCCCGGACCCGAGACCGCGCGTCTTCGTCGTGAAGAACATGTCGAACGCGCGCCGGCGGACCTCCTCGTCCATACCCACGCCGTTGTCCTCGACCGAGAGCACGACCGACCGTCCGTCGGCCGACGCGTGCGCGCGTACCGTGACGCGTCCGCCGCCAGCGCGGTCGGCCGACGCGATGGCCTCGCCGGCGTTCACGAACAGGTTCAGCACCGCCTGCGTCAGCGCGCGCTCGGAAACCTGGACGCGCGGAAGGTCCGGCCGGATGACGCTCTTCACGACCGTCAGGGGCGGGAGCGAGCGCGAGAGGAGCGACCCCGTGCTCGCCCACCACCGCGCGAGGTCGGTGCCCTCGCCCCGGTCGCGCGACGGTCCCGCGTCGGTCGCCAAGTAGTGAAGCCCGTCCGCCAGTTCCTGCAGGTACTTCACGCCGCCGCGGATCTCGTGCACGTGCACGGCCATGCCGGTGGCCGAGGCCGGTGCTGCCGCCTCGATGGCGTTCAGGTGGGCGCGGATCGGCAGCAGCATGTTGTTCATGTCGTGCCCGAGCCCCGCCGCGAGCGTTCCGAGCGCGGTGAGCCGGTCCGACTGCCGAAGCCGGGCCTCGGTCGACCGCCGCTCCTCGACGTCGCGGATGATGCCGACGAATCGCGCCCGGGGCTCGATCTCGCTCACCGTGAGCTCGGCATGGATGGCCCGGCCGTCCCGCCGCACCACCCGAACCTCGTGCGGCTGCCTGAACGCGGCGGACTTGCCCTTGGCGGCGTGTTCCGCGATCGGGTCGAGCACACGCTGGCGGTCGGACGGGTGGATGAGCGCATGGAACGGCGTGCCGACGATCTCCGAGGCGTCATGACCGAGGATCATGGTCGTCGAAGGGCTCGCGGACTCGACGGTTCCCGCCGCATCGAAACGGATGATGGCCTCGGGGAGGCTGTCGACCAGCGCGCGAAGCTGGGCCTCGCCGACGCGTCGCCCGCGCAGCTCCTCGTGGCTGATGGCCAGCTCGGCCGCGTGGTTCCCGATGACCCTGGCCTCCTCGAAGGACTGACGCGAGCCGCGGAGGCGCCTGCGTCCGAGGATGACGATGAAACCCGCCCTTTCGCCGAGCGCGGACTCCACCGGAATCGCCGCGAACCCGCGGAACCCGGCGGACTCGACCGCGAGCAACGTGAATCCGCACCGCCCGCATCGGTCACGCGAGACGTCCGGAACGGCCCATGGAGCGCCAAGCGCCATCAACTCACGGTCCGACTGCATGAACGGAAGCACTGCGACGGCCTGCTCCGGCGAGAGCCCGCTCCAGGAGACGGCATTCAGGTCGTGTCGGTCGGACGAACGCATCAGGAGCACCGCCGCATCGGCGTGCATGCCCGCGGCCGCGAGACCGAGGAGCGGGCCGAAACGCGCTGAAGGAGCCGATCGCGAGGGCGCGAGCCGCACATGGCCTGAGTCGGCGCCGCCCGGCACGGCAGCCGAATCCCCGGAAGCGCGGACCGGACGAGCAACGCTTCGCGCACTTCCCGCGGAACGAATCGGCCGGCCCGCACCGCGCGGCGCGTGGTGCGAGTCGTGACGCATCAGGAACCAACCTATGGGAGTCCTCCGTCGAACGCAATGCTCCTGACGTCAAATCACCGCATTTGACGAATTTCGCCGTTCGATCCGAAATTGATGCGAGCAAACTTCCCTGTCGCGCGCGTTCATCGGGGAGGGGAGCATCGTGGCCATGCTTCCTCATGCCGCACCGACCGTCCCGTCCATCCCGTTCCACCCGCACCACGACGGCCGAATCGTCGTGCATCCGATCTCGGATCCCGCGCGCTCCATCGACGTGACGGAGTCCGTGATCCGCTGCATCGCGTCGGCGATCAGCGAAGCCGTCGGCGGCAACGCGGTGCTCAACCGCCTCGAGGCCGAGCGCGCGGTGCATGAACTGACGCGGCCCGCGCACCACGTGCTGGTGGAGGCGTCCCGATGAACCTCCACGCCGAGTCCGCGATGCGCCGCGACATGGTCCGCTCGCAGATCGTCTCGCGCGGGGTCGTCGACCCTCGCGTCATCGCCGCGATGGAGTTGGTCCCGCGCGAGGAGTTCGTCCCCGATCCGCACCGCGCGCTTGCATACGAGGACGTGCCCCTGCCCATCGAGGATGGGCAGACGATCTCGCAGCCGTACATCGTGGCGCTCATGGCCGAGGCCGCGGCCATCAAGCCGACCGACCGCGTGCTCGAGGTCGGGGCGGGTTCCGGCTACGCCAGCGCGGTGCTCGCTTGCCTCGCCGCGGACGTCACCGCCATCGAGCGGCACCCGGCGCTCGCGGAGCTCGCGCGCATCCGGCTCGAGCGGCTCGGGTTCAGGAAGGTCACGGTGCTGCAGGGCGACGGCTCGGTCGGCGTCCCGACCCGGGCGCCGTTCGACGCCATCGTCGTCTCGGCAGGGGGCCCGGACGTCCCGCCGCACCTGGTCGAGCAGCTTGCGTCCGGCGGGCGCCTGGTGATCCCGGTGGGTCACCGCCCCCAGGACCAGGAGCTTCTTCGCATCACGAAGCAGGCGGACGGCGTCCTGCGCCGCGAGTCCCTGGGTCCGGTGCGCTTCGTGCCGCTCGTCGGCGCGGCCGGGTGGAGCGCGGGTTCCGCACGCCCCCTTCCCCGCCGCCGCGCGGCACGGGGCGCCTCCGTGCGCGCCGAGGTCGCGGCCGCGGCCATCGACGTCGCCTGCGAGCCGTTCACGACGATCGAGTCGCTCGACCTCGCACCGATGATGGCACGCATCGGGAGTGCGCGCGTCGTGCTCATCGGCGAGTCGACGCATGGCACGAGCGAGTTCTACCGGCTGCGCGCGCGCATCACGCGCGAACTGATCGAACGGAAGGGATTCAGCGTCGTGGCGCTCGAGGCCGACTGGCCGGACGCCGCGATCGTCGACCGCCACGCGCGCGGACTCGCGTCGCCGGAGGAGCGGGCGCGGGCGTTCCCGCGCTTCCCGTCGTGGATGTGGCGCAACCGCGAGACCGCCGAGTTCGTCGACTGGCTCCGTGCGCGCCACGGCCGGCCGGGTCTGCCTGCCGCACGCATCCGCGGGCTCGACATCTACGCCATGCACCGCTCGATCGAGGCGGTGCTCGCGTTCCTGGACGCGAACGACCCGGCGGCCGCCGCCCGCGCGCGGAGGCGGTACGGCTGCCTCGCGCCCTGGTCCGACGACCCGGCGCGGTACGGACGCGCCGTCACCGCGGGAACGCTCGACGGATGCGAGCGCCAGGCGGTCGAGGCCCTCGAGGAGCTCCTCCGCACGCGCCTCGACGGATCGCGCGCGCCGCACGACGACCTCTTCGACGCGCAGCGCAACGCGGCGCTCGTCCGAAGCGCCGAGCGCTACTACCGCGCCATGTACGTCGGGTCGCGGGAGGCGTGGAACCTGCGCGACGCGCACATGTTCGAGACGCTCCAGGCCGCGGTCGAGCACGCGGGTCCCGCCGCGCGCGCGGTGGTGTGGGCGCACAACTCGCACGTGGGCGACGCGGCCGCCACCGACATGGGCGCGCGCGGCGAGACCAGCCTGGGTTCGCTCGCACGGACCGCGTTCGGGGACGGCGCCTACCTGATCGGCATGGGGACCGACCGCGGCACCGTCGCCGCGGCGCACGAGTGGGACGGCCCCATGGAGGTGCGCGAGCTCCGGCATTCGCACCCGGGCAGCTACGAGCGCGCGTGCGCGCTGGCGCGCCCCGGAGCGTTCCTCCTGCCGATGCGCGGGCTCGGGCGCGACGCGATCCGCGAGGCCCTGGCCCAGCCGATGCTCGAGCGCGCGGTGGGGGTCGTGTATCGCCCCGACACCGAGCTCGCGAGCCACTACTTCTCGGCGTCGCTGCCCGCGCAGTTCGACGAGTGGGCGTGGTTCCCGGAGACGAACGCCGTCGACTCCGCCCCGTGCGCCGCGACCGAGGACCTCGATCCGGCCACGTACCCGTTCGGGCTCTGAACCGCGCGAACGCGGAAACATCCCGCGCGCGCGCCGCTTCAAAATCGACGGTCCGCCATCCATAGTGCGTGCTCAGCCCGGTTGATCCTGGCCCGATGGTTCGGGCCGCGGGCACGCACCAGGCGCCACGCGCCGCACGGAGGAAACATGCCCATCACCGCATCGCCCATGGTCAAGTCGGACGTCCGCATCCGGGCGGACGTCATCTCGGAGATCGAGTGGGACCCCTACATCCGGGACGTCCCGGTGAAGGTCGCGGTCGACTCCGGCATCGTCACGGTCACCGGCCAGGCGCCGTCGCTTGCTTCGCGCATCAGCCTGGTCGACGCGGTGCATCGCGTGCAGGGCGTGCTCGACGTCGTCGACGAGATGACGGTGGCGCCGACGGCGCAGACGATGCGGAGCGACGCGGACATCGCCCGCGCCGTGCGCGACGGCCTCCAGTGGGACGCGTACCTCCCGGACGACCGCATCGCCTGCACGGTCTCGGGAGGCGTGGTCACGCTGCGCGGCACCGTCGACACCTGGGCGCACCGCGGCGACGCCGAGCGCGCCGTGTCCCGGATCTCGGGGGTGCGCCAGGTGGTCAACCGGATGACGGTCGAGACCAGGCCCATCGACCCGGCCGCCATCCGGCTGCAGATCGAGCGGGCGCTCGAGCGCCGCGCCGAGCGCGAGGCGCGCAAGATCACGGTCGCCGTCAAGGACGGCGTCGTGACGCTCGGCGGCACCGTCCAGAGCTGGGCCGACCGCAACGCGGTCGAGCGGGTCGCCGGGTCCGCCGCCGGCGTCACGGGGATCGACGACCGGCTCGTGGTCGACCCGTACTCCTGAGCGCGCGCCGCCGTCGGCCGCCGCACACGCACACGCACACGCACACGCACACGAACGAAAGGAACGCCATGACACTCACGATCTCGCGCCGCACGGCGCCGACCGATTCCCAGCTCAACCGCTTCCGCGAGGAGATGGAGCGGACCATCGAGACCATGCTCACCGAGCCGATCATCGAGCCCAAGCTCTTCCGCATCGAGGGATGGGCGCCGCTCGTCGACATCAGCGAGTCGGACGCCGAGTTCATCGTGCGGGCCGAGGTTCCCGGCATGAACGAGGCCGACCTCGAGCTCTCGATGGTCGGCAACGCGCTGCTGATCGCCGGCGAGAAGCGCGCCGAGGAGGAGACCTCGGGCGAGGATTGGTACCGCTGCGAGCGCCGCTTCGGATCTTTCCGGCGCATCGTCGACCTGCCGCAGACCGTCGACCCCGACCGCGCGTCGGCCGAGATGACGGACGGCATGCTGACGGTCCGCGTCCCGAAGCGGCCCGAGGTGCGCCCGAAGAGCATCCCGATCTCGCCCGCCGGCGAGGCCGGCAAGCCGAAGCGCTGAGCGCCGAAGCGCGCGCAGCCAGCGAGGGGCGGCCGCCCGGGAGGGAGGCGGCCGCCCCGGGACCGCATGACCACGAACCCATCCAGGAAAGGAACGCCCGCCATGCACGTCACCACCGCCATCCGCCGCGCCCTGCTCGCCCTCGCCGCCCTCGCGGCGGCGCCGGGCTGCGAATCCACGAAGTCCGCCTCGACGCGCGAGGACGGCACCGTCGTCGCCGAGCACGCGTTCCCGACCGGTGAACGCGCCACCAGCACCATCCTCGTGCGCCAGACGAGCCCGAAGCGCACCCAGGTGGGCAAGGAGTGCACCTACACCATCGACGTCACCAACCTCACCGACGCGGACCTCCGCGAAGTGACGGTGAACCTCGAGGACATGACCAACGTCCGCTTCGTCGGATCGGCGCCCGACCCGATCAAGGGACTGAACGGAGACACGGCGTGGCTCATCAGCGAGCTGCCCGCCCGCGCCACCAAGACCATCACCGTGCGTGCCAGGCCGGTCGCCGCGGGCCGCGCGTCGAACTGCCTCACCGCCAGCTATGCGCACATGCTGTGCGCCACCACCGACGTGGTCGAGCCCGCGCTCCACGTGACCAAGACCGCGACCCCCGAGGTCTGCGGCCAGTGCGAGGAGATCAAGCTGACGTACGTCGTGCGGAACACGGGCACCGGCACCGTCGAGGACGTGGTCGTCTCCGACTCGCTCCCCTCCGGGATCGAGACGAAGGACGGCGCCTCGAGCGTCGAGCTCGACGCCGGCAGCGTGGAGCCGGGCGCGGAACGCACGTTCACCGTGACCGCGAAGGCGCGCCACGGGGGAACCTACGCCTCGAGCGCCGTGGCCTCCAGCGCCAGCGGGATCACCGCGCGCTCCGACGAGGTCTCCACCGTGGTGCGCCAGCCGATGCTCGCGTTCAGCTGCGACGCCAACAACCGCATGTTCCTCGGGCGCGACCTCGGCTACCGGATCACGGTGCGCAACGTCGGCGGGTGCGATGCCGAGGAGTCCGTCGTGACCGCGGCGGTGCCGGAGGGATGCCGCTTCCTCTCGTCGGAGCCCTCCGCGAGCGTCCAGAACGGATCGGTGAAGTGGGACCTGCGGACGCTCAAGCCGGGCCAGTCGCGCACCATGACGATGTCCCTCGCGCCGTCGGCGGTGGGCGACGCGCGCGTCCGGGCGAGCGCCGCCGCTCGATGCGCCTCCACGGTGAACACCGAGTGCACCACGCAGGTGGTCGGTGTCCCCGCGATCCTCCTCGAGGTGGTGGACGGCACCGACCCGGTCGAGGTCGGCGCGCAGACGACGTTCACTGTCGTGGTCACCAACCAGGGGTCGACCCCGGACACCAACGTGCGGGTGAACGCGACCTTCCCCGAGCAGCTGCAGTTCGTGTCGGCCTCGGGCACCACCACGGTCTCGTCGTCGGGGCAGGCCATCACGTTCGCGCCGGTGGCGAGCCTGGCGCCGGGCGCGCGCGCCGAATGGAAGGTGGTCGCCCGCGCCAAGGGAGCGGCCGACGCCCGCAGCCGCTGGGAGATGACCAGCGAGCAGTTCCGGACTCCCATCATCGAGACGGAGTCGACCAACCTGTACGAGTGATCGGCTCCCCGTCCTGCGGGCGGCGTCAGGGACACGGTCCCCACGCCGCCAGCAGGCGGGCGAGGTCGAGGCCGTCGGTGACGTCGTTTCCGTCGAAGTCGAGCTCGGAGTCGCGCCCCCATGCAGCCAGCAGGACCCCGAGGTCCGCGGCGTCGATCGAGCGGTCGCCGTTGACGTCTCCCGGGCACGGGGCCGCGCCGCCGGGAAGGGTGCCCCACGCCACCAGGCTGGTCGGCAGGATGCCGGGGATGGCCATGGTGGCGACGCACCCGACCTCGACGCTCGCGCCGGGCGCGATCGCCTCGTTCCACGCGAGGTTCGTCACCTCGTATCGGGATCCATCGCGCGTGAACGCGCCGCCCCACAGGCTGCCGATGTCCGCGCCCCAATCGAAGCCCAGCCTCCAGCCCCGCACCTCGCGGGTCGAGTTGTTCGTCAGCGTGATGCTCGCCTGGCCGCCGCCGGTCCATTGGTTCGTCCACGAGAATGCCGCCGCCAGCGGAGCGAGCGCGGGATCCGAACCTTCACCGCCGTCGCCGTAGTCGACGCCGCCGAAGTCGAGGTCGCTCGTCGAGAAGAACACCTCCGCGGCGGGATCGACGCGCTGCCACACGACGAAGAGCACGTGCCGCCCCACCCGCTCGGGGATCTCGAGATTCATGTAATAGCTGAGCCCCGCGCCGGTGGTGCCGCAGTGGCAGTCCCCGCTCGCCTTGCCGCAGGACCCACGGAGCTCGGCGGTCTCCCCGCCGGGGATCTCGACCAAGTCGTCCCACCGCAGCGCCTGCCGGGGGTCGTACCCCGGACGCGTGATGAAGGCCCGGAAGGAGCTCGGCTCGTGCGGGGTGGTCGCGTAGAACCGGCACACGCGTGCGCCCGCCGTCATGGGCGTCGCGAACCAGTCGGTGCGCGCAAGGTCGAGGCCCGCGTACTTCGTGCGCCCCGCACCGGCCAGTTGGCCGTCCGGGATCGCCGCTCGGTAGTCGTATCCGGGGATGTTGCGCGAAACCTCGTGCCAGTCGTAGAACGCCTGCGTGCCCGAGACCGCGATCGCGGCCCGTGCCGCGTCGGTCTGCGGCGTCATGGGGCCGTCGAGGAAGATCTTGTAGCTGCGGCTCGGCGGGTCCGCCATGGAACCGTGCCCGAACGCAGGCGGCGAGGCGAGCACCGACAAGGCGGCGGCGGCGGCGAACGCGGCGGTCGAGCGCATCACGGACTCCTTTGCGACGGGGGGGTTCCACGCCCTCCCATGACTCCTACGCCGCGACGCAGGAAAAGGTCAGCGGAATTCGGGAGCGGCCGCGGGTCGTGCGCCCCATCCGGGGCCGAGAACCCCGCTCACGCGCAGCCCGTGCAGCGCTGCGCCCAGGCCGAACGCAGGGCCGCATGGAACCGGGCCCCGTACGAATGGGCGTCCATCAGCGCCGAACCCGCCATCCGCGCACGAAGCCCGGCCCGGATGCGCGCGAGCCCGTCGGGGTCGCCCGCGAGCCGCGCCGCCGTCGCCACGAACCCGTCCGCGTCGGCGGCGGCCCACTCCGGGTGCCCGGCGGCCGCGACCAGGCTCGCCGACACGCGCGCGGCGTGCCGGTCGCCGAGCATGCACGCGACCGGCACGCCCATCCACATCGCCTCGCATGTCGTGGTGGTCCCGTTGTACGGGACAGTGTCGAGCGCCACGTGCACGCGCGAATAGAGCGCCAGGTGCTCGGCGCGCGACGCCGTGCGGGCGACCAGCTCGAGCCGGTCCGCGGCGATGCCCGCGGCGGCCATGCGCGCCGAGACCGCCACGCGCACCGCGGGGTCCGCGAGCGACGCCGACTTCATGAGCATGCGCGAGCCGGGCACCGCGGCGAGCACGCGCGCCCAGAGCGCCGCGCACTCGTCCCCGACCTTCGCGGCGTTGTTGAACGACGCGAACGTCACGGGCGCGTCCGCGCGGGGCATCGCGGGCTCAGGCGCCCCCTCCGGGGCCCGGTAGCACAGGAAGCACGGATCGATCCGCAGGAGCCGCTCGGTGCAGTGCGCCTCGGACCCGGGCGGGTCGGTGATCGAGTCGACGATCCGCCACCCCACCGCGGGAAGCCCGGTCGTGTTCGGGTAGCCGATCGCGGTGACGATCACCGGTGCCGGCGCCGACCGCAGCGCGGCGAGGCGCGATCCCGACGTGTGGCCCGAGAGTTCGAGCAGCACGTCGATCCCGCGCGCACGGATCGCCTCGTCGAGCGCGTCGTCCGTCAGCCTCCACGCATCGACCCAGTCGGCGAACCGCGACCGAAGCCGTGCGGCGACCCCGTCGCCCTCGCCCGCGACCATGGTCGAGAACGCCGTGCATGTCGAGCCGTCGGGCACCGTGTCCAGGATCGCGTCCACGAAGAATGCCACCGAGTGGTCCTTCAGGTCGCCCGAGAGGATCCCGATCCGCAACGGGCGGCCGGGGTCCGGGTCGGTGCGCGCCGCGTCGCGCGCAGGCGGGCACGCCGCGCCGAACGCGCGATGCTCGCGCGCCAGCGCGTCCGCGGGCACCGACGCGTAGTTCATGTACAGGAGGAGCTGCGAGCGGAGCCGTGCGTCGCCGGGCGCGAGCCCAACGGCCTCGCGCGCGGCCTCCACCGCGTCGCCCATGCGCGCCGCGTTCTTCAGCGCGCTCGCCAGCGCGTTGTGCGCGGCCGCGGAGCCGGGGTCGAGCCCGACGCCCCGCCGCCCCGCCTCGACGCCGTCGCCCGCGCGGCCGATGCGCGGAAGCGTGCCGGCGAGCGAGATCCACGCGAGCGGGTTGCGCGGGTCCGCCGCCGTGGCACGCTCCCACGCGGCCACCGCGTCGTGCAGCCGGTCCATGAACGACAGCGTGACGCCCAGCGTGTTGAGGAACGACCCGTTCGCCGGCTGCAGCGCCACCGCGCGCTCGGCCTGGCGCAGTGCCTCGTCGAGCCGCCCGGTGCCCCACAGCAGCACCGCCATCAGGTTCATCAGCTCCGCGTCGCGCGGCCGAAGCCGCTGCTGCACGCGCACCATGGCGATCGCGTCGTCGGCCCGGCCCGCGGCCTGCATCGCCATCGCGCGGTCCCACGCGGACGCGCTCATCGCCGGACCGCCACCACCTCGAGCACGGTCGGCGCGACGAGCATCGCGTCGGGGCGCCTCGTCGCGCGGTCGAGCTCCTCGTTCACGGCCACGACCCATGCCTCGTCGACCCGACCGAGCTCGAGCAGCCGCCGCGAGTACGTCCGCACGAATCCCGCCGGCCAGTGCCACAGCGGATCGGCGGGCCGCGCCACGCGCGCGATCGGCCGCAGCGACGTCACCTCCATGCCCGCGTCGGAGAGCAGCGCCGGGATCCTTCGCGCGATGTCGGCGTCGCCGCCGTCGGCGGCATAGCTCGCCATCGCGTGCTGCACGAACTCGCGCACGCGGTCGCCGTGCGGGTGCAGCCCGTACGTGCCGTAGTGGACGTACTCGTGGAAGACCACGCATCCGCCGGGGCGCAGCGCGTCGTGCGCCGCGCGCACGAGCATCGCCGGGTCGCGCACGAACATCGCCACCCAGCGGCACCACACCGCGTCGAACGCGCCCTGCAGCGACCTCGGGAGCGGGCCGGACATCAGGTCGAACTCGTGCACCTTGGCGTCCGGCCGCGCGTGCGACGCGGCGCGCACCCGTGCCTGCGCCGCGAACTCGGGCGAAAGCTCGAGCCCCGCGACGGTGCCCGCCGGCCCCACGAGCGCCAGCAGCGCCTCCATCGCGTGGCCGGGGCCGCACCCCATGTCGAGCACGCTCGAGCCGCGGCCGATGCCCGCGGCACGCCACCCCTGGCGCGCCTCGTCCACCCACAGCGCGTGCTGCAGCGCCAGCCGGTCGCGCTCGGCGCCGTGCGTTCCCAGGACGTACTCGTGGCTCGGCCGCTGCGATGCCATGGATCACATGCCCATCAGGAGCACCGCGCCGACGCAGAGGATGAAGTAAGGCACCAGCGTCGCCGCGCCCGCGTAGTCCTTGGCCACGCGCTGCCCGAAGAACAGCATCACGACGGTCGCGGACGCGAGCTGCGCGCCCCACGTGGCGAGCTGCGTCGATCCCGACAGTGCCACCTGCACCGCGCCCGCGGCGGCAAGCGCACCCGCAGCGACCTCCAGCAGCGTGACCACCGAGAGCATCGGCTTCACCTGGCCGCGCAGCGGGCTCTTCGCGAAGTGACCCTCGAGCCACGCGAGGTTGCCCTTGAAATCGACCACCTTGTCGATGCCGGACTGCAGGAACAGGATGCCGACGAAGGCCGCCGCCGCGCACTGGCAGAAGGGCACCGGGTTGAGGACGTCGATCGCCATGGGGATGAATCTACCCCAAACGCGGCACGGTCCCGCGTATCGTCACGCGGCGAGATGGTCGAAGTCCTGCTCGCCATGCTTGCACTCGCCGCGGTCACGCCCGAGCCGCCCGCGGCGCGCCCCGGCGCGCCCGTCGACCCGAAGCCCGGCATCACGGGCACCGTACGCATGCACGCCGACGTCCCCTCGGCCGTCGCCGGCATTCGCGCGCGCAACGTGGTCGTGTGGCTGCCGCCCGGCTACGACGATGCCTCGAACGCATCGGCGCGCTATCCCGTCCTCTACATGAACGACGGGCAGAACGCCTTCGATCCGTCCACCGCGTTCATGGGTCGCGAGTGGCACGCCGACGAGGTGGCCGACCGCCTCGTGCGCGAGGGCCGCATCCCGCCCGTGATCATCGTGGGCATCTGGAACACGCCTGACCGCGTGGCCGACTACACGCCCGACCAAGACCCGGAGGAGAAGCGCGGGGACCACAAGCCGCAGGGACGCGGCGGCAACGGCGCCGCGTACCTGCGGTGGGTGGCCGAGGAACTGAAGCCGATGATCGACCGCGCCTACCGCACGCGCCCCGATCGCGCCTCCACGGCCATGATGGGAAGCAGCCTCGGCGGCATCATCTCGCTCGCCGCGGCCGAGGAGCGGCCGGGGACGTTCGGCCGCATCGCCGCGGTGAGCCCGAGCCTCTGGTGGAACGGCGGCAGCGTCATCGAGCGCTGGCGCGCGCGCACCCCGCGGCCCGACCGGCTGTGGATGTGCATGGGCGACCGCGAGCGAGCGGGGCTCGACGACGCGCTGCGGCGGTTCGAGCAGGCGATCCGCGGAGGGCCGCAGGGCCTCGGCGACCGCCTGCACGCGGAGGTCGTTCCGGGCGGCACCCACGACGAGCCCAGCTGGTCCGCGCGGCTCGACCGGATCCTTGCGTTCCTGTTCGCGGAGCGCCCCCGGCCCGCGACGCCCGCTCAGCCCGCGAATCCCGGCCACTGAACGCCGCGCAGGTGCTTCTCGTACCGCTGCCAGCGCCCCACGCTGCTCGCGTACAGGGGGCGGTTCACCTGGTCGTAGCTCAGCGTCCGCACGGTGCGCTTGGACTCGTGGAAGC
>CAYSFS010000003.1:0-46922 GCA_964430235.1 uncultured Chitinophaga sp. | reverse complement strand
GGGGCCTTCGGGTCGAAGCGGTCGCGGAAGAGCGCGAGCACCTTCGACACCACCGGCATCGAGCGCTCCGCCGTCGCCACGATGCGCTCCACCGAGTAGAGCAGCCGGTCGCGGTGCACCAGCCGCTGGTGCGCGAGCGTGCAGAGGCCGAGCATCAGCTCCGCCTCGTCGATCGACATGCCGGCGTGGCGGTTGGCCAGCTCGATCGACTCGGAGTCCACCCACTTGACGCGCGTCAGGTCGTGCTCGACCTGCTTCCAGGCGGCGCCCGCCGTGTCGACGCTCCGTCCGTCCTGCGTCTGGATCACGAAGCCGAGCAGCGTCACCGACCCGTGCGGCGGATCGGCGACCTGGTCGAGGTAGGCGCGCTGGATGTTGATGCCGCCGCGGCTCAGGACCTGCCCGCACCGCTCCAGCATGGTGCGCGTGCGCGCGTTCGAGAACGCGATGGTGATCCGGGTGAGCTCGCCCTCGAGCTCGGGTTCGCTCTCGACCGCGGTGCCCTCGGTGCCGCTCACGCGCGCGACCAGCTTGCGGTGCTTGTTCAGCCGGTGCGGCGTCAGCGTCCCGACGTAGTCGGCGGCGCACCCCGCGAAGTACGCGCGGATCGCCGCCTCGGTCCAGTCCTTCGCCTCGCGCGCGGCGAACTCGATGGTCGCCCGGAGCTTCTCCGCCTGCGCGGGGGCCGAGGCGCTGAACGGCTCGCGATCGCCGAACTCGAACGCGTCCACCACCAGCACGCCGTCCTTCGACGTGTGGATCTTCGCGGCGCGCAGCGAAGGCGTCATCGGCAGCGACGCGACCACGTCGGCGAGCACCCCGGGGCGGTTCCCCTCGCGGATGAACGTCCACTCCCGGCCGTCCTCGCTGCGCACCGAGAGGTGCAGCGGCTGGCCGGACGCGCGCGCCGCGATGATGGCGCGCAGGTGCGCGGCGACCGTGGCGGGGCGGGTGTCCTCGAAGTACATCCGCGGCATCTGGGCCACGAACCACGGCACGATGGTCTCGGCGGCCTGCGCGAAGCTGCGCCCGAGGTCGCTCGCGAGGACCGTGGGGTCCGGGATCACGGTGGCGCTTGCGGTGCCGGCGGGGGCGGCGGTGGCGGGGTTCGCGGGGTGCATTCCGTGCGTGATACCACGGTTGCGGGGGGTGCTTCAATGCCGGGACCCGAGCGGTTCGGCCTCGATCCGCCGCGGGATGCTCCTATCCTGATCGAATCGCCCCAAGGCCATGCTCGTCGCCACCATCGGAAACTTCGACGGCGTCCACCTCGGCCACCGCGCCTTGGTCGACGCCGCGCGCCGCGCGGCGGCCGGCGGGCGCGTGGTGGCGGTGACGTTCGACCCGCTGCCGGCGGCGGTGCTCCGGCCGGGCACCGCGCCCGCCCGGCTGACCCCGGGCGAGGTCCGCTCGGGCCTCCTTCGCGACGCGGGCTGCGACGAGGTACGGGTGATCGATCCGCGCGGCGGCCTCCTCGGCGAGTCGCCCGCGGAGTTCGTGGCCGCGCTCCGCGCCGATCTCCCGTTCGATGCCGTGGTCGAGGGCGGCGACTTCCGCTTCGGCCGCGGCCGGGCCGGCGACGTCGGGACGCTGCGCGCGCTCGGGGCGTCCGCCGGGTTCCGGGTCGTCGAGGTGGACGACGTGTCCGCGCCCCTCGCCGACGGAACCGTCGTCGCGGCGCGCTCGTCGGCCATCCGCTGGATGCTGGCCATGGGCCGCGTCGCGGATGCGGCGCGGCTTCTCGGTCGCGCGCACGCCGTTCGCGGGACGGTCGCGCCCGGCGACCGGCGCGGCCGGCAGCTCGGGTTCCCGACCGCGAACGTCGCGGAGCCGGATGCCATGCTGCCGGCCGACGGCGTGTACGGCGGCCGGGCCACGTTCGACGGCCGTGAGTGGCCCGCGGCGATCTCGGTCGGCGTGAAGCCCACGTTCGGCGCCTCCGCCCGCACGTGCGAGGTCCACGCGGTGGGCGCGCAGCTTCCGCTCGACCGCTACGGGTGGGCCATCGAGGTGCGCTTCGACCGTTGGATCCGCGGGCAGTGGCGCTTCCCCGGCCCCGACGCGCTGGTCGCGCGCCTGCGCGAGGACGTCGCGCTCGCCGGGGCGCTCGCGTAAGTTGGCGCCTATGGAGTATCGATCGACGGTCGGCCCGGATCGCCTCGCGCAACGCCTCCGCGCCGCGAAGCGCCCGTTCGTGACCACGCACTTCAAGCCGGACGGCGACGCGCTCGGGTCGGTGCTCGCGCTGTCGCGCGCGCTCGCCGCGTGCGGCGCGCAGGTGGACGCGGCCGTGGCCGGGCCGATCGACCGGACCATCCTCGGGCTCGCGCTTCCCGGCGAGGTGCGCCATGCGGCGAAGGGCCCCCTGGTCCCCGCCGAGGGCTGCGACCTCGCGGTGGTGGTCGACACCGGGGCGCCGAGCCAGCTCGAGCACTGCCGAGCCTGGCTCGAGGCCAACCCCTCGCTCGCGGTGGGCATCGACCACCACGCCAACGGGAGCGCGATCTGCCCCGACCGGCTCGTCGACGCGTCGTGCGCCAGCTGCACCCAGGTGCTCGTGCGGGTGATCGACGAGCTCGGCATCCCGCTCGGGCCCGCCACGCGCACCGCGCGGCACTCGATCGCCGAGGCGCTGTTCGTCGGCCTTGCCACCGACACCGGCTGGTTCCGGTTCAGCTCGGCCGACGACCGCGTGTTCCAGCTCGCGGCCCGGCTGCTCGCCGCCGGCGTCGACAAGGACGCGCTGTTCCGCATGGTGGAGCAGGGCGACGCCCCGGGCAGGCTTCAGCTCGTGGCGCGCGCGCTCGGATCGATCGAGTTCTGCTGCGACGGCCGCGTCTCGGTCATGCGGCTCTCGCACGCGGACTTCGAGGCCACCGGCACCGGCGTCGACGACCTCGCGGGCCTCGTCAACGAGCCCATGAGCGTCGGGGCCATCGAGGTCAGCGTCCTCCTCACCGAGGGCGACCCGTCCCTCACGAAGGCGAGCTTCCGGAGCAAGCCCCCCGCCTCCTCGGGCGCGGCGTTCGTCGACGTCAACCGCCTCGCGGGGCTCTTCGACGGCGGCGGACACGTCCATGCCGCGGGCGCGCGCATCGCCGCGCCGCTCGCCGAGGCCGCCGCCCGCGTGCGCGCGGCGTGCGAGTCCTACTTCGAGTCGGCGGCCCCGTCAGGCGTGACCTTGTAGCCGAGCTTGCGGATCGCCGCGGCGGCCGCGTCGGCCTTCGCGGTGGGCAAGAGCTCCACGTCGCATCGCTTCGTCTCGAACGAGCAGGTCGCCGAGCGGACTCCCGGCGTCTCGTTGAGCTCGGCGACGATCGCCTCGGCGCAGCCGCCGCAGTGCATGCCCTCGACGCGGAAGCCGGTGCGCCACGTGGGGCCGTCGACGCGCGCCGCGGGGTCGCGGGAGGTGCCGTCGCACCCGGCGACGATGGACAGAAACGTTGCCGCGAGGGCCGCCGGGACGTTGCGCTGCATGTCGGGAATGGTAGCCCGCTCGCGCGGCTCGACGGACGCGACCCCGCCCGGCGTGCCGCCCCTACGCCGCGTCGCGCGCGCCGGCCCCGGTCCCCGACAGCCGCAGGTGCGTGCGCGTGGCCTTGAGCCCGAGCACCCGCAGCAGGGCCGGAAGCGTCCACACCGCCGAGAGCAGGCAGCAGAGGCTTCCCACCGCCATGGCGATGCCCAGGCTCCGGAGGCCCTGGTGGTGCGCGAGCATCAGCGCCCCGAAGCCGATCGTCGTCGTCAGCGCGGTCACCGTCACCGCCCGCCGCGTCGACCCGAAGCCGTGGTCGAGCGCGCCCTCGTGCGCGCGGTGCGTCACGTGGATCGCGCTGTCGATCCCGAGCCCGATGAGGATGGGGATCGCGAAGAAGTTGGCGAGGTTGAACCCGGACCCGAGGAGCGCCATCGCGCCGAGCGTCCACGCGATGCCGATGGCGAGCGACAGCACCGCGGCGGCCGTCTCGCGGACGTTGCGCAGGTCGACCCAGAGCAGCGTGATCACCAGGAGCGACGCGAGCACCGCCTGCTGCGCGAACGAGCGCCGCATGCTGCTCATCGAGTCCGAGACCGTCATGGGGACGCCGGTCGCCGCGGGGTCCTCCTCGCGAAGCACGCCCACGAACCGCGCGAGCGGGCCGGATTCCCATACGTCGCCCGCGGGGTGGACCATCACGAGGAACCTCCCGCCGGGCGAGATCATCTGGTCGCGCACCGCCTCCGGGAGCGCCTCCCGCATCGAGCAGCGCGCGCCCGCCGAGACGTGCCGCAGCGCGACCGCCGTGCGCGTCACCGAGTCCTCGACCGCCGCACGCGCGGTCTCGACGTCCGGGGGCGCGTGGTGCGACGGGTCGCACAGGTCCGCGACCGTCCGCAGCCGCGCGGCGAGCGCGCGGAGGCGCTTGGCCGCCTCGGGCGCCTCGCGCTCGGCGTGGCCCGAGAGGTCCTCGACGCGCGCCGCGGCGCGGCGCACGGTGGAGGCGTCCCATGCGTCCACGCGCCTCGGCCGCACCGGCGCCGCCTCGACCGCGTTCGCGACCTGCGTCCGCAGCGCGGTGCGCTCGGCGGTGTCCGGAACGACCGCGTCGAGCACGCTGCGCACCTTCCCGACCTCCGGGTGCGAGCGCATGCGGTCGACGAGCGGCCCGATGTCCTCGATGCGGTTGACCACGCACGCGCCGAACCAGCTCGCCGCCGCGGAGTCCTCCATCACGCGGTGCTCCCACCGCACGCTGTCGAGGCCCTTCGCCTGCAGCTTGAGGAGGTTGCTCTCGAAGGTGAGGCGGGTGAGCCCGTACCACGCGGCCGCGGTCGCGGCCAGCACCGAGACGGCCACGGTGACCCTCGCGCGCCCCGCGCGGATCGAACGGTCGACGCCCTCGCGCTGCGTGAGGAAGGCGGGCGCGCGCGGCGCGGGCCGGTCGCCGCCGCGCACGAGCCGCCCGTCGAACAGCATGAGGAGGGCGGGGAGCCCGACGACCATCGTCACGAGCGCGAGCAGGATGCCCGCGCCCGACACCGTGCCCAGCTCGCGCAGCCCCTGGAACTCCGTGAACCACGCGAGCAGGAAGACGCCCGCGGAGGTGAGCGCTCCGCTCAGGTTGCTCGGGACGGCCGTGCGCATCATGTGGACCACCGCCTCGCGCACCGGCAGGTGCCGCCTCGCCTCGACGTACCTGGCCACCATGTGGATGCCGTAGTCGAGCCCCACGCCCACGAGCACCAGCATGAAGACCACGCTCAGGAGGTTGAGCCGCCCGTAGATGAGCGCCGCCGACGCGTAGGTCAGCGCGCACGCCGCGAGGAACGGGATCACCGCGAGCAGCGGGAGCTTCACGCCGCGGAACACGGCCATGAAGAGGCCCACGCAGAGCACGAGCCCGACCAGGCTCGACAGGTTCATGTCGACGTGGGTCGTCGCCATCTCGTCGGCCTGCAGCACCGGCTTGCCCGTCAGCCCGATCGCGACGAGCGGCACGCGCGCCTGGACCTCGTCGATGGCCGCGCGGATCTCCGCGAGCGGCTCGTCGATCACCTCGAAGCGGCTGAAGTCCTTGCGCGGCATGACCGCGACGAAGAGGAGCCGCCCCGAGTCGCTCGCGAGGTAGCGGTCCTCGCGCGGGGCACCGAGGGAAGGCGCCTCGCCCGGGGCCGCGGCGGCGATCGCCTCGAGCTCCACCACCGCGGCCGCCGCCTCGCGCTCGGCCTCGGCGCGCGGCATGAACAGCGCGCCCGCCCCGAGCCGGTCGAGCCGCCGTCCCGCGTCCGCGAGCACGGTTCCCGCCCCGGCGTCCGCGGCGAGCAGCGGGAGCGCGTCGCGCGCCTCCGCGAGCCCGCGCAGGTCGGCGTCGGGCATCGACCACGTCGCGAGCCGCATCTGCTCGGGCGCGGTGACCCGCGAGCACACGCGGTCGACGTGCGGGCTGCCGCGAAGGCGCGCGTCGAGCAGGTCGACGGCCCGCTGCGCCTCGCCGAGGTGGGTCTCGCCGTCGGGGCCCGTCGTGTCGACGACGATCCACGCGTACTCGAGGTCGCCGAACTCGCGGAGGAAGCCCTTGTACGCGCGGACGTAGGCCTGGTCGTCCCCCATGAGCGAGTCGGTGTTCGCGTCCATCCGGACCCGGTCGGCGCTCCACGCGCCGGCCAGCGCGGCCGCCGCCAGCAGCGCCAGCACCACGCGGCCGGGCGCGGCGCAGATCACGCCCGCGAGGCGGTCGAGGAACGCGTGTCGCATCGGTCAGCCGTCCCTCGTGGGCGTCATGGGACCCAGGATTCTAGGGAACCCGCGGGTGGAGAACCTGTCGATACCCGAGGCCCGCCCGGGTGCCCCCGCAGACTGCCGCGATGCCCTTCCGCAGCGGAACCGTCTCCTACTCGCGCTTCGGGGTCTCGGGAAGCCTCCCGGACGACGCCAACGAGGCCGCCTTCGCGCTGATGGCGAAGCACGTCGTCAAGCAGCGGTCGCTCTCCGAGGAAGGTTCCGTGAGCGGCTGGTGCACCGGGCGGCACGTGTTCGACTCGGACTTCGGGTGGGAGCACTGCGGCTTCAGCGGCGCGCTGCTCTGCGCCATGCGCATCGACCGCGCGAAGGTGCCCACGGAGCTCCGACGCGCCTACGTCGCCATGGCCGAGGACGAGCGGCGCACGAAGGCCGACGACGAGGCCGCGGGCGTCCTCTCGCGCGCCGCGCGCCGCGACGCCAAGGCCGACGCCGAGCGCCGCTGCAAGGAGGAGATCGCCGACGGGAGGCACCGCCGGGTCACCATGACGCCCGTGCTCCTCGACCTCGTCCACTCGACGGTGCTCGCGCCGGTGTCCGGCGACGCGGCGTTCAAGGAGCTGCACGGCCTCGTGGAGGCCACGTTCGGCGCGCGCCTGGCGCGCCGCGCGGCGGGCTCGGTCGCGGCGGACATCCTCGGCGCACGCGGCATGGCCTCGGACCTCGAGGACGCCGCGCCCGACGCGTTCACCGCGCCGCCCGCGGAGGCCGTCGCGCGCGCGGGCGAGGGCGGGGCGCGCGCCACCGGCCGCCCCGAGGTGCCGTGGGCGCTCGCCGCGGGCGACCCGCACGACTTCCTCGGGAACGTGTTCCTCCTGTGGCTCTGGTGGCAGGTCGAGTCGCGGGAGGGCATGGTCGAGACGCCCTCGGTGCCGGTCGCCGTCGTGATCGACAAGGTGCTCGAGCTCGACTGCCCGTGGGGCGTCGGGGGCAAGGTGAGCCTTCGCGGCGACCGCCCGTCGCGCTCGCTCGAGGCCGCGAAGGCGCTGCAGTCGGGCAAGTGGCCGCGCCGCATGGGGCTGCTGCTCGCGGCGCACGGCCAGGAGTACGAGTGCACGCTCCACGGCGACCGCTTCAGCGTGTCGGGGCTGAGGCTCCAGCCGCCGGGCGAGGGCGTGACGACGCCGCGCCTCGAGCTCGAGGAGCGGCTCGACCGGATCGCGACCTTCGACGCCGTGCTGGTGGCGCTGTACGAGCACTTCCTGCGCGAGCGCTTCGGCAAGGAGTGGCCGGGCCGGCGGCAGCAGATGTCCGACTGGATCAGCTCGCGGATGGCCGCGCGCGCCGCGGGCTGACGCCGGACGCTCGGCAGAACTCGGCGACGAGCGCGGCGTCCTTGGTGCCGCGCTCGCGCTCCACGCCGCTCGAGACGTCGACGCCCCACGGGCGGACGCGGTCGATGGCCGCGCGCACGTTCGCGGGCGACAGCCCGCCCGCGAGCAGCACGCGCGCGCGGAGGCCCGGCACCATCGGCGCGAGCGCCGCGTGGTCGAAGCCGTGCCCGCCGCCGCCGCGCGGCCCGTCGACGACCATCGTGTCGATCGCCGCGCAGGCGTCCCAG
The DNA here is from genome assembly GCA_964430235.1 of uncultured Chitinophaga sp. Taxonomy (GTDB): domain Bacteria; phylum Planctomycetota; class Phycisphaerae; order Phycisphaerales; family SM1A02; genus UBA966. Next base: position 39,081 of record CAYSFS010000003.1, on the reverse strand, counting down.
CGCCGGACCGCCTCCGGGGAGAACGCGAAGCCGCGCATCACCGCGCGGCCCCCCGAGGCGACGCGCTCGCACGCGGCCTCGTCCTCGTCGCCGTGGAGCTGCACGCGGCCCGTCCACCACTCGAGCGCGGGGTGACGCCCGTCGCGGGTCGCGACGAGCGCCACGGGCTCGAGTCCCTCCGGGAGTTCGGAGAGGATGCGTTCCGCCGCGGCACGGTCGACCTCGCGCGGCGACCCGGGGACGAACACGAGCCCCACCATCGAGGCGCCAGCCTCCGCCGCGGCGTGCGCGTGCTCCGGCCGCGTGACCCCGCAGATCTTGACGGCGACGGGGCGCGACGCGCTCACGCCGCGACCTCGGCGCGCAGCTCCTCGAGCAGCGGGCGCAGGCGCCCGGGAAGCCCCGGTCCCACCTGCGCGAGCCACTCGCGCGCGCGCGCCGGGTCCGGCAGCTTGCGCGCGTGGATCAGCGCGACCATGAGCCGCGACTCGTCCGCGGCCGCGCGCGCGGGCGCCGCCGCCACCGAGCGGCCGAGCAGCTCGAGCGCGCGGGCGAAGTCCCCGCGCGCGAACGCGGCGCTCCCCTCGTCGGCGAGCCGTGCGGCCGCGCGCTCGGCCGCGCCCGGGTCGGGGGCCGCCGCGGCGGCCGCCGCGCCGACGCCGCTTGCCGCCACGCGCGCGTCCGCCGCGCCGCCCCGTGCGGCCGATGCCCACGGACCGGCTGCCCCGCGGTGCCCGTCGAGCGCCGCGCGCATCTCGCGCCTCCGCCTCCATTGCTTGAGGAGGAAGAGCATGTCCATGTCGGTGCGCCGCACGAGCCCCGTCCCGACGAGCGCAAGCGTCACCGCGACGCCGAACACCGTGCCTCCCACGTGGGCCATGTGCCCGATGTTGCCCGGGCCCGCGCCGAACGCGCCCAGGAGGTCGAGCGCGAAGTAGAGCCCCACCAGCAGCAGGGCCGGCATGTTGACGGCCGAGAGCAGGAACCACACCAGCACGCGCCCGCGCGGGTAGAGCGCGATGAAGGCCCCGCTGGTGGCCGCCACCGCGCCGCTCGCGCCGATCACCGGGCTCGGGCTGTCCCAGATCTGGAGCAGCCCGGCCGCGACGCCTCCCGCCGCGTAGAACGCCAGGAACCCCGCGCGGCCCATCCGCGACTCCGTGACGCTGCCGAACACCCAGAGGAAGACCATGTTGCCCAGCAGGTGCATCACCCCCGAGGGGTCGTGCATCAGGAGGTAGGTGACGGGCTGCCACCACCGGAAGCCCTCGCGGCACAGCCCCCACTGGCGCACCAGGCCCGCCGCGGCCAGCTCGGGGTCGCCGGCCCCGCGGATGGCCGACATCTCGGCGAGGTACGCCAAGAAGGTCGCCCCGATGACCGCCATGGTCATCACGGGGGTCCGCCGGGCCTGCTGGTCGGTCGCGATCGGGATCACGGTCGTGCATAGACTATGCGACTCGCCCCGCACGGCCATCCAAGGAACACCCATGACCGCAGCACCCGTCTTCGACAAGGGACTCGCCAACACCATCGCCGCCGAGACCCAATGCTCGTTCATCGACGGCGCGAAGGGAGTCCTCGAGTACGTCGGGTACGACATCGACGCGCTCGCCCGGAACGCGTCGTTCGAGGAGACGGTGTTCCTGCTGTGGGAGCGGCGCCTGCCGACCCGCGCCGAGCTCTCGGAGCTCGAGCGCGCGATCCGGGCGGAGTACGACCTGCCCGCCGCGGTGTGGCAGATGCTCCGCGAGATGCCCCGCACGGCGCACCCGATGCACATGCTGCGCACGGTGGTGAGCGCGCTCGGCGTCCACGACCCCGAGGCCGACGACAACACGGTCGAGGCGAACCGGCGCAAGTCGATCCGCATGCTCGCGAAGGCGCCGACGATCGTCGCGAACTTCGACCGCCACCGCAAGGGCAAGCCGTTCGTGAGGCCCGATGCGTCGCTGGGCCTCGCAGCGAACTTCCTGCTGATGCTGAACGGCGGGCGTGCCACAGACGCCGTCGCGCGCGCCCTCGACGTGTGCCTCGTGCTGCACGCGGACCACGGCCTGAACGCCAGCACCTTCGCCGCGCGCGTGACGATCAGCACGCTGAGCGACATGTACAGCGCCGTGACCACCGCCATCGGCACCCTCAAGGGCCCGCTCCACGGCGGCGCCAACGAGGAGGTGATGCACATGCTCAACGAGATCGGCACGATCGGCAACGTCGAGCCGTACATCATGGGCCGGCTGTCCCGCAAGGACCGCATCATGGGCTTCGGCCACCGCGTCTACAAGGCCTACGACCCGCGCGCCGGGTACCTCAAGACCTTCGCGCAGCGGATCGCAGCCGACACCGGGAACCAGGGCCTCTACGAGATGTCGACGCGGATCGAGGAGGTCATGCGCCGCGAGGTCGCCGCGAAGGGCATCTACCCCAACGTCGACTTCTACAGCGCCACCACGTACCACTCGATCGGCATCGACCTCGACCTCTTCACCTGCATGTTCGCGATCAGCCGCATCAGCGGATGGACCGCGCACTGCATGGAGCAGCTCGGGACCAACCGCCTCATCCGGCCGATGGCCGAGTACGTGGGCCCCCACGGCCAGGAGTGGGTGGCGATCGGCGACCGGCGCTGAGCCCGCGGCTCAGAACGCGACCAGCTCGCCGTCGCGCAGCAGGCGGATCGGCGTGGCCGCGGGGTCGAACCCGTCGGGCATGTGGATGAGCGCCATGCGGGCGCGCAGGCCCGCGGGAAGCGCGTTCAGGTGCGCGACGGGCGTGTGGGTGGGGCCCTCGCTGGTCTCGTGGATCACGAGGTCCGCGTCCGACAGCCACTCGACGTGTCCGGGGTCCCAGGCGGTGTCCCCGCTCCAGCCGAGGGTGCGATCTCCGTCCGACAGCAGGAACCCGCAGCACGGCACCGGATGGATGCCCATGCGGTGCCGCGCCGAGAGCCCCGCGACGTCGGTCGTGCCGCCCTCGGGCAGCACGCGCACGTCGAAGTAGTCCGCGATTCCCGCACGCCCGCCCTGGTCCATCGCGGGTGCAAGGCGCTCCCACAGCCGGGCGGCGGCCGCCGCATGCGTGTGGAGCCGCGGCCGCGTGCCTCCCGTGCGCCGGCGCTCCACCCACCGGAGGAACCCGAAGGCCTCGAGACCGTTCGCATGGTCTCCGTGGAGGTGCGTGAGCAGGATGTCGTCGATCCGCATCGGGTCCAGCGCACGGCCCGACGCCTGCGACGCCTGCGCCATCGCTCGCAGCAACCCGTCGGGGGCATCCACGAGCACCGGCCCGCGGGGCGCGAGCACCACGGCCGAGGCGCCGGCGCGCGAGCGTGAGAAGGCGTCACCGGTGCCGAGCACCACGAGCTCCATGGGCGAGGAGGCTAGCAGCCGCGGCGGCCGGGTGCCGGATAGGCTGCGCCCATGCGCGCTGGCACACGGACGGCCAGGATCGGTTGCACCCGGGGCGCGGTGGCCGCCGCGCTCGGGTTCGCCGCGCCCGCGCTCGCCCAGACGCCCGGCCAGCTCGCCGCCGGCTTCCGCCCGCCCCCCGACCCGGCCACCGAGCTCCAGCGGCTCCTCAACGTCCAGGACGCCGAGTTCCGGCAGCAGTACTTCTCGAACACGCCGATCGCCGAGCGCGCGCTCATGGACTTCGGCGGCTTCTTCCGCTACGGGTTCAGCTCGATCGACGACTCGGGCGGCGTGAACCAGTTCATGAGCACGTACGACCTGCGCCTCTACGGCCGGGTCGAGCTCGACGGGTGGTTCCGCGCCTTCGGCCGCCTCCGATTCCAGTACAACGACTGGAACACGATCGGGAACTTCACGCCCAGCGGCGAGGGCTGGCAGGTCCCGATCGGCGAGATCTACTGGGCCGAGTTCGACCTCGGCAACTGGCTGTCCTCGCAGGACGGAATGGACCGGTCGTGGTCGGCGCGCGCGCGCGCCGGCCGGCAGTTCGTCTTCTGGGCGTCCGGCCTCACGCTCGCGGACTACATGTACGCGGCCACGGCAGACGTCTCGCTCGGCGCGTTCGGCCTCAGCGGGCTCGTCGGCCTCACCTCGGGCAGCGACACCATCGACTGGGATACCTCGCGGCCCGGGTACGACAGCGACACCGCGCGGCTCTACCTCGGCGGCAAGCTCGACCTGAGGCTCGGCGAGCACGTGCCGTACTTCTTCTACCTCGCGCAGTTCGACCAGAACTCGGGGCAGGTCGACTTCCTGCCGCCGGGCGTGCCGCCCGCGTTCCAGGCGCGCACGCAGTTCGACTACGAGAGCCAGTACTGGGGCATCGGGGCCAACGGCTCGGTGGGGCCCGACGTCCTGTATCGCGTGGAGTTCGCGCTCGAGACGGGCTCCACGCTCTCCGACCCGATCAAGCACGATGCATCGCTGCCGCCCGACCAGCTCGCGCGTCCCCAGTTCTCGACACCCATCCTCGCGCAGGCCGGGCTCGCGGGCCTCACGTGGCTCGCGCGCGACAAGGCCGACACGCGCCTCGACCTCCAGCTGCTCGCGGGCTCCGGCTCGCCGTACCGGCTCGACTCCGGCAACACCTACGGCGGCATCGAGCCCGGGCGCACGGACACCTCGTTCAACTCGCTCGGCTACGTGAACACGGGCCTGGTGTTCGCGCCGGAGCCGGCGAACATGTGCGTGCCGTCGCTCGCGCTCTCGGCGAGCCCGTTCAAGGGCAACGAGGTCTTCGGCGACACCCGCGTCAGCGCCAACGCCTTCCTCTACGTCCGCTGGGACAACGCCGCGCCGATCTCGGTGCCGACGAACCTCGGCGGTTCGAACCTCGTGGGAAGCGAGTTCGACTTCAACATCGACTGGCGCATCTGGAGCGACCTCAACATGAGCGTGCGCTACGGCATCTTCGTGCCGAACGCCTCGGTGTTCAGCGACACCGAGCAGGATCCTCGCGACTTCTTCTACGTGGGCATGACCTATGCGTTCTGACGACTTCCCGTGCGCCCGCCTCCTCGCCCGTGCCGCGGCCTGCGCCGCGCTCGCGGCCTGCGCCGCGCTCGCCGGCTGCGAGCGTGCGCGCGTCGAGGACCGTGCCGTCGAGCGGTTCCCGCGCTCGGCGGACGAGATCGAGTTCCTCGACGCGCTGCAGAAGCAGGTGGTCGTGACCAACGACGACGCCCTGCACGGCCTCATCAGCTTCGCCGACGGCGCCGACCTCAGCTCGACCTACGCCGGCCGCGTCGAGGTGGCCAAGCGCAAGAAGTGGATCGACGCGGACTGGGACCGGCCCGCGGACGAGAGCGCGCAGGTCGGCTGGATGGCGACGGCAGGCTGCAGGATCCTCGGGGTGAAGGGCGGGACGACCATGCGCATCTTCGGTCCCGTCCCGCGCTACGCGACGAAGGAGCTGGTCTTCATGGACGTGCTCCCCCTGCGCACCGAGAACCAGTCCCTCTCGGGGCGCGAGTTCGTCGATTACCTCAATCGCCTCGGCCGCGTGCAGAAGTCCGGCCGCGCCCTTGCGCTGGCGGAGGAGTCGGAACGGCAGTCGGGCGAGGGCGTGATCCCGGCCGGGAGCCCGAACCAGCTGATCGACCAGAGCTCGGTGGAGTTCGGGTTGCCGTCATCGGCGTTCACCGCACCCCAGGCCCCGGCCCCGCAGCCGATCGTGGTGCCGTGAGCGGGTGGTGGCGCGATCATGGTTCTCGGACGCAATGGAAACTCGGACGTTCCGCCTGTTCCGCACCTCCATGCGTGATCGCGCGTATCGGATGATGTCCGGGTCGGACGGAGACCTCGCCCGCATGCTCGAACGTCCCTTGATCCTGCGTCAATCGCTCCGCCGCTCCGGGGTGGCGGCCATGCTCCTCGCGACGGGGTTCGCGGGGCCCGTGGCGTGGTCGCAGGCGGACGCGGGCGCGGCGCCCGCGGCGGCCGAACCGGTGACGGCCGAGGCGCTGCGCGCCGTGTTCATCGACGTCGGCGGCAAGGTCCAGTGGCGGCCCGGCGAGCAGGACGCGTGGCGCGATGCCAAGGTCAACGACGTGATCGACCCCGGCGCCGAGGTGCGGACGGGCCTCCGTTCCCACGCGGCGCTCCGCGTGGGGCGCAACGCGACCGCGCTGGTGGACGCGGGCACCGTGTTCCAGATCCCCTCGGCGGTGAAGGAGGGCGACGCCCTCCGGACCACCGTGACCGTCAAGAGCGGCCGCGCCGACTTCAAGGTCGACAAGGTCGGCTTCGCCAACGATTTCAAGGTGGTCACGCCCAGCATGACCCTCGCGGTGCGCGGCACCGGCTTCGCGGTCGCCACCGGCGCGCTCAAGCAGGTCGAGGTGCTCGGCGCGCGGCGCAACGCGATCGCGGCCATCGAGCTCAAGTACGCGCTCAGCAACACCACGGTCGCGATGTCGGGCGGCGCGTCGAGCAGCAGCTCGCTGCAGCAGCCGACGCATGCCGCCGTGGTGGCCGCCGCGCCGCCGACGGACGCCTCGGCGCTTCCGACGTCGTCGCCCGTCGAGGCGGTGCGCGAGGCGGCGGGCGGCCCCGCGCCCTCGAACCCGAACGCGCCGGCCGCGCAGCAGCGCACCACCAGCACCGTGGCGAAGGCGGCCACGTCCGTGGCGCAGGCGAACCAGGACAGCGGTTCCGACGGGTCGTCCCTGCTCGCCGCCATCAACCGCGCCCTCGTCGCGCGCGGGACGGAGCTTGCCGACGAGGCCGGCGCCGACGTGGCCGCGGCGCACTCGCAGGTCGACCATGCGATCGGCGCGCTGCTCGCGGACCTCGGAGAGGAAGAGCTGCTCGCCGCGAACGCGACGGCGCTCGGCGCGCTGCGCGAGCTGGCCGAGCGGCGGCGCGACGCCGCGCTCGCCGCGCTCGACCGGCTCGAGGACGCGAAGGACGGGCTCGCGGACGGAAACCAAGGCGGCGCCATGGGTCGGTCGGTCGCGCGCACCGTCGAGGTGCACGAGGCCGCGTTCGACGCGGCGGCCGGGGCGCTCGGCGGGCCGCAGGGCGCGATCGCGGCGTTCGACGCGGCGGCGGAGGGCGCGGCGGACGCGCGCGCGGCGCTTGAGGCCGCGGTCGAGGCCCACGACGCGGGCGAGGACGTCCCGGTCGCGCAGTGGCAGGAGTCCGTCCAGTCGCTCCATGACTCGCTGCAGTCGATGGGCGACGGCCTCGACGACGGGCGCGCGCTGCTGGTCGCGCTCTCGGGCGAGGTGCTCTCGGTGCAGGCGCAGGAGGCGATCGTGGCGTATCGCGCGGCGCTCGATGCGCTCGATCGCGCGGTGGGCACGGGCGAGGACGCCGAGTCGATCGCGGCCGCGTCGCGGGGCACGGTGCAGTCGCTGCAGCAGGTGGTGGCGGCGCTCGCGCAGTCGCGCGCGCTGCCCGGGCTCCAGGTGCAGGCGCAGCGTGCGCTCGGGTTCCTGGCCGGCGCGACCGACGCGCTGGCCCGCACGCAGGCGACCTTGGCGGCCGTCCGCGCGGCCCGCGACGCGGCCGCGGACGACGTGCGCGCCGCGCTCCTCGACCAGGTCGAGTCGACGTACGCGCGCATCCTCGAGGTGCGGACGCGCCTGATCGCGGACTTCGCGGCGCTCGATGCCGAGGTCGAGGCGCGTGCGGCCGCGCTCGGCGATTCGCTCGGCGGCGCGCAGGCGGCGTACGAATCGTTGGTCGCCGCCGGCACCGGGCGCATGGACCAGGCCGTGGCGCGTGCCGAGGCCACCGTGGCGACGCTCGAGCAGAAGGTGGCGCAGGCGCAGGCGGCCGTGGGCGCCGCCGGCGGGGCCGCGGACGACCTGCTCGCGCGGGCCGCGGGCCGGTTCGCGTTCGTGGGCGGGGTCGAGTCCGGCGCCGCCGTCACGGTGCGCGACGAGGCGACGGCCTTCGCGGCCCAGGTCGGCCAGCAGTCCGGGGCGGTCGACGCCGCGCTCTCGAACCTCGTCGGCGAACGCACGATCAACCTCGGCGGCGGCTCGTTCTCCGGCCGGCAGGGCATCACGCAATCCGTCAACGACATCGCGGGGAGCGTGACGGGATTCACCCTCACGTTCGATTTCGCGGGCGGCAACGTGAACGGGACGTGGGCGTCCGACGCCGCGCTCGGCATCGACGGCCTGCAGTGGGGCGGGTTCGACTACGTCATGCCCGGCCACGTCCTCCAGACCGGAGGCACGCCGTTCGGGTGGAGGTGGTCCTTCTACGGCGAGCAGGCATCGACGTCCGCGGGCACGTACTCCGACTCGCGCGACGGGCTGGCGATCGACGCGTCGGACGGCCTGCTGATCCGCTTCGTGAACGGGTGGAACGCGTTCCCGGTGGCGACCTACTCCGACGTCCGGCTCACGCTCCGCACCGCGGGCGGCGGCTTCTCGCTCGCGAATGCCGCGGGGCGCGAGCAGTCGATCGTCGCCGCGCGCGGCGCGCTGGAGTCGATGCGCGCCGCGATCGGCCAGCTCGGCATGCGCGAGTCGCAGGCGATCGCGCTGCGCGACGGCGACCCATGGCAGTCCGCGATCGCGGACGTCGAGCGCCAGTCGAAGGCGGCGCTCGAGCGGCTGCTGCTGACCGCGCAGCTCGCCGCGACGGGCGAGGCATCGGCCGCCGCGGACCACGCCTTGGTGTCCGAGATCGACGCGACCGGACGGCTGCTCCTCGGGCTCGCGGACGCCCTGGAGGAGCGGTTCGGAGCGGAGTTCGGGTTCTCGGCGTCGCAGGTGCGCGCGGCGATCGAGGGCGAGGACGGCCCGTCGCAGGGCACGGAAGGGGGGAGCGGCCACGGAGGCGACCCTGAGGACCCCGAGGCACGTGCGGCGGCCGCATCCGCGGCCGCGGCCGCGCTGCGCGCGCAGGCCGAGGAACTCTTGCGGTCGAACTTCGTCCCGCTGACCGGAGGCATCGAAGCATGGCGTGCGCACGTGAACCAGTCGCTCGCGTCGAACGCCGCGGCGGTGTCCGCCATCGTGCAGGCGGTGCGCGGCCAGGTCGACGCGGGGCTCGGGACGTTCGGCGGGCGCGGGCTGGCCGCGACGACCGCGTTCGCCGGCCATGCCGAAGGCGCGGCGTCGGTGGCGGCGGAGCGCGCGGGAGTCGCGCAGGGCGCGCTCGTGCAGGTGCAGCCGCTTCGTGAACTGCAGTCTGAGTTCGAGTCGGCGGCCGCGCGTGAGGCACGCATGCAGGCGCTCGCGGGCACCGGCGCGAGCGCGCGAGACGGCATCGCCGCGGTTCGCTCACAGGTCGAGTCGCTCGCCTCGGGCGGCGCGGCGCCGGCGGGCGGTCGATCTTCGGCGGAGTCGGTGGCCGCCGCGCTCGACGCGCTCGATGCCGCGTTCCTCGGTGCGCTCGGGGCCGACCGGCCGTCGAGCGGCACGCTGGCCGATGACTTCAGCGTCGGGGCGCTCGACGCGCGCCTGGCTTCGCTCGACGGCCCGCATGGCCTGCTTGCGCGTGCCGAGGCCGCGCTCGCGGCGCTGGCGGACGGCGGCGCCGAGTCGGTCGCGTCCAGGGTGCAGGACGCCGCGTCAGGCGCACGCGATGCGTCGGACTCGGCCGCGGTCGCCCGCGCGGCGGCCGAGCGCGTGGCGGAGCTCGCCGCCGAGCTCGAGGCGATGTTCGGGATGGGGCGGTTCGACGACGCGGCGATCGCGCAGCGCGCCGGCGAGGCCGGCGGGTCGGCCGCCGCGGCCGCCGCGTCCGCCTCGCAGGCGGAGTCCGCGCGCGCCGCCGTCCTCGCCCAGCTGCAGGTGATGCAGGACGGCGGTTCGATCGACCCGGCCTGGGTCGCGGGCCTGCGCGGCCAGGTCCAGGCGCTGCTCGAGGGTGCGCGTTCGCGTGCCATGGGCGCGGATGGCCAGGCATTCGCCGCGGACCTTTCCGATTTCCGCGCCGCCAACGAGTTCGGTGCGGCGACCTTCGCGTCGTTCACGGAAGGCGCCCGGGTGGCCGTCGCCGACGCGGTGATTCCGGCCGCGGCGCCGCTTGCCGACCTGGGCGTGATGGCCACCGCGAGCACGCAGCTCGTCGCGCACCTGGATGGTGCGGAGATCGCGGCCGATCGCGCCGACCATGCGGCCGACGCCGCCACCGGGCTCCGCGCGGTGGCCGAGGCGCGCGAGGCCGATGCGCTCGCGGGCGCGGTCGCCGCGTTCGCGGCGGTCGAGGCGAGGGACGCGGGGGCGGCCGGCGCGCGTCGCGACGACTCGGTGTTCGCCGCGGCGCTCTCGCGCGCGGCCGCGGACCTGGCGTCCGACCGTGCCACGGAGGCCGGGGTGCAGCGTGACATCGCGGCCGGGCACCAGTCGGCGGCCGCCGCGCCGCAGGCCGCGGTCATCGCGTTCGGCGACGGGGCCGCGGCGTTCACGGCGGCCGCCGCCCTGCGACTCGGCGTCGTCCAGTCGGCGAGCGACGCCGCACAGTCGCTTCGCGCGGACGCGCAGTTCTACGACTCGGTGGCGGCGACGCTTGCGGGCCGTGCCGACACGGAGGCCGCCGCGGGTTCCGCGGCGTCGAGCGCAGCCGCGCGGGCGTTGGCGGTCCAGGCCGCGCAGCAGCTGGCCGGCCACGCGCTGGTGGCGCAGCAGTTCGCCGAGAGCGCGTCCTCGAACGCCGGGCGGATGTTCGGCCGCAGCATGGCCGGGTTCGTCGCTCGGGCGCAGGCCGCGGCCGACCGGGCGATGCTGCAGGCGGGCCTCGCCGACGCCGCCGCCGGTCGGGCCGCCGCACACGCGTCCAGCGCGGTGGCGGCGGTGGGTGGGGGGGCACCGATCGCAACGGGTGGCGGGGCGGTGCAGTGATCGGAACGGTTCGGCCGAAGGCTGGGGTTGACGGCGCTTGAAGGTGATATTCTCGGACGTTGGGCGTGCGTGCGGGCCTCGATCCGCGCCCGAGACCGTGATCCGGATACAACCCGGACGAATCCCCTTGACTGCGAGTGCGTCGTATCGCAACCGTTTGCATTGGCGCGGGTTCCGTGTGCTCCGCCTGCCTTGTTCAACCGAAGATGCGTCCCGTTCTGGTCCAGCACTGCGTCTCTCGACAGGCCCCCGCATGGGTCGGTCATGGCGTCGCCGCGATGCTGCTGGCGCTCGGGACGGCGGCGCTGGCGCGGGGCGCCCAGGATGCGGCCTCGTCCGGCGGCAGCGGGACCGGGGGGCCGTCCGGCGTCGCTCCCGCGACCGCGCCCTCGAGCGTGGCTCCGGCGGGGGTCGAGCTCTCGGCGAGGGTGATCGACCTCGGCGGCAAGGTCCAGTGGCGTCCGACCGCTGACGCCGCGTGGCAGCCCGCGAACCTGAACGACGTCATCCCCTCGGGCTCCGAGGTGCGCACCGGGCTGCGCTCGCACGCGGCGCTCCGCATTGGCCCGAACGCGACCGCGCTGATCGACGCCGGCACCGTGTTCCAGCTCCCGTCCGCGGTGCGTGACGGCGACGTGCTCCGCACCACGGTGGCCGTGAAGAGCGGGCGCGCGGACTTCAAGGTCGACAAGGTCGGCCTGACCAACGACTTCAAGGTGGTGACGCCGAGCACGACGCTCGCCGTGCGCGGCACCTCGTTCGCGATCGCCACGGGCGCCCTCAAGCAGGTTGAGGTGGTCGGGGCGCGCACGAACACGATGCGCGCCATCGAGCTCAAGTACGCGCTGTCGAACACGACCGTCGCGCTCTCGGGGTCCGCGACGAGCTCGTCGACGGTGCAGCAGCCCGCGCACAGCGCGGTGGTGGCGACCGCGCCCCCGGTCGTCGCGGCGGCCGCGCCCCCGGCCACCAGCGCGGCCGAGACGGTGGTGCAGGCCTCCACCGGTCCTTCCCCGGCCGCCGCGGGAAGTCCCGCGCAGTCGCAGCAGGCGAACTCGACCACGGCGAAGGCCGAGGCCACGGTCACGAACACCAAGCCGGAGACCGACGGGAACTCGTTGCTCGCGGTCATCAACCGCGCGCTCGTGACGAAGGCCGAGGACCTCGCCGCCGCGAGCGACCGGCGCATCGCGGACGCGCATGGCCGCGTCACCTCGGCGATCCACGCGATGCTCGCCGACGTCGAGGAGGACCCGCAGTCGGCGACGCACCTCGAGGCGCTCGCGGCGCTGCGCGACCTCGCCGCGGCCAAGCGCGACCTCGCGCGGGAGGCGCTCGAGCAGGTCGCCGTCGCGCGGGGCGCGGGCCCGGGCGAGGGCGTCGCGATCACGGGTCGTTCGCTTCCCGAGCAGGTCACGTCCTTCGACGCGCGCGCCGCGGAGTCCCGTGACGCGGCCGACGCGCTGGCGGAGGTCGTGTCCGCGGCGGGCGACGGGGAGTCGGCCATCGGCGAGTACGAAGGCCGCGTCGCGGACGCGGCCGGGACGGAGGCCGCCCGGCTGGTCGCCGCGCTCCGTTCGATGGATGCAAGCCTCGGGGAGGCGCGGCTTTCGCTTGCGATCGTCGCGCTCCAGTCCGCGGTCCAGGAGGGAGCCGACGCACGAGGCATGCTGTCGGCCGCACGCACCGCGGTGGCCGAGGCGACGCAGGTCGTCCAGGACCTCGCGGCGAGCCGTGCCGCGCCGCAGCTGGTGGCGCTCGCCTCGCGTGCGCGCGACCAGCTCGCGCAGATGACCTCCGACCTCGCGCAGGCGTCGGCGGCGCGCGACGCGGTGGCGGGGAGCCTCGCGCAGGCGGCGACCGACGCGGATCGCGCGCGCTTCGCGGGCCTTGCGCAGCTCGCCGACAACCTGCTCGCGGCCCGCGCGCGCCTCATCGGCGAGTGGGCGCAGTGGAACGCGGCGCTCGCGCGTCGCGACGCGGGCGCCGACACGGGCGCCGACGAGACGGGCCTCGGGCTTGCCGGCGGGAGCTTCGTCGCGTCCCTCAGGGATTCCTTGGACGAGGGCCAGGATCGGGTCGATGCGCTCTCGGCGACGGCCGCGGAGCGGGCCACCGCCCGCGCGGACTCGGCCGAGTCGTCTCGCGACGCGGCGGCGGCGTCGGTGTCGGCGATCGAGGACGAGATCCTGGCGTGGGAGACGGGCCTGGTGCCGGGGGCGCAGTCGCTCGCCGCGGACGCGGATGCGCGCGCGGCGTCGGCGGGCGGGTCGCTGGTGTCGGGTTCGGCGGTGCTCGGCGAGGCGCCCGGCGACGGCGCCGATGGCGTGGGCATGGAGTCGGACGCCGTGGCGGCCGCGGAGCGGTTCGCGGAGGCGTCCGACGGCTCCGGCGAGACGGACCACGGCGCGCGCGCGGGGTCGCTGGCGCAGGGCGCGGGCGCGCTCGAGCGGCTGGCGGAGTCGCTGGTGGCGCTGCGCGGGCACGACGACGACGTGCGCGAGGCCGTCGGCGACCTGGAAGCGCAGCGCGCGGCGGTCGAGGACGTGCTTGCGCGGGCGATGGACGCGGTGGATCGCATGGCGCTCCACGCCGCGGGCGCCGACGGGCATGCGACGGAGTCCGAGGCGCATGCTTCGGCCGCGGCGGTCGCGGCCGGGGCAGCGTCGCAGCTGCTGGCGCTCGCCGAGGAGCTCGAGTCGCTGTTCGGCGACCGGTACGGGTTCGACGCCTCCGGCGTGCGTGCGTCGTCGGACGCGGCCGACGCGGAGTCGGCGCGCGCGGGCGCGGCGGCCGCGGCGGCGGGCGCGCTGCGCACGCTCGCGGCGGAGCTTGCGGACCGGGAGCTCGAGGTTGGCGAGCTCGAGTCGCTGCTGGCCGGCGTGTCGGCGGTGCTCGACGGCAACGAGGCGTCGCGCGACGCGTCGGGCGGGCTGCTTGCGCGCGGCCGGGACCTGGTCGCCGATGGCGTCGTCGCGGGCGCGCGGTCGGCGGGCGACCTTGCGCGCGACGCGCGCGACGCGGCGCTCGAGACGCGCGACGAGGCCGAGGGGCGTGCCTCGGACGCCTCGGACGCGGTGGCGGCGCGCGCGGACGCGCAGGCGTCGGCGGAGTCGAAGTCGGTCGAGGTGGACACGGAGGCGTCGGCCTTCGACGGGCTGCGCGCGGAGTTCGACGCCGAGCTCGGCGCGGGCGGCGTCTTCGCGGGCGAGGCCCAGGCCGCGCGCGAGGCGCTCGAGGCGCTCCAGGCGGACTTCGGGAACGCCCGGACGCTCCTCGGCCAGGACGACCAGGGTGGTGCGGACGACGACCGCGTGTCGTTGAGCGAGGCGCTGAGCGCGGCGCTCCTCCAGATGGAGCGCTCGATCGCGCGTGCGGACGTGAGCCTCGGTTCGATGCTCGAGGCGCGCGATGCGATCGCGGGCATCGTGGACTCCCTCGACCCCGAGGAGGAGTCGCAGCTCGCGTCGGCGATCGCCGCATACGAGTCGGCGCTCGAGTCGCTGGATTCCGCGGTGGATTCGGCGACGGGGCATGCGTCGGTCGCGCAGGCCGCCGACGAGGCGGTGTCGCGGATGGAGGCGCTGCTTGCCGGGCTCTCGGCGGCGGACCTTCCCGACGACCTGCGCGCCACGGCCGACGAGGCCCTTGCGTCGTTCCGTGCGGATGCCTCGACGCTGGCGGAGGTGGCGGGCCTGCTCGCCGACGTCACGGGCCTGCGCGGCGGTGCCGCCGGACAGGACCTCGAGGCGTGGCAGTCCTCGCTCGCGGGCGTGACCGCCGCCATGCGCGCCGTCGCCGACCGCACCGACGGCGATGCGGCCATCGCCGAGGGCATGCGCGGCGAGCGCAACGGCGAGCTGGCGGCGATCGCTTCCGAGGCGGAGGACGTCCTCGGCGAGGTCGCGTCGTTGCTCGCGGACGAGGCCGACGGTCGGCGTGCGCTGGCGGCCGCGAGCGCGGGCGAGGCCGAGGTCATCCTCGCCGGTGCCGTCGCGCTGTCGAACCCGGAGGGCGTCCGGGTCGACGGTGCCGTCGCGCTCGCGGGCCGTGCCCTCACTCCCGACGAACTCGAGCGGTCGGCCTTCGCGGAGGCCGATGCGCTCGCCGCGGCGGCCGACGAGCGCAACGCGGACCTCGCGATCGACGGCGTGCGGTTCTTCCTGAAGGCGAACGCGTTCGACGCGGCCGTCGGCCGCGCCGATGACCGGATGGCGGACGCCCTGGACGCCGACGCGTCGAACCGCTTGGCCGAGGCGATCCGCCTGCGCGATGCGCTCGACGGCGTCGAGGCGATCATCGCGGGGCAGCTCGGCCTCGAGGAGCTCAACGGGCGCGTGCAGCTCTCCGGAGCCGACGTGCGCCGGTACGAGGCGCTGCCCGGGCTGGTGGAGCAGGCGAACTCGGCGATCGAGGCCCTGCTCGGCGCCGCGGCCGGCATCGACGGGCGCGTCGCCGCCTCGTCCGACGCGGCCGCCGCCGCGGCCGGTCGCGCCGAGGGACTCGGGCGCATCGCGACCGCGGTCGCGGAGCTCCGTGAGGGGCTCGGCCTCTCGGATTCGGCGTTCGCCAAGGTCGATGCCGCGCTCGCCGCCGCCTCCGCCCACGCGGGCGACGCCGAGGCGTCGCGCGCCGCCGCCGAGTCGGCCCGCGCAAGCCTCGCCACGGTTCTTTCGCGCGTGTTCGAGGCCGATCGCGAGGTCGGACGCGTCGAGGCGCTCGCCTCCGTGATCGAGGGCCGCCTGGCCGAGGGCGACGAGATCGCGGCTGGCGTCGCGGACACGCTCGGCGTCGCGCGCGAGGACTTCGTGCGCGTCAACGAGGACGGCGCCTTCGCGTTCGCGGAGCTGGCGCTCCGTGCCTCGGACGACGTGGTCGCGCTCGACGCGCTCGTCGCCGACCGGATCGCCGTCCCGCTGGCCGAGCTCGGCGAGATGCATGTCCTGAGCGGCGCCTACGTCGCGCGGCTCGACGGCGCGCAGTCTGCGGCGAATCGGGCCGAGGACGCGCGCGACCGCGCGTTCGACCGGCGCCAGCTCGCGGAGTTCCACGAGTCGCAGTCCGTGACCGGGCTCAAGCGCACGCTCGACTCGCTCGGACTCGGCTTCGGCGGGCTCGCGGCGGCCTCGGACCATGCCGTCGCCACGCTCGGATCGGCGGAGGCATCGCGCCTCGCGTCGGATGCGGCCACCGCGTTCTTCCTGGTGGCGAAGGACGCGTCCGTCGAGGCGTCCGGGCACCAGGCCGCGGCGAACGCCATCGCGCCCGACCTGTTCAAGTACGGCAACTCGCAGGCGCAGTTCGACGCGTCGGGCGCCGCGCGCGCGGGTGCCGTGCAGGCACGTTCCGCCGCCGAGTCCGCGGCGGCCGACGCGATCCTTCGGGACGAGGTCGAGTTCTTCGACGGGATCGTGAACGCGCTCGACGGCCGCACGGGCACCGAGGCCACCGCGGACGCCGCGCTCGCCTCGGGCGACGCCCGCGCCGTCGCGGCCGACGCCGCCGCGCGCCTGCGCGGGTACGCGCAGCAGGCCCAGCAGATGGCCGACGCCGCCTCGACGAACGCCGGCCGCCTCTTCGGGCGCAGCATGGTGCAGTACGTGCAGCGCGCGCAGGGCGCCGCGGGCGCCGCCGAGGTGCACGCCTCGATCGCCGCGGCCGCCGCGGCCCGCGCCGAGGGCAACGCCGACCGGGCGATCACCGAGGTCGAGGCGGCCCGCAGCGGCGGCGCGACCCCGGCGCAGTGACCGTCCGTACACTCGCGGCGTGAAGTCGCCGAACCGAATCGTGCTCGTCGCGGGCCTGGTCGCCACCGCGCTCGTGGTGATCCTGGGCTCGCTCGGCGTGCTCGACCGCGTCGAGTGGCGCACGCAGGACCTCCGGTACCGCTACGCCCGGCGCTCGGTCGACGCGCTCGGCGAGCGGGTGCGCCTCGTGGCGATCGACGACCGCGCGCTCGACACCGTCGGGCGCTGGCCATGGCCCCGGCAGACGTTCGCGCGCGCGCTCGACGAGATCGCGGCCGCCGGCGCGAAGGCCGTGGCGATCGACGTGCTCTTCACCGACCCGGAGTCGGCCGCCGCGGACGCCGCGCTCGGCGCCGCGGTGGCGCGTGCGCCGACCGTGGTCGCCGTGAACATGGACGAGGGCCGGCTGGACGCGAGGACGTGGGGGACGCCCGAGGGCCGCGCGGCGCTCGCCGCGGTGGTCCGGGTCGCGTGCGCCGACATCACGGCGCCCGCCGAGGCGATCGCCGACGGCGCGGGCCTCGACGGCGAGCGCCGCAAGCGCTTCCTGGAGCGGTCGTCGACCTTCAAGAAGTACGCGGCATGGAAACGGCTGCTCGAGCTTCGCGACGCCGGGCGACTGCCTTCCGACGAGCGTGCGTGGCTCCTCTCGATGACCGCGGGAGACGCGACGCTCGAGCGGTTCCCCGAGCGCGTGCTCCTCGAGGAGGCCTACCGGCGCGACCGCGCGTTCGGCGCGCTCTCGCGGTTCATGGGGCCCGCGCGCGGCGACGGCGCGCCGCTCGATGCACCGCCGGTGGCCGCCGTCGCGGAGGCGGCCGCCGGCGCCGGCTTCGTGAACTCGCGGCCCGATGCCGACGGCGAGTACCGCCGCGCACGCCCGTTCTGGGAGATGCCGTACGGCTCGCTCCCGCAGTTCGGCATGGCGGGTGCGCTCCTGGCGATGGGCGTTCCCGCGTCCGAGGTCCGCGTGGTCGACGGGGCGTTGGCGTTCCCCGACGGCCGCCGGCTGCCGCTCGAGAAGGGCCAGTTCTTCGTCGACTGGCCGACGGACATCTTCGAGACCACGGTCGACGAGGATCGCGCGCGCGAGCAGAACGTCGACGGCGGCGTGATGGCGATCGGGGTGCTCGTCGACCTTGCCGCGCAGCGCGACGTGCTGCGGGCGCAGGAGGAGCGGTACCGCGCGCTGGGCGCGGACCTCGCGGCGGCGCAGGGCGGGATCACCGCCGAGGAGCTCGCGCAGGTGCCGGTGGCGGAGGCGGTGCGCGCCCGCATCAAGGACCAGGGCGAGTTCGTCGCGGGGGACCTCGAGGTCCGGGGCACCGAGGACCTGAAGGACCTTCCCGAGGACCAGCGACGGCTCGTCGGCGCCTACCGCGAGTGGTGGCGGCTCGACCGCGAGGTCGTTCGGTCGCGCGCCGCGATCGACGCCGCGGCCGCCGAGGTGCGCAGGCGCCTGGAGGGCCGGCTCGTGTTCGTCGGCTGGATCGCCACGGGCGTCATGGCCGACATGATCAACACCGTGTACGGGCCGCGCACGCCCGGCGTGTTCTTCCACGCGGCCGTCGCGGACATGGTGCTGACGAACGAGCACGTGGTCCTCTGGCCGTCATGGACGGGGCTCGTGGCCGCCGTGGCGCTCGGCGTCCTGTGCGCGTTCGTCGCGTGGCGCACCGGGGCCGGCCTCAGCACCACCGTCACCGTGGCGTGCGTCGCGGGATGGATCCTCGTGGCGGGCGCCTGGGCGTTCGCGACGCTCGACCTGGTGATCCCGGTCGCCGTGCCCGTGGTCGCGGCCCTCGCGTCGCAGGCCGCGAGCGTGTCGACCGCGGCGGTGGTGAACCAGCGCGAGAAGGCCCGCATCACGCGGCAGTTCCGCGCGCGCGTGAGCCCGCAGCTCGTCGAGCTGCTCGCGTCCGACCCGAAGGCGCTGTCCATGGGCGGCCAGCAGCGCACGTCGACCATCCTCTTCGGCGACCTCGCCGGGTTCACGACCATCAGCGAGAAGCTCGGGTCCGAGGCGGTGGTCGCGACCCTGAACCTCTACATGAGCGCGATGGCCCACGAGCTCACCGAGCGCCGCGCGTACGTCAACAAGTTCCTCGGCGACGGCCTGCTCGCGTTCTGGAGCGCCTTCGGCGAGGAACCCGAGCAGGGGCAGCTGGCGGTCGAGGCGTGCCGCGCCTGCCAGCGCGTGGTGAACGAGATCACCGCGCGCCCGGACCGCGCCGGCCTTCCCCCGATCTCGCTGCGGCTCGGCGTCGCCACGGGCGTCGTCACCATCGGCGACTGCGGCGCGCCGCCCGACCTCAACGACTACACGGTGATCGGCGACAGCGCCAACCTCGCGGCGCGCCTCGAGAGCGCGAACAAGCAGTTCGGGACGTCGATCCTCTTCGACGGCAACACCCGTGCGCTCGTTCGCGACCCGGGCGGGCTCACGATCGTCCCGCTCGGGAGGGTGGTGGTGGTCGGGCAGAGCGTGCCGATCGACCTCTACACGATGCTCGTCGAGGACCCGCCGGACGGGTGGACGGAGGCGGTCGGCCGCGCCGTCGACGCGTTCGCGCGCGCGGACTTCGCGGCATGCGAGGCGGCCTGGGCTGCGTTCGAGGCGCGGTTCGGGGCCACGAAGGTCGCGAAGCCGTTCCGCCAGGCCATGGAGGACCCCGACGACCTCCGTGACGGGGTGCTCAGGCTGCAGGCGAAGTGAGGTCAGGCCCGCTTGACGATGAGGCCCGTCTGGTCGTCCTCGAGCGGGCGGTGCCCGCTGAAGTCGTGCACCGCCGACTTGATGGCCTCGAAGATCTCCCGGGCGGGTCGGTCGCGGTTCGCGCGCACGATGTCCTGCACCCGCTCCTCGCCGAAGAGGCTGCGCTCGGCGTCGGGGGCCTCGTAGAAGCCGTCGGTGATCGCCACCAGCACGTCGCCGGGGGCCATCGAGTGCCGCTGCGAGTCGGCGTCGGTGTAGGGCAGGGCCGCGACGCCGAACGGCGGCATGTCCGCGCTGGTCGACGCGAAGTCATCGGTCGCCCGGCGGTAGTGCAGGATCGGGCCTTGGCCGGCCGAGACCGTGTGGACGTCGCCCGTGCGCCCGTCGAGCCTGGCGAACCACGCGGTGACGAACCGGCCGTTCGGCAGGTCCTCGCAGAGCTGGGCGTTCACCTCCTCGGCGATCTTCACGATCGGCTGCCTGAGGCGCAGGCCCAGCCGCAGCATGCCGCGCATCTGGACGCTCGAGAGCGCGCTCGCGATGCCGTGGCCGGTGGCGTCGGCGATCGCGAGCACGTACCCGTCCGGGTCCTCGCCGGGCGCGGCGACGGCGTCGCCCGCGAGCGGCACGACGTCGTACGCGTCGCCGCCGCAGAACTCCGCGGGCTGGCTCTCGCCGGCGATGTCCCAGCCCGGGATGAGCGGGAACTCGCCCGGGAAGGTGCCTGCCTGGATGCCCTTGGCGACGTCCATCTCCTGCTCCAGGCGCTCGCGCTCGATGCGGTCCTCGATCAGGCGCCCGCGCCGCATGGCGACGGCGGCGTTGGCGGCGAGGCCCGTCGCCAGCTCCTCGTCGGCGCGGTCGAACGTCCCCTCGTGCCGGTTGAGCACCTGCGCCACGCCCACGAGCTTCCCGTCGTGGTCGAGGAGCGGGATCGCGAGGATGGTGCGCGTGCGGTAGCCGGTCTTCTGGTCGATCGCCCGGTTGAACCGCGCGTCCTCGTACGCGTCGGGGATGTTCACGATGCGGCGGGTCGTCGCGGCCGCGCCGGCGATGCCCGCGGACATCGGGATGCGGATCACCTTGGGCGCGTCGCCCGAGCCGATGCCGTGCGCCACCTGCGTGAAGAGCTCCTGCGATTTCTCGTCGAACTCGAACACGGTCGCGCGGTCGGCGTCGAGGAGGTCGCGCAGCGCGTCGATCACGAGCGACAGGATCGACTGCAGGTCGCCCGTCCCCGCGAGCCTGCGCGACAGCTCGAGGAGCTTCGCGGTGCGCTCGGCCTCGGTCCGCCTGGCCACGTCAGCCCTTCCCGCCGGCGGGGGCCGCGGCGGGACCGCTGCCGGTCGCCTGCGGGTAGATCAGGATGCGGTCGTGCGCGAGGAACAGCAGGTCCGCGAGCCCGTCGCCGGTGACGTCGGCCACCTGGCCCATGCTGGGCTCGAACTCGCGCCGCTCGCCCCCGGAGAACATGCGCGTCTCGAACACCTTGAAGCTGAGCGCCGGAAGCAGCCGGCCGGCGGCGCTGAACGTGAGGATGTCCGCCATCTGCTCGCCGCCGTCGAGCACGGTGACGTCCATGAACCCGTCGCCGTTCACGTCGCCGGGGACCAGTTCGTGCGGCACCTGCCGCGGGTCGTCGCTGGTCCACGTGCCCGCCGGGTCGAGCACGATCCGCTCGCCGCCGAGGCGCACGAGCGCGAAGCTGTCCTCGCCCACCGCGAGCAGGCCGTCGTTGCCGTCGCCGGCGAACTTCCCCGCCACCAGCTGGGAGAACCTGAAGCCCGGGATCTCGATCGACTCGGCCTGGTCCCAGCGCCCGTCGGTGCCGCGCGCGAACGCCAGCGCGCGCGCGCCGTCGCGGTCGCCCGCCACCACGCGGTCGCCGAGCGCGGTGATCGTCACCAGCTTGGCGTCCGCGTTGCGCGCGTTCATCTGCGTCACGACCTGCCAGCCGGGGCTCGCGCCCGCCGCGGGCTTCGCCTCGTAGCGCAGGGCGCGCACGAAGTTGCGGTCCGCCACCAGCAGCTCGGGCTTGCCGTTCCCGTCGACGTCGGCCACGAGCACGTTGTCGCCGTTGGCCGCCTGCACCAGCCCGAACTGCCCCATGTCCTTCGACTCGAGCACCTTGAAGGGCGCCTCGGGCGAGGGTGCGTCCGCGACCTTCGGGAGCCCCTGCAGCATGATCATCGGCTTCTCCGGCGTGAACACGAGGAGGTCGGTGAAGCCGTCCTGGTCCGCGTCGACCGACATCACGGCGCTCGGCGACCGGCTCTGCGCCCCCAGCGAGACGGTGGCGCGCTTCCCCGCGTCGTCGGGCTGGTCCACCGGCACCAGCTCGACCGCGAAGCTCTTGCCGCTCGACTCCTTCGCCACCACGGCCAGGTGCCGCGCCCCGTTCACGTCCACGAGGTTGATGGCCACCGGCACGCGCCCCGCGCCCAGCTGCACCGCCTGCGGGAACCCGATCGTCCCGTCCCGCGAGGCCACGCTGCGTCCCAGCACGCCCTCCTTCTCGGAGAGCGCGAAGACGATCGCCCCGTCCTTCGACGGGGCGACGGCCACCGAGTCGAGGTCGGCGAAGCTCGGGCTCGCGACCGGCGCGCCGAGGCCCTTCGACCTCTCCTGCCGGTACGCCATCACCGCGTTCGAGAGCGTGTTCGTCGCGACCACGTCCTGCAGGCCGTCGCCGTCGACGTCCGCGACCACGGTCCGCCGCTTGCGGTTCTGCGGGTCCTCGAAGCTCCACGTCACCAGGCTCGAGTCGCGCGTGCCGGTGCCCTCGATCCTCCCGCGCCCCACGCGGTGGAACGCGACGCGCTTGGTGGGGCGCTCCACCGTGCCGATGAGCGCCGCGCGCTCGCCGGGGAGCCGCACCGCGGCCACCTCGCGCACGGGCGGCATCTCGAAGCGCACCTGGGGGCCGACCACCAGGCGGTCGCCCTGGCGCTCGGTGAACCATGCGCGCACGGGCGCCGAGTCCTCCGGCACCACCCCGAGCACGTCCTGCGTGCCGTTGCCGTCGAAGTCGTCGATCACGACCGCGACGACGCGCGCACCGCCGGCGCCGAGCTCGGTCGGCGCGCCCATGGCGTCCTTGTCGAGCGTCCACGCCGAGATCTTCCCGTCGACGATGCTCACGAGCTCCTTGCGGCCGTCGCCCGTCACGTCGGCCACCGCGAGCGCGTCGCGGCTCGAGGCGAGGTTGCGCACGGCCTGCTTGCGCACCACCTTGAACGAACCGGGCGCGTCCTGGCGCACGAACACCACGCCCGCCGGGCTGTTGCCCGCGTAGACGAGGTCCATCATGCCGTCGCCGTCCCAGTCCACCGGAACCACGGCCTCCACGCCCCGGTCGGTGGTGACGCTGGTGCGCCGGTACCGCCAGTGCTCGGGGAACTCGTTGACGCCGCGCGGCGCGGCGACCTCGTCGGTCGGCTTCGCGCCCTTGCGCTGGAGGTTGACGTCGATGCGGTTCTTGAAGTTGTCGACCACCACGATGTCCTGCAGCCCGTCGCCGTCCATGTCCGCCGTCACGAACGGTCCGGCCTTCGGGTCGACCTTCAGCACCTCGAGCGGGCGGAAGCCGAAGTGGCGCGCGAGGTCGTCCGCGCGCGCATGCGACGTGGCCGCGACGGCCGCCGCGGCCACGGAGAGGGCGAGGAGCGTGCGGGGCAGGGCGCGTGTGGCGTCGGTGTGCTTCATGGGTGCTCGATGTTCGGTGCGGCCGCGGTGGGGCACGCATATGCTATGGACTCCCCGACGGGTCCCGCCCCGATGAACCACGCCCTCACCGCATCGTTCGCCGCCGCGCTCGTCCTCGCTCCCGCCGCCGCCGACACGGTGCGCCTGCGCGGGGGCGCGTCGATCGAGGGCACCATCCTCAAGCAGACCGACCGCTCCGTGTGGGTCGACATCGGCGCCGACGTCGTGGTGGTCGGCATGGAGCAGGTGGACGGGATCGACCGCAAGGACGCCGCGGCGCCGCTCGCGGAGGACGCATCCCGGCTGTTCTCGACGGCGAGGAACCTGCCCACGCTCCCCCCGAAGGAGCTCGCCAAGGGGCTGGGGCCCGCCGTCATCAAGGTGAGCACGCCCGGAGGGCTCGGTTCCGGCGTCATCATCAGCCCGGACGGGCACGCGATCACCAACGCCCACGTGATCCAGGGCGAGCGCGCCATCCGCGCCACGGTGTGGCTGCGGCAGCCCGACGGCTCGCTCAAGCGCGTCGACATCGACGACGTCGAGATCGAGGCCGTGAGCAACGCGCTCGACCTCGCGCTCATCCGCATCAAGAGCCCCGACGGAAAGCCCTTCCACGTGGCGCCGGTCGAGGCCGACGACGCGCTCGACGCGGGCCAGCGGGTCTTCGCGATCGGCAACCCGCTCGGCCTCGAGCGCACGCTCACCGAGGGCGTGGTGAGCGTCCCCGCGATGCAGCTCGACGGGCGCGCCTACATCCAGACCGACACGCCGATCAACCCCGGGAACTCGGGCGGGCCGCTCTTCAACATGCGCGGCGAGGTGGTGGGCATCACCAACATGAAGATCACGCTCGGCGAGAACGTGGGCTTCGCGATCCCCGCGCGCTACGTGAAGGACTTCGTCCGCCACCGCGAGGCCTACGCCTTCGACCGCAACAACCCGAATTCGGGCCACTTCTACCACCCCGCGCCGCCGCGCTCGGCGCCCGGCGCGCCGTCGGAGCTCTCCGACGGATCGTCCGCGCCGCCGAAGCCGGCGCCCGGCGCCGCGGCGCCCGCCAAGTGAGGAACACCATGCGATTCCACCGACCCGTCCGGGCCGCCCTCTCCGCCGTCCTCGTCGCGGCCCCCGCGTTCGCCGCGGACGGGCCGGTGCCCGTGCGCGCCATCGCGCCCGACACGGCGTTCGTCGTGGTGTCGGCCGACGACTTCGCGCGCACCGTCGAGTCGTGGAGCGCCACCCCGCTCAATGCGTTCCTGCAGTCGGACGCCATGCGCAAGGTGCTCGGCGACGACGGCGGCGCCCAGGACGCGATGGATGAGCGCCTCGGCGAGCTCGGCGTGCCCGCCGGCTCGTTCTCGTGGCCCAAGGCGTTCGGCGCCGTGCTCTTCACCGTCCACGACGAGGAACTCGACGCCGAGGAGTCGCACGCGATGTTCTACGGCGACTGGGGCGCCGGCGCGGACGGCATGGCCCGGGTCTTCGAGGCCTTCATCGCGGAGGCCGTGAAGAAGGAGGGCGTGACGGTGGAGAAGGAGACCGTCGCCGGGCGCGAGGTGCAGGTGCTGCGCTTCCCCGAGCGGAAGAAGGACGAGCGCCGGGCCGGCGGGATGGACATCCAGGTCAACCTCGCGCTCGACCGGCCGGTCGAGCGGTTCCACTATTGCCGCGACGGCTCGCGCTTCATCGCGTGCACCGACATGGGCGGGCTCGAGGACGCGCTCGAGGCGATCGACGGCAAGCGAGCGGCGAAGCTCCCCGAGCAGAAGGACTTCCGATCGGCGATGGAGCAGCTCGGCGAGGTCGACGTGTCGGTCGCCATCCTCACCGGGCCGATGCAGAAGTCGCTGACCGGCGAGGGCGCGGGCATGCTCGCGCTCCTCACCCCCATGCTGCAGCCGCTCTTCGGCGACGTGCAGGCGTGGACCATCGGCATCGACGTCGACTCGCCGCGCGGGCAGGTCGAGCTGACGTCCGGGATCCTGGTCCCCGGCGAGAAGGTGGGCCTGTGGTCGCTGCTCGGCCCGGCCGTGCCGATCGAGGCCCCGCCGCCGATGGTCGGGCCCGACGCCACCGCGCTCGGCCGCGTCAACGTGCGGCTCAAGGACCTCATGAACATGGTCAACGGCGTCGTCGCGAACCTGCCCGAGGAGCAGGCCGCCGAGATCGACGCGATGCTCATCAACTTCGGCCCCGTGATGACGAAGGCGCTCGAGGCGCTCGGGCCCGGCATCTGGACGTGGGAGACCGTGCGCCAGCCGCTGACCCCGGAGAGCCGCGTCACCGGAACCGTGATGGCGTGCAGCAACCCGAAGGCCGTGGTGCCGATGATCACGCAGTTCGGCGGGACCATGGGGCTCGAGCCCCGCGACGTCGACGGCAACACGATCTTCGCCGCCGACTTCGTGCCGTTCTCGGTGGGCGTCTCGAACGGGTGGATGGCCGCGGGCGACTCGAAGGTGGTCGAGCAGTCGATGCGCGCGGTGGGCCAGAAGGACCTCCCGAGCGTCGCCGAGAGCCCGGTCTACAAGGCCGCGGCGCTCGCGGTCGGCGGCGAGCCCGTCGTGAGCTGGGGGTTCCTGGACACCGTGGCGCGCTGGAGCTACGAGCGCAAGATGCTGGAGGAGTTCGGCGCCGACGAGTCCCGCCTCGACAACGCGGTGGGCCGCGCGGACGACTCGAGCTGGGCGAAGCGCCTGGGCTACAAGGTGCCCGCGAACACGGTGGACGTCCTCAAGACCATCGACGACGCGACGGTGGCGCGGCACGTCGGGCCGACGGTGTGGTCGATGAAGGCCGACGACCGCGGGTTCGTGACCCGCGCGTGGGTCATGCAGCCGATGGCGGAGCCGGCGCCGAAGGCGGCGGAACCCGCGAAGTCGACCGAGCGGAAGTGAGGTCGGTTCCGGCGCCGTGCGCCGCGGGCACGCCGAGGTCGGCGTGCGGGACGCCGTTCGTGACGTGCAGCTCGGCGTTCGGCGATCGCGCGGCGATCGCGCGCGCGTCCGCGGCCGGCGAGACCGCGTCGAGCTCGTCCGCCCACGCGACGAGCCGCGTGGGCCCGAGCTCCGCGGCCGACTCCTGCGACGGCACCTCGGCGCCGTCGAGCGCGTCGACCAACGCGAGCACCGGCCCGACGGCGGGTCGCGCCGGCAGCCCGCGCGCGCGCAGCCTTGCCGCGAACGGCGTGGACACGCGGTCGTAGGGGCCGAACGCATGGACCTCGGCGACCGGGGCGCCCGCGCGCGCACGGAGGGCCGCCGCGTGGATCGCGACGACCGCGCCGAGCGAGTGCCCGACGAGGATCACCGGGCGCCCGGGCGCGCGCGCCTCGGCCTCGGCGATGACGTGCACGACGTCGGCGGGCTCGCGGCGGCCGAGCGTTCCGCGGCCGGGCGCGTCGCCATGGCCGCGGAGGTCGGGAAGCGCGACGAGCGCGGCGCGCCCGAGCCACGGCGACGCCCGCCGCAGCGAGTCCCAGCGGGAGCGGCCGTGCCCGTGGAGCATGATGACCACGGGCGCTCCCTCGCCGCCGCGCCCCGTGATCCACCAGCAGGGCACCGCGGCGCCTTCGGCGCGCACGGAGGCGTCCTCGAAGGCGAACCCGAGGTCCCCCGGGTCGGCCGGGAGTCCCTGCGCGAGCGCCCACCCGAGGGTGCGCCTCGGGGGCCGCGTCGCGTCGCGCCAGGCACCGAGTGCGTACAGCGCCCACGCCACCCCCGCGCCGAGGGCCAGGAGCCCCGCGAACCCGGCCACGTCCGCGAGGCGTTCCATCAGGCGTGCGCGGTCCCGGCGCCCGCGGCGGCGAGCGCGGCGTCCATCCGCGCGCGGCGGCCTTCGCGGTCGGCGGCGTCGCGCACCGAGGGAAGGTTGACCGCCACGTTGTGCGCCGCGGCGCGCGCCGCGACGCGCGCGAGGTCGACGGCGATCGCGAGGTCGCTCGCCAGGTTCGCGTTGGTGCGCGCGGAGAGCGCTGCGCACGTCGACGCCACCTCGGCCGCCGCCTCGAGGATGGCCTGGGGCGCGTCGATCGCCTCGGCGACCGCCGCGTCCCACTCCGTGCCCTGCCGCGCGGGCGCGTCCTTCGGGAGCCTCCAGAGCGCGTTCAGGGCGCCGTAGGCCTCGGCGTCGCGGTCGGCGAGCGCGAGCGCGGCGTGGCGAAGCTCGCCGAGCCGTCGCAGCGCGGCCGCGTTCGGGCCCTCGTGCGCGGCGAACGCGGGCTTGCCGAGGGTGAACTCGAGCACCATCGCGCCCAGCGCCGCGGCATGCGCCAGCGTCACCGCGGCGACGGCGCCGCCGCCGGGCGCGGGCGTGCGCGCGGCCAGCGCGTCGGCGAATTCCTCGAGGGTGAGCGTGCGGAACGCCATGGGTTCAGCCCCGGATGACGGCGCCGAGCCGCCCGGTGAGCGCCTCGGCGAGCGCGGCCATCGCGCCGTCGGCGTCCTCGCGGCGCAGCGTGCGGTCGGGGGCGCGGAACGCGAGCCGCATCGTGACGCTCTTGCGCCCGCTTCCGGTCTGCGCACCGCGGTACGTGCCGACGAAGTCGACGCGCTCGAGGTTGGCGAGCGAGAGCGAGCGCGCCAGCGACTCGAGGTCCTCCCAGCGCGTGCGCTCGTCGACGATCGCGCTCAGGTCGCGCTCGATCGCGGGGAACGAGGGCAGCGCCTCGGCACGTGCCTCGGGGGGATAGCCGTGCCAGAGGGGCTCGAGCTCGAGCTCGGCCGCGCACGGCGTGCCTTCGATGCCGAACGCCGCGGTGGCCGCCGGCGAGAGCAGCCCGAAGGAGCCGACCGCGCGCCCGTCGCACGCGATGCGCGCCTCGGCCGCGTACCAGGGAGCGCGCGCCGGCGGCGCCTCGATCCGGATCCCGGCATGCTCGCCCGCGAGCGTCCGCAGGATGCGCTCGCACGCACCTCGCATCCAGCGCATCGCGGCCTCGGGCTCGGCGGGCCGGTCCGAGAGCAGCGTGAAGGTGGCGCGCTCGTCGTGGGAGCCGTCGGGGCGCAGGCGGAAGGCGCGCGCGGACTCGAAGAGCCGCAGCTCCGCGAGGCCCGCGTCCGCGTTGCGGCGTCGCACCTCGAGGAGGCTCGGGATCACCGAGGGACGGAGGATGGGCGCGCCGCCCGCGCGCTCGTCGTCGATGCGCAGCGGCTGCTCGCCCTCGCGGAGGAACGGGGCCGCGTGGCGCTCGGCGACCAGCGTGTGCGTCACGCTCTCGACGAACCCGAGCCCCACGAGGAGCGACTTCACCGCGCGCGGCGCGGAGACCTGCGGCTCGACCGGCGCCACGCGCACGGAGAGCGCGTCCTTCATCGGGATGCGGTCGAGGCCGTGGATGCGGCACACCTCCTCGACGAGGTCGACCTCGCGCTCGACGTCGATGCGCCGGGCGGGCACCGTGCAGTCGATCGCGTCGCCGCGCACCACCGGCGCGAAGCCGAGGGTGTCGAGCGCGCGCACCACCTCCTCGAGCGGGATGTCGGTGCCGAGCACGGCGCGCACCCGCGACGGGCGCACGCGCACCGTGCGCGCCGGGGGCAGGGGCGCGCCCGCCTCGACGACGCCGTCATGGAGCGTGCCGCCCGCGGTCTCGAGGATGAGCGCCGCCAGCCGGTCGGCCGCGGCGTCGATCCCGGCGGGGTGCACGCCGCGCTCGAAGCGGTACGACGAGTCGCTCGCGATGCGCAGGCCGCGGCTCGCGGCGCGCACGTCGACGGGGTTGAACGTGGCGGCCTCGAGCAGGACGTTGACGGTGGCGTCGGTCACGGCGGTCTCGGCGCCGCCCTTGACGCCCGCGATGGCGACCGGACGCTCGGCATCGGCGATGACGAGCTCGCCGCCCTGGAGCCTCACCTCCTGCGCGCCCTCGCCGATCGGCAGGAACCGTTCGCCCGCGCGCGCGCGGCGCACCTGGACCTCGGCGCCCCGAAGGCGATCGAGGTCGAACACGTGGGTCGGCTGGCCGAGCTCGAACAGCACGAAGTTGGTGCAGTCGACGAGGTTGTTGCGCGGCACCTGGCCGATGGCGCGCAGCCGGCGCTGCAGCCACTCGGGGCTCGGGCCGACCTTCACGCCGGTGATGACGCGCGCGGTGTACCGCGGGCACGCGCGGTGGTCGTGGTTGGTCACGCGCACGGCCCTCGACGCCGGGCCGCCCGCGGCGCGCGGCGCGGCGGCGGGTGCCTTGAGCGTGCGACCGCTCATCGCGCACAGCTCGCGCGCGAGCCCCACGTGGCACAGGCAGTCGCCCCGGTTCGAGGTGGTCTCGATCTCCTGCCACGGCTCGCCGTTCTCGGCGACGTCGCCGCCGTCGAAGTTGAGCCCGGCGGCGGTGAGGAGGTCGGCCTGCTCCTGCGCGGTGGCGGGCCGGTCGAGGTAGTCGTTGATCCAGGTGACGCTCGTGCGCATAGCGTGGGATCGAAGGGTAGCATCGCGCGCGCCGTGCGTTCCCGTGCGCAGCAACCCCCGGTCCCGGCCCGTCCCGCGGCGCGCGGCGCCCGCGCGGGCGCGCTCGCGGCGGCCCTCGCCGCGACGGTCGCGTGGGTGGTCGGGTGCCAATCGGCGCCGCCCGCGGCCGAGGGCCGGTACCCGCCCGACTTCGCCCTCGACGTGACGGTGCTGCGCGGCCGCAAGGCCGTCGAGCGACTGACGGTCGAGGACATGCAGGCCAAGTACATCCTGCTCCCGGACGGGTCGCTTCACGCGGACGAGAGCCCGTTCATC
Source organism: uncultured Chitinophaga sp. (assembly GCA_964430235.1). Taxonomy (GTDB): domain Bacteria; phylum Planctomycetota; class Phycisphaerae; order Phycisphaerales; family SM1A02; genus UBA966. The sequence continues at coordinate 9,410 of CAYSFS010000003.1, read as the reverse complement.
GACATCTCCACGCGGCCCGGGCGAGCCCGTTGGCTGTACGACGACCAGGTGCAGGCCGTGTGGGCCCTCTGCCGGACGCTGGGCTTCGACGACCGGTCGAAGGCGAACGGCCCCCCGAACCCGGACACGCTGCGCGTGGCGGCCGCCGAGCGCATGACCATCCTCACCATCCGCGCCGACGGCGCCACGTGGACGTGGGTGCGCCGTGCGCTCGGGGACGAGCCCGCCGACCCGGCCGCGGCGAAGGTGGTGCGGACCCTCGCGATCCTCGCCTGGATCCCGGACTTCGCGCCGGACTCCGCGGTTCCGGTGCGCTACGACTTCGGCGCGGACCCCTACGAGGTCTATCGCCAGGTGCGCGCGCGCCGCGGCACCCCGAAAGCGACGAAGGCGGGGGCGCCGTGACGCCGCGGGTGCGCCTCGCGGGATGCGCGCTCCTCGCCGTGCTCGCGGGGTGCGAGACGACGCCGCTCGCGCCGCCCTCGGACCCCGCCTCGCCCACGGGCGGCGTCGCGATGGACCTGTGGTTCGCGCGCCCGGAGTCGCGGCGGTACGAGTGGTTCGTCGTCGGTGCCGACGGCAGCCTCGGCTACGGCGGCGGCATGAAGGCCTTCGACCGCCAGGTCGAGTGGCGCGGTGCGCTCACGCCCGAGGAGGCGACGGGCCTCCGCGCGATCGTCGACGCCGCCGGCTGGATGACGGCGAAGGACCCGTCGTGCGCGGGCGGCGCCACGCCGGTCGCGGAGATCGTGCTCCGTGCGGGCGGCAAGGAGCGCGCCTTCGACGTCTCCGGGCCGAGCGCCCCCGTCGACCGCGCGGTCGAGCTGCTCTCGAAGGCCGCCACGCGCCGCTTCGACGCGTTCATGCAGCGGCTCCCCGAGGCCGGCCCGCAGCCGCGCTGACCGGCGCCCCCTAGGATCCCCGGATGGCGAACGCCGCCCCCGACCCGATCGTCGGCATCGACCTCGGCACCACCAACTCGCTGGTGGCCGTGTGCGATGCCGCCGGCCCGCGCGTGCTGCCCGACGCCGAAGGTCATGCGCTGCTCCCCTCGGTGGTGCGATTCCTCGAGGGGGCGCCGCCCGTCGTCGGCCGCGAGGCCCGTGCGACCGCGGTCGCGCACGCGGCCGACACGGTCCACAGCGCCAAGCGGTTCATGGGACGAGGCTTCGCCGAGAGCGCCGGGCCCGCGGCGGGCCTGCCGTACCGCGTGGTCGAGGGCCCGCGCGGGCTCGCGGCCTTCGAGGTCGGCGGTGCGGCGGTCACGCCCCAGGAAGTGGCCGCCCACGTGCTCCGCGCGCTCAAGGCGAACGCCGAGCGGGCCCTCGGCGTCGCCGTGCGCCGCGCGGTGGTGACCGTGCCCGCGTACTTCGACGACGCGCAGCGCCAGGCCACGCGCGATGCGGCGCGGCTCGCGGGGCTCGACGCGGTCCGCATCGTGAACGAGCCCACCGCCGCCGCACTCGCCTACGGCATCGGCGCCTCGCGCGCGCGGCGCGGCGCCATGGAGACGATCGCGGTCTACGACTTCGGGGGCGGCACGTTCGACGTGTCGATCCTGCAGCTGGTCCCGGGCGGCCCGGACGACGGCGAGTTCTTCCAGGTGCTCTCCACCGCGGGCGACACGCGGCTCGGCGGCGACGACCTCGACGAGGCGATCATCGCGCTCCTGGCCGGCGAGGTCCGCGCGCGGTTCGGCGAGGCGCTCGAGTTCCCGCCCGCGGCGCGCCAGGCCCTGCGCACGTTCGCCGAGCGCGCGAAGATCGCGCTGAGCGAGCGCCCGGACGCGACGCTCGAGGTCGACCTCGGCGGCGGACGCGTGCACCGGCGGACGCTCTCGCGCGCGGAGTTCGAGTCGCTCGCGGCGCCGTTCATCGAGCGGACGGTCGAGTGCTGCCGGCGCGCCATGCGCGACGCGGGGAACCCCGAGGTCGACCGCGTGGTGCTCGTGGGCGGCAGCACGCGCATTCCCGCGGTGCGCGAGGCGGTGCGCGCGTGCTTCGGGCGCGAGCCCTACGCCGCGCTCGACCCCGACCAGGTGGTGGCGCTCGGGGCCGCGGTGCAGGCGTCGGTGCTGGCCGGCGGGCGGCGCGACCTGCTCCTCGTCGACGTGGTGCCGCTGTCGCTCGGGCTCGAGACCGTCGGCGGCGCGGTCGCGAAGCTCGTCATGCGCAACGCGAGCATCCCGACGCGCGCCACGGAGATGTTCTCGACGTCGGTGGACGGCCAGGTGAACGTCTCGATCCACGTCCTGCAGGGCGAGCGGGAGCTCGCCGCCGACTGCCGGTCGATCGCCCGGTTCGACCTGCGCGGCATCCCGCCGATGCCCGCGGGCATCCCGCAGATCGAGGTCGAGTTCCTGGTCGACGAGAACGGCGTGCTGGGCGTGACCGCGGCCGAGCGCCGCAGCGGCCGTCGCGCGTCCGTCCAGGTGGTCCCCACCTACGGGCTGACCACCGAGGACGTCGACCGGATGGAGGCGGAGAGCTTCGCGCACGCGCGCGAGGACATGCGCGCGCACCGGGTGATCGACCTGTGCGCGAACGCGCGGCTGGACCTGCACTGGATCGCCGACGCCCTCGGCCGCGTGCGGGCGGAGCTCGAGCCCGGGTACGTCGCCGAGCTGGACGCGTCCATGGCTCGGCTGGCGGGGTTCATCGATTCGGCCGGCCGGGACCTCCGGGCGGTGGACCCCGACGCCTTCCACCGGGCCAAGGAGGAGCTCGACCGGCTGAGCGTCCGGGTGCACGAGGTGGCGATCGCGCGCAGCCTGCGGGGCGTGGGCGCGGGCGGGAAGGGCACCGGTTCGCCCGCCGTTCCGCCCGGCGCGGGCGACGCCCGCTGAAGGCGGCGTCGGCGCCCGGCATGATCCGCGGCGAATTCCCTTTTCATTTCGCGTGGCTTTCCTATCATCCGCGGTTCGGCGCCTTCCTCCGGCGGCCGATCCCCTGATGGCAGACACCCTGACCGAAACGGCATCCTCCGCTCCCGCCCCGCGCACGAAGCCTGCGCGCGCCGCCACCGAACCGGGCTGGAGCGTCGAGGAGTCCGCGTCGCTCTACTCGATCCGCAACTGGGGCAAGGGGTTCTTCGACGTCAACCCCGCGGGCCACGTGGTGGTGCGCCCGACGCGCAACCCCGGCGTCGAGGTCGACCTCTACGAGGTCGTCGCGGGCATGCGCGAGCGCGGGTTCCGCACGCCGCTCCTCATCCACTTCAGCGACCTCCTGCGCCAGCGCCTCGTCGACATCGCCGAGGCGTTCCGCGGCGCGATCGTCGAGCACGGCTACCGCGGCGACTACCAGGGCGTCTTCCCGGTCAAGGTGAACCAGCAGCGCCGCGTGGTCGAGGAGGTCCGCGACGCCGGCAAGTCGCTCGGCTTCGGCCTCGAGGCCGGCAGCAAGCCCGAGCTCCTCGCCGTGATGGGGATGACCAGCGAGACGCCGGACCGCCTCATCATCTGCAACGGCTTCAAGGAGGAGCGCTACATCGAGTTCACGGCGCTCGCGAAGAAGCTCGGCCGCAACATCATCCCGGTCATCGAGAACATCGCCGAGCTGAAGCTCATCCTGCGGTTCTACGAACAGCACGGCGTGCGCCCGACCATCGGGGTCCGCATCAACCTCGCCGCGCAGGGCGCGGGCCGCTGGCGGCATTCCAGCGGCATGAAGGCGAAGTTCGGCCTCAGCATCAACGAGGTGCTCGAGGTCCTCTCCATCCTGCGCTCGCGCGGCATGGAGGACTGCCTGCAGCTGCTGCACTGCCACATGGGCAGCCAGATCCACGACATCCGCCAGGTGAACCAGGGCATCAACGAGCTCGCCCGCATCTACACGCAGCTTGCCAAGGCCGGCGCGGGCATGCGCTACCTCGACATCGGCGGCGGCCTCGGCATCGACTACGACGGAAGCCAGACGAGCTTCGAGTTCTCGATGAACTACACGCTCCAGGAGTACGCCTCGAACGTCGTCTACAAGATCATGACGGTGTGCGACGAGGAGGGCGTGAAGCACCCGACCATCGTCAGCGAGTCGGGCCGCGCGATGGTGGCCCAGCAGAGCGTGCTGATCTTCGACGTGCTCGGCGCCAACCGGCTCGACCGGTTCACGGTTCCCGCGCAGCTGCCCGCGCCCGCGAAGGGCGAGGAGCTGCCGCGCCCGCTCGTCGACATCTACGACGTGCACCGCACGATCAGCGAGCGGCGCCTGGTCGAGAACTACAACGACCTCCTCGAGGACCGCGACGAGGCGCTGCGCCTCTTCAGCGTGGGCCTCATGAGCCTCGAGCACCGCGCGCTGGTCGACAGCATCTTCTGGGCGAGCTGCGCGAAGGTGCGCGACATCGCGCGCTCGATGAGCCGGCCGCCCGAGGAGCTGGGCGACCTCGAGAGCGCCCTCAGCGACACGTACTTCTGCAACCTGTCGATCTTCCAGAGCCTCCCGGACATCTGGGCGATCAACCAGCTCTTCCCGATCGCGCCGATCCACCGGCTCGGCGAGCGCCCCACCCGCAAGGCGACCATCGCGGACCTGACCTGCGACTCCGACGGCAAGGTCGACCGCTTCGTCGACGACCACGACGTCAAGAAGTGGATCGAGGTGCACGACTTCGAGGACGGCGAGGAGTACCTGCTGGGCGCGTTCCTCGTGGGTGCGTACCAGGAGACCCTCGGCGACCTCCACAACCTGTTCGGCGACACCCACGTCGCGCACGTCAAGATCGACGAGCAGGGCGAGTGGTGGATCGACGAGGTCATCGAGGGCGACGCCGTGCGCGACGTCCTGAGCTACGTCCACTACGACCTGAGCAAGCTCTTCGGCGACATCCGCCGGGAGTGCGAGAAGGCCGTGGTGAACAAGCAGATGACGGTCGCCGAGAGCCAGGGGCTGCTGAAGGCCTACGAGGCCGGCCTGTCGGGCTACACGTACCTCGAGACCGAGAACCTGCGCTGACCGCCGCAACCGGGGCGCGGCGCCCCGGTACCACCGGCGTTGACGTTGCGTTCCGCCTCCATCGCGGCGGTGGGTGTGGTCGTGTCCGGCCTCATGTGGGTCGGGCACGGGGTGTCGCATCCCCGGACCGGGTCCGGCGGGCCTCGGGTCGTCGCCTCCGCGGCGACGCTGGGGCTCCCGCCGGACGAGCCGCTGCGGTACGGCCGCGACGTGCGGCCCATCCTGTCGGACCGATGCTTCCTCTGCCACGGGCCCGACCGCGCGAAGCAGCAGGCGGGGCTGCGGCTCGACTCCTTCGAGGCGGCGACCGCGGCGCGGCCGCGCGGCGCGGCGATCGTGCCCGGCGACCCGGCCGCGTCGCTCGCGGTGCGTCGGCTGCTGACGCGCGACCCGGACGCGGCGATGCCCCCGCCCGACAGCGGCAAGCACGCCCTGACCGATGCGGAGCGCGCCGCGGTGGTGCGCTGGATCCGCGAGGGCGCCCGGTACGAGCCGCACTGGGCGTTCGAGGCGCCGCGCGCGGCGGCGCTCCCGGCGGCCGACGGCGGCCTCGGCGCGTCGACGGCGGACGGGGCGGACGCGCCGGCGAACCCGATCGACCGGTTCGTGCATGCACGGCTCGCGGCCGCGGGCGTGGTGCCCGGCCCCGAGGCCGACGCCGCGACGCTCTGCCGGCGGGTGTTCATCGACCTCACCGGGCTCCCCCCGACCCCCGAGGAACTGGGCGCGTTCCTCGCCGACGCCGCGCCCGGCGCGTACGAGCGGCTGGTCGACCGCCTGCTCGGAACCGAGCCGTACGCGACGCGACATGCCGAGCGCATGGCGACGCCGTGGCTCGACGTCGCGCGCTATGCCGACACCTCGGGCATCCACATGGACGCGGGCCGCCAGATGTGGGCGTGGCGCGACTGGGTCATCGAGGCGTTCCGGGCGAACATGCCCTACGACCGGTTCGTGGTCGAGCAGGTCGCGGGCGACCTGATCCCGGGGGCGACCGTGTCGCAGCGCGTGGCCAGCGGGTTCAACCGCGCGCACGTCACGAGCGACGAGGGCGGCGCGATCGACGAGGAGTACCTGCTCGAGTACGCGGCGGACCGCACGCACACGGTGGGCGCGGCGTTCCTCGGCCTCACGATGAACTGCGCGCGCTGCCACGACCACAAGTTCGACCCCGTGACGCAGGAGGACTTCTACTCGCTGCTCGCGTTCTTCAACTCGAACGAGGAGCCCGGCATCTACAGCCAGGTGCCCGACGCGAACCGCGCCTTCGAGCCCTCGATGGACGTGCCGACGCCCGCGCACGCCGAGCGCACCGGCGTCCTGCGCGCCGCGGCCGAGGCCGCGCGCGCGGACCGCGACCGCGTCGACGACTCCGAGCGCGCGGCGTTCGAGGAGTTCGCCGCCTCGCTGCGGGGCGGCATCGCCTGGGTGCCGTCGACCGTGGTGCGCGCGACGAGCGAGGGCGGCGCGACCATGGTCCCGCAGCCGGACGGCAGCGTGCTCGCCTCGGGGACCAACCCGCACGACGACGTGCACGAGCTGGTGCTGCGCACCGACGGGACCGGGATGCGAGCGGTGCTGCTGGAGGCGCTTCCCGACCCGTCCCTCGCGGGCGGGCGCGTGGGGCGCGCGGACAACGGGAACGCCGTGCTCGACGCGATCGAGGTCGAGGCCGTCTCGGTGGCCGACCCGTCGCGGCGCGCGCACGTGCCGCTCGCGTGGGCGTGGGCCGACGTCGAGCAGGCGAACGGCGACTTCCGCGTCGTGAACGCGCTCGAGGCCGACGGCCGGGTGTGGGCCGTCGACGCGCACGTGCGCCCGGGCGGCCGCACGGCGCTCTTCGTCGCGAGCGAGCCGTTCGGGTTCGAGGGCGGCACCGAGCTGCGCGTGCGGCTGGTGACGCGGTCGCCCTACGCGCGGCACGTGTTCGGGCGCGTGCGCGTGCGGCCGGGCACGGTTCCCGAGGCGCTGCTCGCGCGGATGCCCCCCGCGTCCGGCGGCTGGTACATCTGCGGGCCGTTCCCGGCGTCCGGGGGCGAGGAGGCGTACGGCACGCGCTACGGGCCCGAGGCCCGCACGCGGCTCGACGTCGCCGAGCGCTTCGGGACGCGCGCGACGGGCGAGTTCGAGTGGCGGTACGCGCCCGGCGTCCTCGAGGCGACCCCCGTGCGGCTCGCCGAGGGCGTCGACGCGGAGTTCGTGGCGCGCGAGGCGTGGGTGCCGGTCGCGGGGTCGACGGAGCTCTCGCTCGGGTCCGACGACGGGCTGCAGGTGTTCGTCAACGGGACCCTGGTCCACGAGCGCCGCATCGACCGCGCGGTGGCGCCGGACCAGGAGCGCGTGACGGTGCCGCTGCGGGCGGGATCCAACGCCATCGTGTGCAAGGTGGTGAACACCGGCGGGCAGGGCGGCTTCTACCACCGCGAGCTCGACCGCCCGGGCGACGTCGCGCGCGACGCGCTCGTGCTCGCGATGCCCGCCGGCACCGCGGGGCCCGCGGCCGAGGCCGCGGCCCGCGACGCCTGGCGCGCACGCCACTCCGAGGGTTACAAGCTTCGCGCGGCGCGCGCGGCCGAGGCCGAGGCCGCGCTCGCGGCGCACGTGGCGGCCGCGCCCCGCACGATGGTCATGCAGGAGCGCATGGAGCCCACGCCGACCTTCGTGCTCCGGCGCGGCCTGTACGACCAGGCCGACCGAGAGCGGCCGGTCATGAGGGCGGTTCCGCGCGCGCTCGGGACGCTCCCGCCCGACGCGCCGCGCAACCGCCTGGGCCTCGCGCAGTGGCTCGTGGGCGACGCGAACCCGCTCACCGCGCGGGTGGTCGTCAACCGGTTCTGGGAGCAGTTCTTCGGCCGGGGAATCGTCCGGAGCACCGAGGACTTCGGGCTGCAGGGCGACTGGCCCACGCACCCCGAGCTCCTCGACTGGCTGGCGGTCGACTTCCGCGCGAACGGGTGGGACGTGAAGCGCCTGGTGCGGCAGCTGGTCACCAGCGCGACCTACCGGCAGTCGTCCCGCGTGCGCCCCGACGTGGCCGCATGGGACGCGGAGAACAGGCTGCTCGCGTGGTTCCCGCGGCAGCGCCTGGCGGCCGAGCAGATCCGCGACCAGGCGCTGTTCGTCGCGGGGCTCCTGCGCGAGCGCGTCGGCGGGCCGGGCGTCAAGCCGTACCAGCCCGCGGGGCTCTGGGAGGAGACGAGCATGCCGCAGAGCAACACGCGCAGCTACGCGCAGGGCACGGGCGACGACCTCTGGCGGCGCAGCCTCTACACCTACTGGAAGCGCGCCTCGCCGCCGCCCTCGATGCTGGCGCTCGACGCGCCCACGCGCGAGTTCTGCACCACGCGCCGGTTCACGACGAACACGCCGCTCCAGGCGCTGGTGCTGTGGAACGACCCGCAGTTCGTCGAGGCCGCGCGCGTCGCCGCCGAGCGCACGCTGCGCGAGCCGGGGGACGACCGCATGCGGCTCGGGCGCCTGTGGACGCGCATGACGGGCGAGCCCGCGGGCGACGCGCAGGTCGAGGTGCTTGCCGACGCGCTGGCCGCCGAGCGCGCGCGGTGGTCCGCCGACGCGGAGTCCGCCGCGAAGCTGGTGGCCACCGGTGCGGCGCCGGTGCCGCAGGACGTGCCCGCGCCCGAGCTCGCGTCCTGGACCATGCTGTCGAACGCGATCCTGGCGAGCGACGCCGCCATCGTGAAGGACTGAGGACGACCACCATGCCGCGAAACGAGCGCAGCGCCGCCGCCGACCCGATGGAGGAGTACCTCCTCAACCTGACGCGCCGCAGGTTCTTCGGGCGCATGGCGTCGACCATCGGCGCGGGGCTCGGGGGACTGGCGCTCGCGGGGCTCGGAGGGCGGCACGCGCTGGGGGCGGTGCCCGGCGCGGGGGCGGCCGGCGCGCCCGGGCCGGTGCAGCCGCCGCCCATGCCGCTGGCCGGGCCGCACTTCGCGCCCAAGGCCAAGCGCGTCATCTACCTGCACATGGAGGGCGCGCCGAGCCAGCTCGACCTCTACGACCACAAGCCGCAGCTCGTCGCGCGGTTCAACGAGGACCTGCCCGACTCGATCCGCAACGGGCAGCGCATCACCACGATGACGAGCGGCCAGGGCCGCTTCCCGGTGGCGCCCTCGGTCTTCCGGTTCGACCGGTACGCGAACAACCAGGACGGCATCATGCTGTCGGAGGTGGTCCCGCATACCGGCGGGGTCGCGAAGGAGCTGTGCTTCGTGCATTCGCTCCACACGCAGGCGATCAACCACGAGCCGGGCATCACCTTCTTCCAGACCGGCACCGAGCAGCCCGGGCGCGCGTCGTTCGGCAGCTGGATGAGTTACGGGCTCGGCAGCATGAACTCGAACCTGCCGTCCTTCGTGGTGATGATCACGCAGGGGCCCGGCAACATGCAGGCGCTGAGCGCGCGGTTCTGGGGCAGCGGGTTCCTGCCGAGCGAGC
>CAYSFS010000002.1:48312-57993 GCA_964430235.1 uncultured Chitinophaga sp. | reverse complement strand
ATTTTCCGATTTTCAGCGGAAAATCGGAAATTGATGCCCGGCGTATGTTCCCGATGTGCCCACCGTCCTCGTCACCGCGTTCGAGCCCTCGGGCGACGCCCACGCCGCGCCGCTCGTGCGCGCGCTGCTCGCGTCGGCGCCCGGCGTCCGGGTCGTCGGGTGGGGCGGCCCGCGCATGCGCGACGCCGGGTGCGAGCTCGTCGGCGAGACCGCGCGCGACGGCGCGATGACGCTCGTCGGAATGCGCAAGATCCTCGAGGTGCGCCGCATCGTGCGCGACATCCGGGCGTGGGTCGCCGCCAACCCGGTGGACGTGCACGTCCCGGTCGACAGCCCCGCCGCCAACTGGCACATCGCGTCGTGGATGAAGCGCCACGGCCGCGGCGCGGCCGGCGGCTCGCGCGTCGTCAACCTCGTCGCGCCGCAGCTGTGGGCATGGGCGCCCTGGCGCATCCGCAAGTGGCGCCGCACCAGCGACGCCATCATGTGCCTCCTGCCCTTCGAGGAGGAGTGGTTCCGCTCGCGCGGGGTGAACGCCGTGTTCGTCGGCCATCCCGTGCTCGCGCACCCGGTGGACGACGCCGCGCGCGCCCGGGCCGCCGCGCTGCCCGCGGGCGGGCCGAGGCTCCTGCTGCTGCCCGGCAGCCGCTCGTCCGAGGTCCGCGCGAACATGCCGCGCATGCTCGAGGCGTTCCGGACCGCGTCGGCCGCGCGCCCGCGGCTCACGGGGCTCGTGATGGCCGCGAACGAGTCGCTCGTCCCGCTCGTGCGCGAGGCCGCGCGCGGCGCCGCGTGGCCCGCCAACCTGCACGTCGCGCACGGCGACCCCGACGCCGCGATCGCCTGGTGCGACTGCGCGCTCAACGTGAGCGGCACGGTGAGCCTCGACCTGGCGCACCAGCGCAAGCCGATGGTCGCCGTCTACTGGGTCGGCTGGTTCCGGGCGCTCGCGTCGCGTTTCATCCTCACCATGCCCGACCGCCTGCTGCCGAACATCGTCGCGGGCCGCCGCATCGTGCCCGAGTTCGTGCCGTACGCGGGCGGAACGGGGCCCGTCGTGCGCGCGCTCGGCCCCTTCCTCGACGACCCCGCGGCGCGCGAACGCGCCGCGCGCGCGCTCGACGCCGTCGCGCGCCGCTTCGAAGGACACGACCCCGGCCGCGAGGCGGCCGAGGTCGTGCGCGGGTTCCTGCCGAGGTGAGCCGTCGCGCGGGCGTGCGCCCGCGTCGCCGTCACTTGATCGGCTCGTAGCTGAACGTCTGGCCGCCGATCACGCCCTCGAGCATGAGGCCGCCGCCGCCGAACGTGAGCACCATGACGCCGTCCTTGTAGTCGTTCGCGGCGCTGGCGCTCGCCGTGCCCGCGGTGGCGCTGCCGCCCGCCTGGAAGGCCGTCTCGCCGCGCTTGAACTTCTCGAACGCCGCCTTGTCCTTGAAGAAGAGCACCTCGGAGAACGACTGGCCGCCGATCTGCGCGCCGAGCGTGCCGCCGCCGATCGAGCTGCGCGCCACGAGCGCGCCGCGCTCGTAGACCAGGCCCTTGCCCTCGAAGCCGCCGACGATCAGGCCGCCCTTGCCGACCGAGGGATACACGGCGTAGGCGTGCGCCGAATTGAACTCGGCCGACTTCTCGGGGTACTTGTCCTTGCACGTCGCGATCGTCGCCTCGACGTCGCCCTTGAGGATCTTCACCTGCTCCTCGGGGGGCAGGCTCGAGCTCGGGCCGCAGCCGACGGGCGCGAGGGCGAGGGCGGCGAGCGAGAGGGCGGCGAGCGAGATGAATCGGGTGGTCATGGTCGTGAGTTCCTTTCGTGGAGGGCGCACGATAGCCCGCGGCGCGACGGCGCGACGGCGCGCGCCGCGGGCCCGTCGGGCGCGCCCGCCCGCGCACCGCGCCCTCGCGAACCGCGGATCCTTCCCCTGTGCACGGCTATGATCCCGCGTCATGATCCGCCGGACCGCATCCGCCGTCGCCGCGCTCGCCCTCGCATCGCTCCTGGCCGCGGCCGCGCCCTCGGCGCCGCGCGCGTCCGCGCCGCCCTTCCTGACGATCGTCAGCAGCCTCCCGCGCACCGGCAGCGCCAACAGCCAGACCACCAGCATCGTCAATGGCATCAAGATGGCGATCGAGGAGCGCGGCGGGAAGGTCGCCGGCTTCGACATCAACTACGAGGACATGGACGACGCCAGCCCGCAGAAGGGCAACTGGGACCAGAACATCGAGGCCGCCAACGCGAACAAGGCCGCGAAGGACCCGACCTGCGTCGGCTACATCGGCACCTACAACTCGGGCGCCGCCAAGATCGCGATGCCCATCCTCAACAAGGCCGGCCTCGTGATGGTGAGCCCCGGAAACACCTATCCCGGGCTCACGAAGCCGGGCGCGGGCGAGGCCAACGAGCCGAAGATCTACCGCCCGTCGGGCACCATCTCGTACTTCCGCGTCGTCCCCACCGACGACATCCAGGGCGCCGTCGCGTGCGAGTTCTGCGCGAAGGACCTCGGCACGAAGAAGGCGTTCATCCTGCACGACCGGGAGCTCTACGGCAAGGGCATCGCCGACGTCTTCAGGAAGAGCGCGCCCGGCATGGGGATCGAGGTCGCGGGCTTCGAGGGCATCGACCCCAAGGCGTCGAACTACCGCTCCCTCGTCACGAAGATCCGCTCGACCGGCGCCGACGTCGTCTTCTACGGCGGTACCACGCAGACGAACGCGGCGCAGATCCTCAAGGACCTGCGCTCGGGCGGATGCAAGGTGCCGTTCGTGACGCCGGACGGCACGTTCGAGAACGCCTACATCGAGGCGGCGGGCAAGGACGCGATGGGCCCCGAGGCCGGCCCCGTCTACATCACGTTCGGCGGGCTGCCCTCCGAGCAGCTCACCGGACGCGGCGCCGAGTTCGTCGAGCGCTACAGGAAGAAGCACGGCGAGGTGCCCGAGGCCTATGCCGTGTACGGCTACGAGGCCTGCAAGGTGCTCCTCGACGCGATCGACCGCGCGGGCACGAAGGACCGCGCCGCGGTGCTCGCCGCCGTCGCCGCCACCAAGGACTTCGAGGGCGCGCTCGGAACGTGGAGCTTCGACGCCAACGGCGACACGACGAACCGCCTCATGAGCATCAACACCGTCAAGGACGGCAAGTTCGCGTTCGTGAAGGCCGCGGGCGGCGGAGCGGGCCAGGCCAAGTGATGCTGCGCGCCGCGGCGGCCGCGGAGCAACTGGCGATCCTCGCGCTCGCGCGCGCGGAGTCGGTGCCATCGTTCGCCGCCGACGGGGTCCTGAGCCCGCCCGAGGTCTTCTCGCAGCAGCTCGTCACCGGGCTCTCGAACGGGATGATCATCGCGCTGATCGCCATCGGCTACACGATGGTGTACGGCATCGTCGAGCTCATCAACTTCGCGCACGGCGACCTGTGCATGCTGGGGGCGTTCTTCGCGCTGACGGCGGTCGGTGCGTTCGCCCTCGACGGCGCGTCGGGCGCGGGCGGCGCGGCGGGCCTGGCGGCGCTCCTCGTCGCGACCGCCGCGTTCTGCGGCGCGCTCAACTGGTCCATCAACCGGCTCGCGTACCGGCCGCTCCGCTCCGCGAGCAAGCTGAGCCTCCTGGTGGCGGCGATCGGCGCGAGCTTCGTCCTCGTCAACCTCGGCCTCTTCTGGGGCGGCCTTCCGATGGAGGTGTTCGCGGGCGGCACCAGCGCGGCGGCGCCCAAGGCGTTCCCCGCGCTCGTCGAACCGAAGCCCGCGTTCACGGTGGGCGACGTCATCGTCTCGCGCCCCGACGTGCTGGTGCTCGCGGTGACGGTGCCGCTCATGCTGGCGCTCACGTGGCTCGTGCGGTTCACGAAGCTCGGGAAGGCGATGCGCGCCGTCGCGCAGAACCCGGTGGCCGCCGCGCTCATGGGCATCGACGTCGAGCGCGTGATCGGCGCCACGTTCTTCATCGGCGGCGCGCTCGGCGGGTTCGCCACGGTCGTCTACAGCATCTACAACCAGACCGTCGGCTTCCAGATGGGCTACCGCATGGGGATGGACGCGTTCATCGCGGCCGTCCTCGGGGGCATCGGGAACCTGCCGGGCGCGGTCCTCGGCGGGCTCGTGATCGGCGTCGTGCGCGCGATGAGCGACGGCTACGTCGAGGCCCGGTGGACCAACGCGATCGTCTTCGGCATCCTCATCCTGATCCTGGTGTTCCGGCCCTCGGGGCTGCTGGGCGCGAAGCTGAGGGAGAAGGTCTGATGGCCGCCGCGCGCCGCAACCCGTGGGTGCCCGTCGCCGGCCTGGCCGCGCTCGCCGCGTGGCCCCTGGTCGAGCCGGCGCTCCCCGCATGGCTGCAGGTGGGCGAGCCCCTGACCGAGGTGTTCATCTACGCGATCCTCGCGCTCGGGCTCAACGTCCTCACCGGGTTCACGGGGCTGCTGAACCTGGGCGTCGCCGCGTTCGCCGCGATCGGCGCCTACGCGTACTCGATCGCGACGTGCGAGGTCTACCCCTTCCAGCTCGGGTTCTGGCCCGCGCTCGCGGTCACCGGGGCCGTCGGCGCGCTCGCCGGGTTCGCGCTCGGCGCGCCGACCCTGCGCGTGCGAGGCGACTACCTCGCGATCGTCACGCTCGGCTTCGGCGAGATCGTGAAGGACGTGCTCGTCAACCTCGACGCGATCACCAAGGGCACGCAGGGCATCAACCCGCTGCCGCCGCCGTCGATCCTCGGCACGCCGCTCGAGGCGCGCGGCCAGTACTGGCTGTACCTGGGCTTCGTGGCCGCGACCTTCCTCGGCGTGCGCGCGCTCGAGCGCAGCCGCGTCGGCCGCGCGTGGATCTCGATCCGCGAGGACGAGCTCGCGAGCCGCGCGATGGGCATCCGCCCGGACCGCGCGAAGATGCTGGCCTTCGCCACGTGCGCCGCGCTCGCGGCGCTGTCGGGCGCGCTCCTCGTGAGCCGGCTCTCGAGCTCGGGCGAGCCGTCGAACTACGGGTTCGAGGTGTCGATCATCGCGCTCTGCATCGTGATCGTGGGCGGCATCGGGAGCGTCCGCGGGACGCTCCTGGGGGCGTTCGTGATGGTCGGGATGAACTCGATCGTCCTCGTGCGGCTCACCGAGGTGCTCGGCTCTGGCGCCGAGGGAATGGCCGCCGCGGCGCCGGCCGCCGACGCGGGCGCGGCCGCGCACACGTGGCACTTCGTGCGCACGTGGGCGCACAACGTGCTGCTCACCCCGACCAACTGGAAGTTCCTGCTCTTCGGGCTCGCGCTCGTCCTCATGATGATCTTCCGCCCGCAGGGCATCCTGCCCCCGCGCGCGGTGCACGAGGACCCGCCCGCGCCCATGCCGCCCGGCGGCGAGGGGGCGCACGCATGAGCGCCATCCTCGAGGCGAAGGACGTCACGATGCGCTTCGGCGGCCTCGTCGCCAACGAGCGCGTGAGCCTGGCCGTGCACCCGGGCGAGATCTTCGCGGTCATCGGCCCCAACGGCGCCGGCAAGACCACGCTCTTCAACGCCATCACCGGGATCTACGAGCCCACCGAGGGCGAAGTGCTCTTCGAGGGCAAGCCCATCCGCCGCGAGTGGACCGCGGGCGACCGCGTGCGCGGGCTCGCCGTCGGCGCCGCGAGCGCCGCCGCCGCGGTGCTCGCCCTCAACGCGACCGCGCTCTGGACCGCCGCGATCAACGACCGCTACGTGATGGGCGAGCCCTTCCCGTGGGGCCAGGCGCTCGCGTCCGTGCCCGCCACGCTCCGCGACGCGGGCTTCTGGTCGACCTGGTTCGCCGCGGCCGCCGCGTTCCTGGTCGGGCGGCTCGCGTTCGGCGCGATCTGGCGCGCGCAACGCCGGACGCCCGACCTCGTCGCGCGCGCGGGCATCGCGCGCACGTTCCAGAACATCCGGCTCTTCGGCGAGATGAACCTCGTCGAGAACGTGCTCGTCGGCATGGACCAGCACTTCCGCAGCGGCTACTGGGCCTGCCTCTTCCGCACGCCGGGCTTCCGCCGCGAGCGCGAGCGCATGCGCCGACGCGCGTTCGAGCTGCTGCAGTTCGTCGACCTCGCCGACGAGGCCGCCGAGCCCGCGCGGAGCCTGCCGTACGGCCACCAGCGCCGGCTCGAGATCGCGCGCGCCCTCGCGACGCGCCCGCGCCTCATCCTGCTCGACGAGCCCGCCGCGGGCATGAACCCCGCCGAGAGCGCGGACCTCATGAAGCTGATCCGCCGCATCCGCGGGAGCGGCGTCACCGTGGTGCTCATCGAGCACGACATGAAGGTGGTGATGGGCATCTCCGACCGCATCGCCGTGCTGCAGTACGGCAAGAAGATCGCCGAGGGCACGCCCGAGGCCATCCGCAACGACCCGGTCTGCGTCGCCGCCTACCTCGGCACGGAGGAGCTCGGGTGAGCGGTGCGCCCCTCCTGCGCGTGGCGAACCTCAAGTGCGCCTTCGGGCGCGCCGAGGTGCTGCACGGCGTCCACCTCGAGGTGCACGCCGGCGAGATCGTCTCGCTGATCGGCGCGAACGGCGCGGGCAAGTCGACCACGCTGATGTGCGTCTCGCGCATCCACCGCCAGGCGACGGGCACCATCGAGTTCGACGGGCGGTCGATCGCGGGCCTCGCGCCGCAGGAGGTGGTGCGCCGCGGGCTCGTCCAGGTGCCCGAGGGCCGGCGCATCTTCCCGCGCCTCACCGTCCGCGAGAACCTCGAGATGGGCGCCTTCACGCGCACCGACCGCGCCGGCGTCGCCGAGGACATCGACCGCGTGTGCGGGATGTTCCCGATCCTGCGCGAGCGCGCGGGCCAGCTCGGCGGCACGCTCTCGGGCGGCGAGCAGCAGATGCTGGCCATCGCGCGCGCGCTCATGTCGCGGCCGCGGCTCCTCATGATGGACGAGCCGTCGATGGGCATCGCGCCCATGCTGGTGGCGCAGATCTTCCGCACCGTGCGCGACGTGCTGCGCGCGCAGGGCGTCACCGTGCTCCTGGTGGAGCAGAACGCGAACGCCGCGCTCCGGATGAGCGACCGCGCCTACGTCCTCGAGACCGGGAACGTGGCGCTTTCCGGCACCGGCGCCGAGCTCCTGCGCGACGAGCGCGTGCGCGCGGCGTACCTGGGGCACTGAGCGCTTGGTGTTCCGCGCCGCCGCGCCTACACTCGGCCCCGGATGAAGACGTTCGCGCTGCGCACCGACCTTGAACGCCTCCGCGTGGGGAACCACTGGCTGCCGCTGGGCCTCGAGCCCGTCGACCTGCCCGCGCCCGCGCACGGCTACACCGTGGCCGAGGCCGACATGCCCGAGGACGCGCCGCCCGCGCTCCGCTTCTACGCGGTGACCAGCATCGAGAAGGTCGAGGCGCTCCTCGACGACCTCTTCGAGCTGCTCCCGGACGACGTGTTCCCGCTGCTCGAGGCCACCTCGCGCGACGCGTTCCGCACCGTCGACGTGTTCGCCGCCGACGAGCCGATGCCCTTCGACGAGTTCCGCCGCGTGCTGAAGGAGTACCGCGACGTGATCGTCGAGGACGGCTCCCTCAGCGTCGGCGCCGAGGGCGAGGACCCCGCCATGGAGGTGGTGCTCGACAGCTGGAAGGGCATCGACGTCCTGGTGCCCGCCTCGATGCGCGAAGAGGTCGAGCGCATCATGGCCGCGCACGGGCTCGAGGAGGTCCCCGAGACGTGGCCGTCGGACCTCGACGACCGCCCGGAGCCGCCCTTCAAGCCGCGCGAGATCCTGCAGCTCGAGGACCGCGAGTGCCCGGACCTCGACGAGATCATCTTCCAGCTGCGCGAGTCGTGGGGCCTCGAGCTCGACGAGGACCCCGAGGACAACCTCGACGAGCGCGGGCGCCACGTCGGCCGCACGCTCTGGGACGCCGTGGCGATCGTCGAGGGCGCCGACGAGGACGAGCCGAGGCTCGGCTACCTCTTCGCCTGGGTCACCGCCGGAAGCATCGCCGAGGTGCAGCAGATGATCGAGTCGCGCCTGGAGCTCCAGGACGAGTGGCGCTTCGCGGGGCAGTGGTACACGCTCGACCGCGTCGCGTTCGACGACCGCCCCGAGTTCCTGCAGTCGCTCTCGCCGCGCCGCACCTACAGCGAGATCCACAAGTTCACGATCGAGCCGGCGTGACGCCCGTGACGCCCCTGACGCCGTAGAGCCCGGCCGAGCGCACGTAGCGCTCCACCGCGTCAGGCAGCCGGTCGCCGAGGGGCTCGCCCTTCGCCAGGCGCGCGCGGATGTCCGTGCTCGACACGTCGACGGGGTCGATGGGCAGCGTCCACTCGAGCCACCGCGGGGCCCATTGCTCGCCGTGGCGCTCGTGCACCAGCGCGGGCCAGTCCTCGCGCGTGTGCGGGGGCCGCAGCACGACGGCGGGCGTCGCCAGCGCCACCAGGTCCGCCCAGTCCTTCCACGAGGTGAAGTTCAGCGCCTGGTCGCTTCCGATGAGGAGCCTGAGCGGCCCGCGCATCACCTCGCCCGACTCCTGCATCGCGTGGATGCGGCGCACGGTGTCGATCGAGTAGCTCGGCGCGCCGACGTCGAGCTCCATGCCCGAGACGACGACGTCGGGCATGCCGGCGAAGGCGAGCGAGGCCATCGCGAGCCGGTCCTTGCCGGACGCCCCCGGCTCGCCGCGCTGCGGGTTGCGCCACGCGGGGATCACGATCGCCTGCTTCGCGCGCAGCAGCGCGTCGACGCCCTTCAGGAGCTCGACGTGGCGCCGGTGCGGCGGGTCGAAGGTGCCGCCGAAGAGGACCACGGGTGCGTTCACGGCGCGCCCCCCGCGTCGAGCGACTTGAGCGCGGCGTCCGCCGCCGCGAGCCCCGCGAGCGATCGCGCGCGCAGCCGGTGCAGGCGGCGCAGCAGCATGGGGTTCGCCACGATCGCGCGCACCACGCGCCAGATGCGCAGCCGGCCGCGCTCGTCCACCCACGAGCCGATGTCCTGCGGGAGCGTCTCGTCGACCGTGTCGCTGATCCCGCGCACGACGGCCCACTGCCATCCGCGCGACTGCGCCTCGCGCGCGAACGCGGCCGACTCCATGTCGACCACGTCGGCGCGATGGGTGCGCGCCGCGCGGTCCTTCGACTCCACCGACGCCAGCACGTGGTCGAGCCCCACGATGCGCATGGGCCCGCCGGCCGCGCCGGGCAGGGTGGGGACCCATTCCTCGTTCGACGGCCCGATCACGGTGCCCGCGACGACGGCGCGCGCGGCGTCCACCGGGGCGATGGCGCCGGCCACCCCCGCGAGCACCACCCGCGCGCCGGCGGGCGGCGCATCGGGGCCGGACGCCCAGCGTTCGATTCCCGCTCGCCCGGGGCCCGTGCAGTGGTAGGTCCACCCCCGGCCCGTGCCCAACCGGGCCAGGACGGATCGCTCGAATTCCAAGGGGCAGGCGACATGCAGCATGGCGGGCAGGGCGGTATACTGTCTGCCTCGGAAACCGGCCCCATCGTCTAGCCCGGTTCAGGACACATCCCTCTCACGGATGGAACAGGGGTTCGAATCCCCTTGGGGTCACTCCCGCAACCGGCGCCCAGTCCAGGCGCCGGTTTCACAAGAAGCCCGCGCTCGCGGCGGGCCGCAGCAGCGCCGAACGGGCCCCATCGTCTAGCCCGGTTTAGGACACCTCCCTTTCACGGAGGTAACGAGGGTTCGAATCCCTCTGGGGTCATTCCCGGCGCTTCGG
>CAYSFS010000002.1:0-48212 GCA_964430235.1 uncultured Chitinophaga sp. | reverse complement strand
GGACGAGCTCGTGCGGCTCGTCGACGGTTCGGCGGCGCTGCTGATGATGTTCGACACGGGGATGAAGACGCTCGCCGTGAGCGCGTCGGCGTGCGCCGCGTTCGGCATCCCGCGCGAATCGTTGGTCGGGCGCTCGCATTACGACAACTTCCCCGATCTTCCCGATCGCTACCGCGGCGCCCACCGGCGCGCGCTCGCGGGCGAGGAGGTGCGCAGCGACCTCGACCTCTTCGTCCGGGCCGACGGACGCACCCACTGGTCGCGCTGGGCCGCGAGCCCGTGGCACGACGCGCACGGCTGCGTCGGGGGCATCGTCATCTCGCTCGAGGACGTCACGCTCCAGCGCTCGCTCGAGCGTTCGCTCCACGCGACGGCCGCGATGCTCGACGCGCTGTTCGAGTCAGTGTCGGTGGGCATCGCGATCACCGACGTCGACGGCCGGTACATGCGCAGCAATCCCGCGTACCGGGCGCTGCTGGGGTACGGCGAGGACGAACTGCGCGCCATGTGCATCGGGTCGGCGATGGTGCCCGAGGACGCCCCCCGCGAGCTCGCCGCGATCGATCCGCTCCGGACGGGCGCCTCGAGCATGCACCATGCGCGTTGCCGGCTCCGCCGGAAGTGCGGCACGGTCGTCGAGGTCGAGCAGCTCGTGTCGACGATCCCGCCGGACGCGAGCGGCCCGAGGCGTCTCGCGGTCTTCGCCCACGACGTCTCGGAGCGCAGCGCCCTCGAGGCGCGCGTGCGCCGGACCGAGCGGCTCGCCTCGATCGGCATGCTCGGCGCGGGGCTCGGCCACGACATGGGCAACGTGCTGTTCGCGCTGCGGGGTGCGCTCGCGGGGCTGCGCGCGAGCGCACCCCGCGGCGGGCGCGGCTCAGGCGGCGAGGCGAGCGTCGCGACCATGGCCGAGGGGATCGAGTACCTGCAGCGGCTCTCGGAGGCGCTGCACGAGCTGGCCGCGCCGGCCGCCGACGCGGCCGCCGGGCAGCGCGAGGCGCAATCCACCGCGGTCGACCTCGAGGCGTGGTGGCGCCGGATGTCGGTGCTCTTCGACCGCGCGGTGCCGCGCGGCGTGCGCGTCGAGGCGGCCATCGAGCCCGGCATGCCGGCGGCCGGGATCGGGGCATCGGAACTCACGCAGGTGCTCCTCAACGTGGTCGTGAACGCGGGCCAGGCGCTGACGGCGCGCACCGCGCCCGACGCGCGCGACAAGGTGGTGCGCGTCCTCGCGCAGGCCGTAGGCGCGGGCGCGTCCGTGCGCATCGTGGTCCAGGACGACGGCGTCGGGATGGACGCCGGGACCCTCGAGCGGGCGTTCGAGCCGTTCTTCACGACTCGTGCGGACGGCCACGGGTCGGGCCTCGGGCTCGCCATGGTCCGTCGCGTGGTCGAGGCCGCGGGCGGCACGGTGCGCGTCGATTCGACGCGCGGGGTGGGGACGGAGGTGGTGATCGAGGTGCCGGCGGCCTCGGTCCCTTCGTTCCCGTCGGGCGTGCCGGCGGCATGCTGACGCGGTCAACGCGGCGCGGGGATCGAGTCGTGCCGTGGCCGGTGGCCTTCTCGGACCCCCGCACCCCGGCGTCCCTCGCCTTCCCGGTCAATCGACCCCTCCCTGCCTGAATCCGTTCGGCCAAACCGCATCCTCGGGCTACCTTTGCGTGCCCGCCTCGAACGGGCATCGCTGTCCGTCCGTAGTCAACCCCACGATCCCATGCGTCCCACCACCCGACTCGCCGCCTTCGTCCTCCCCGCCGCGCTCGCCTGCGCGCCCTTCGCCTCGGCCGCCGTCCGCTACGTCGACGCGGGGCTCGCCTCGGGCGCCAACAACGGCACCAGCTGGGCGGACGCCTACCAGGGCGCGGGCGGCCTCGCGGCCGCGCTCGCCGCGTCGGTCTCGGGCGACGAGATCTGGGTCAAGGCCGGAACCTACAAGCCGACCACCGGCACCTCGCGCACGGTGTTCCTCACGATGAAGACGGGCGTCGGCATCTACGGCGGGTTCGCCGGCACCGAGACCGCGCGCGACCAGCGCGACTGGACCACGAACGTCACGGTGCTCACGGGCGACCTCCTGGGCAACGACAGCGGCGCGTCGAACCTCACCGACAACAGCTACCACGTGCTGGTGGGCTCCGGCGCCGGCGCGACGGCCATCGTCGACGGCTTCACCGTGAAGGGCGGCAACGCCAACGGGGCCACCGCCAGCAACTACGACAAGGGCGGCGGCATCCTCATCGTGAACAGCGGCGCGCCCACCGTCCGCAACTGCGTCTTCCAGGGCAACCGCTGCACCTTCGGCGGAGGGGCGGGGTACATCTTCGCCGCGCAGGCCACCTTCACCGACTGCCAGTTCCTGGACAACGTGGGCGGCAGCTACGGCGGCGCGTTCGACACGAACAACGTGACCAGCACGTTCCGCCGCTGCGTGTTCAAGGGCAACAGCGCCGCGCGCGCCGGGGCGTTCGAGACCTTCGGCGGCGGCAACACCACGTTCGAGAACTGCCTGTTCGCGGCCAACCGCGCGACCGGCACGGGCGGCGGCGCCGCGATCTGGGTCGGCGTCTCCTCGAGCATCGTGCGCGCGTACAGCTGCACGTTCGCGGGGAACGTCGCCACAAGCACCGCGGGCGGCGTGAACACGACCAGCCAAGGCACGTTCAACGCCTTCAACTGCGTCTTCTGGGGCAACAGCGGCCCCGCCGGGCAGACGTCGGCGAACCAGGTGAACGCGGGCGGCGGCACGAACCTCGTCCAGTACTGCACCGTGCAGGGCGGCTTCACCGGCACCGGCAACCTCGCCACCGACCCGCTCTTCGTGTCCGCGGCGAGCGGCGACTACCGGCTGCAGGCGAGCTCGCCCGCGATCGACTCGGGCTCGAACTCGCTCTTCCCGACCGGCGGCATGACCGTCGACCTCGCGGGGCTCGCGCGCTACGTCGACGTCGCGTCGGTCGCCGACACCGGCGTCGGCCCGGCGCCGGTGATCGACCGCGGCGCGTACGAGCTTCCCGACGCCCCGCCGCCGCCGCCCGCATGCGCCCCCGACCTCAACGGCGACGAACAGGTCGACGGCATCGACCTCGGCGTGCTGCTGAGCGCGTGGGGCACGAACGGCGAAGGCGACCTGAACGGCGACGGCTCGGTCGACGGCATCGACCTCGGCGTCATGCTGAGCGCGTGGGGTGCCTGCCCCGGCTGACGCGACGGGCGGCTAGCCTTTCGCCATGACCGCTCTGCGCACCGTGGTGGTCGAGGCCGCCTCCGGACGTTGCCCCGTCGAGATCGCGCGCGGGATCGTCCGCCACGTGGGCAACGGCATGGTGGCCGTCGGCCTGCGCCCCGTGCGCGCGGCGGTGGTGCATGATTCCGGCGTTCCGCTCGACGCCTTCGCGGCGGTCGAGGACTCGCTGCGGGCGGCGTCGATCGACCCCGTGCGCATCGGGATCGCGGGGGGCGAGTCGGGCAAGTCGCTCGAGGCCGTGGCCGAGGTGTCCGCACGCATGCTCGACGCGGGCATCGATCGCACCGGCGCGGTCGTCGCCGTGGGCGGCGGGGTCGTCGGCGACGTCGCGGGGTTCGTGGCCGCCACGTACATGCGCGGCATCGCATGCGTGCAGGTGCCGACCACGCTGCTTGCGATGGTCGACGCGTCGGTGGGCGGCAAGACCGCGGTCAACCTGCAGCGCACCGACGGGTCGATCGCGAAGAATGCGATCGGCGCGTTCGCGCAGCCGAGGCTCGTGGCGTGCGACCCCGAGGTGCTGGGGACGCTTCCCGGGCGCGAGCTGCGCTCGGGCCTCGCCGAGTGCGTGAAGCACGCGGTGGTGGCCGACCGCGCGATGCTCGCGTGGATCCGCGAGCGCTCCGACCGGCTGCTGGCGCACGACCCCGACACGCTGGGCGAGCTCGTCGAGCGCAACGTGCGCATCAAGGCCGGGGTGGTCTCGCGCGACGAGCGCGAGTCGGGGCCGCGCGAGGCGCTGAACCTGGGGCACACGTTCGCGCACGCGATCGAGGCCATGCTGCACGCGCAGTGCACGCACGGAGAGGCCGTGGCCATCGGCATGGTGGCCGCGTGCACGGTGGTGCGCGAACTGGGCGCCGAGGGCGCCGACGAACTCGAGGCCGAGGTGCGCGGCACGCTGGGCGCGCTCGGGGTTCCCGTGCGCATGCCGGCCCCGCGCCCCGCGTCGGCGCTGCGCGCGGCGATGGACACCGACAAGAAGCGGCGGGGCGGGGCGCTGCGGCTGGTGCTGCCCTTCGGCCCGAACGACGTGCGCACCCTGGCCGGCGTGCCCGAGCCGATCGTCGAGCTGGCATGGCGCGCGGTCGGCGCGGCGTGAGTCGCGCGTGCCTCGCGCCGCGTGAACCACGTGCGCCCCGTGCCGCGTGTGCAGCCGGCGCGCCCCGCGCGCCGATGATGCCCCGGGCGCACGGATGCTGACCCTCGCAATCGTCAACCAGAAGGGTGGCTCCGGCAAGACCACCACGGCCATCAACCTCGCCGCCGCGCTCGCCGAGCGCGGGGAGCGGGTGCTGCTGGTCGACATGGACCCGCAGGGCCACTGCGCCGCCGGCCTCGGCGTGCCCGAGGCGCGCATCGAGTTCGGGCTGGCCCAGGCGCTCCTGTGCGAACCACCGGGCGGCAGCGACACCCTGGGGTGGCTGTGGGAAGTCGGCCGGGGGTTGCGGCTGGCGCCGTGCACCGTGGCGCTTGCCGGTCTCGAGAGCGCGCGCGGCGGGCTGGTCTCGCTCGCCGACCGCGATCGCCGGCTGTCCCGGCTCCTGGAACGCGTCTCCGGGAGCTTCGACCGGTGCATCGTGGATTGCCCGCCCACCATCGGCTACCTCACGTTCAACGCCCTGCGCGCCGCCGACGAGGTGCTGGTGCCCGTCGAGACCGGCTATTTCGCGCTCCGCGGGGCCGAGCGGCAGCTGGCGACCATCGCGGCCTTGGTGCAGCAGGTGGGCCGGTCGCTGCCGGTCCGGGTGCTGCCCACCTTGCATCGCGATGCCAGCCAGCTGTCCCACGACATCCTGGGCGCCATCGGGCGCCGGTTCGAGCGGCACCTCGCCCCGGCGCCCGTGCGCGAGCACGAGGTGCTCCGCGAGGCCGCGAGCTTCGGGCAGGCCGTCACGGCGTTCGCCCCCGGGTCGGCCGCGCACGAGGACTTCCGGCGGCTCGCCGAGTGGGTGGCCACGGCCGTCGTCCCGGCGCTCGAACCCCCGGCGGCGGCCGATGCTGGCGTTCCGGCGTCCAGCGTGTATGGTTCGGTCTCCCTCGGGGCCCCGGCAGGGGACCTCGACGGGAACGGCCTCCCGAGGCCGGCGGTGACGGGACGCGCGGCGGAGCTCGCGCATCGGATGCGGACCGCGGGCGTCGCCGCATCGGGTCGAGAGGCAGGAAGCCTGGAGGAACGATGACCTCGAACGTGGATCCGTACGGCAGCCTGGCGGCGCTCTTCACGACGCCCGCCGCGCCCGAGCCGTCGCATGCGCACCCCGCACCGCGCGTCGGCGAGGTGACGACCGTGCTCGTCGGCAACCTTCCGGTCATGGCCGGGCTCTGGACGACGCAGCTGGCCGACGAGGTGGCGCGTGCGTTCGGGCCAACCGGCCTCGTGCGCTTCGAGCGCGGCGAGGTCACGATCGAGCTGCTCCGCGCCGACGGGCGCCAGGTGCCTCCCGCGGGCCCGGGCGCGGTCTCGCGCTGGCTGCCGCGCGGCGCGGGCGCGCTGCGGCGCTGGCTGGTGTGCGTGCCGGCCGACACGGCACCGGCGGAGTACGTCGATGCGTCCGATCGCATCGTGCTGATGCTCGGCGCCGACGAGGCCGCGGTCACCGGCGGCTACCTGCGCCTCAAGCAGCTGTGCGACGAGGGCATCCACCGGGGCCGTCCCGTCGATCGCGTGGGCATCGTGGTGGTGGGCGCGTCGCCCGACCAGGCCGACGCCGCGTTCCGCAAGCTCGGCGAGGCGGCGCGCTCCTTCCTGGGCCTCGAGGTCGATCTCGTCGCGCGCCTGCCGCGCATCGAGCGCGTGGAGTCGAGCGCACGCGCCTCGTACCCGGGCGACGAATGTCCGGGCATCGAGGCGTTCCTCGGCGAGCTCGCGGGCGCGCGCAGCCGGTCCGCGCTCCGCTTCGACGCGGAGGAGGACGTGCCGGCGTCGATCCCGATCGACGGCTCGGTGCACCCGAAGTCCGCGCCCGCACGCCCCCAGCCCACGGTGCCCCCCATGAACCACGCGCCCGCCGCCCCCGCGCCGTTCACGACCGCCCCGAACGGCCATGCGACGCCGCCCGCCGTTCCCGCCGCGCGCTCCGCGCCGGCCTACGCCGCGCTGCCCATGGCCGAGCTGCCGCCGCGCCTGGTTCCGCTCCTGCGCGGCCTGCGCCCGCTCGGCATCGCGTGCCCGCTGGCGCCCGAGCTCGAGCTCGCGCTCGACGACGAGCACCGCATGCACATCGTCGGCCGCAGCGACCAGCTCGCGCGCGTGCGCACGGTACGCACCTGGGCCACGATGCACGCCGAGCTCCTCGGCCTCGCGTTCCCCGAGCTCAGGGGCGGCTTCGAGGTGCGCGAGCGCATCCTGCTCGGCGACGCGCGCGACGCGATCGTGCTGCACGGCACGGGCGCGCTGCTCGACGTGCTCGTGGTCGCGCAGACGCCGTCCGGCCCGGTGCAGGTGGTGGTGCCGCTCAACGACGCGACGACCTGCGGCTGATCACCGCGCGGGCAGCGCCTCGCGCAGCACGCGCATCCAGTTGCCGTGCATGAACGCGCGGAGGTCGGGCTCGCCCCAGCCGCGCGCCGCGAGCGCGCGGCCGAGCGCGCCGAGCTCCTCGGGCCGCCCGCACCCGGCCGGGCAGTCCGCGGGCGTGAAGCCGCCGTCGAGGTCGCTGCCGAGCCCGACGCCCGCGCGTCCCGCGATGGCCGCGGCGTGCTCGACGTGCGCGACGGCGTCGTCCAGCGTGGCGGCCCGGTCGCGCGCGAGGAACCTCCCGTAGAGGTTCAGTCCCACCACGCCGCCGCGGCGCGCGATCTCGGCGACCTGCGCGTCGGTGGCGTGTCGTTCGCGCGCATCCATGAGCGCGCGCATGTTCGAGTGCGTCGCGACGATGCGCCGGTCGGTCGCCGCGCAGAGGTCGTCGAACGCGGCGTCCGACAGGTGGCTCGCGTCGTGCAGCACGCCCAGCGCGTCGAGCGCCTGCACCATCGCGCGCCCGCCCGCGGTGAGGCCGCCCGCGCGCGCGTTGCCGCCCGACCACCGCGACCCCTGGGCCCACGAGAGCCCCACCGCGCGCACGCCGCGCGCGTGCCACCATGCGGCCTCGTCGGGCGTGCGGATCGGGTCGGCGCACTCCATGAGGATCACGACGCCCGGCGCCCCGCCCGGCCGCGCGCAGCGCTCGAGGTCCTCGCGCGTGCGCACGATGCGGACGCGGCCCGCGCGCTCGAAGGCCTCGTAGCGCTCGAGCTGGCGCACGCCCGCGGCATGCGCGCCCTCGAGGTCGTCGTGGCCGGCGTAGCCCCACGCCGCGCCGCCCGAGCCGAACTCGGTGAAGATGGTGCCGAGCGCGACTCGGACGCCGCCTCGCACGAGCGCCGGCAGCGAGGTGCCGCGCGCGGCGGGGTCGGGGTGGTCGGACTCCACCGAGGGTCCCATGAGGTCGAGGTACGCGAGGTCGAGGTGCGCATCCACCCACCACGGGTCGTTCGGGGCATCCGTCGGCATGGCGCGGGAAGGTACGCTGCACCCCCTCGGATGGCAGCGTTCCCGACGAGTTCACCCCCAGCGGGCGCCCCGGTCGTGGGCGACCCCGTGGCGCCGCGCGGACGCGCCGCGCCGCCCGCGGGCCCCGCATGCGCCACGCGGCCGGAGCGCACGGTGTGCGCGCTGATGGCGTTCGGCGCCTTCGCGGTGCTCGGGGTCGCGCTGTGGCTGAGGCCGTCGCCCGCCGGGCTCGGGACCCACGTGGCGCTCGGGCTTCCGCCCTGCGGGTGGGTGGCCGCCTATGACCTGCCGTGCCCGACCTGCGGCATGACCACCGCCTTCAGCCTGGCCGCGCGCGGCAGCCTCTGGGCCTCCTTCCGCGTCCAGCCCATGGGCTGCCTGCTCGCCGTGGGCACCGCCGCGGTCGCCGTGACGTGCGCCTACGTCGCCGCGACCGGTTCGCGCGTCGGGCACGTGCTCGGTGCGCGCCTCACCCCGCGCGTGGTGGTCGCGCTCGCCGTGCTCTCGCTGGTCGCGTGGGGCTACAAGGTGCGGGACCACCGCACGAACGCGCGCGGCCCGGCCGCCATCGGAACAACGCCATGAACGACGCATCCCCCCGCCGTGAACGCGCCGCCCGCGCCCTCGCCGCCGCCTGCGTCCTCGCGTCGCTCGCCGGCTGCGGCGTCTTCGGCGTCGCCTCGAAGGTGGGCGAGGCCATCGAGGTCGAGAAGAAGGTCGAGGTGCTCGCCAAGTACCGCGGCCTCGAGAACAAGACCGTCGCGGTGCTCGTCAACGCCGAGCGCGGCGTGCTCTACGAGTACCCGACCGTGGTGCCCAACGTCGCGGGCAACGTGGCCGCCGGAATCCGCGCGAAGGTGAGCGGCGCGCAGGTGCTCGACTGGCGCGAGTCGCTCAACTGGACCTACCGCACGCCGAGCTGGAACACGCTGCCGCTGGGGCACATCGCCGAGGAGCTCGGCGTCGACCGCGTCGTGATCGTCGACATCTTCGAGTTCCGCCTGCACCCGCCGGGCAACCGGTGGATCTGGGACGGCATGGCCGGCGCCACCATCGGCATCGTCGAGCGCGACTCGATCGACCCCGACGCGTTCGCGGAGGAGTACAGCGTCTCGGTGAAGTTCCCCGACGTGAAGGAACTGAGCCGCGAGAGCGCCGCCGAGGAGGGGATCCAGACCGGGCTGGTCGCCAAGTTCACGCAGACGGTGAACAAGCTGTTCTACGACCACCTCGAGGACAAGTACCCCAACAAGCGGCTGAAGGGCTGACGCATGCGCATCCGGCCCTCGCCCATCCTCCTGGTGCCCGTGCTCGCGCTCGCGGGTCCCATCGCGTGCAACATCATCACGCCCGCGCTGTACGTGGCCGAGGGGCCCGGGAAGAAGGAGGCGGAGTTCACGCTTCCCGAGGACAAGAAGCTGGTCGTCTTCGTCGACGACCGGCGGAACGTGATCAGCCGCCTCCAGCTGCGCTCGCAGCTGGCCGACGACATCGGCCAGCAGCTGAAGACGCTCGAGCTCGTCGAGGAGGTCGTCAGCGGCCGCGAGCTCATCTCGTACGTCCGGCGCGTCGAGAGCCCGAACCGCCGCGTCTCGATCGAGGAGCTCGGAAACGCGGTCGACGCCGACATCGTGCTCTACGTCGAGATGGACACGTTCGCCCTCACGCCGGACGGCGCGACCCCGAAGCCGACGGCCGCGGTGCGCGTGAAGGTCATCGACGTCAAGGAGAAGCGCCGCGTCTTCCCGCCCGACGGCGGCGACCCGCTGGGGTTTCCGGTGAACGTCGACATGAACGCGCTCGGCAACGACGCGTACCGCACCTCGGCGAACCGCCGCCGGCTCGAGGACCTGCTCGAGAAGCGGCTGGCCGACCAGGTCACCAAGCTCTTCTACAAGCACGAGCGCATGAACTTCGGCCAGGGCGTCACGCAGATGGAGGGCTGACCCCGCATGGCGATCGCCCGAAGCGTCCCCGACCCCGCCGTGCGGGCCATCGTGATCGACGGCCACGCGGCCACGCCGCCGGTGCTCCGCATGCTGGCCGCGCAGGCATCCGCACGCGGCGTGCAGGCGGTGGTGGTGGGAAACGAGACCGACGCGCACCGTGCGGCGAGCCTGGGGGTCCCTGTGCGCGCGGCGGTCGCGCCGCCGATGGGCGCGCCCATCCTCGCGCGCGCCGCCCTCCGGCGCGCCTTCGGTCCCGCCATGCGCGGCGCCGCGGCGGTGGCCGTGGGCCCGCGCGCGTTCGACGCGGCGCGCATCGCGGGTGCTCGGCCCGTGTCGCCCGGCGACGAGCTTCCCGCGCCGGTCCCGGCCGCTTCCCGGCCCTCGCGCGAGCGCCTGCGCGTCGACTGGGGCATCCCCGACGACGGGCTCGCGTGCCTCCTGGCGGCGAGCCCGCCGGGGTGCGCCGACGCGCGCGTGGCGCTCGACATCGTCGGGCGCGCGGCGATCCTCGGCCGCCCCGTGACGCTCATCGCGCATCCGGGCGCCCGGCACGCGGGGCGCGCCGAGAGCTGGTCGGGCGTCGCGGGCGGCGCGTGGCGCATGGTGCCGGACGCGCGCGCCGAGGATCCCGAGCTGCTCGTGGCCGGCATCGACGCCGCGCTCGTCATGGACGCGCGCGTGCCGGTGGACGCGGATGCACGCACGCCGGGTGCGTGGGGCGCGGCGTTCGCCGCCTTCGGGCGCGCGGCGCTGCGGCCCATCCTGCGCGATGACGCGGTGGGCGCGCGGCTGCTGGCGCGTGCGGGCGTCCCGCTCGTCATCGCGGAGGGCACGGCCGCGGCCGAGGCGCTTTCAGGCGCGGCCGGCGTGCGCACGTTCGACCCGCGGCGGCCGAACCTGGGGGCGCTCGCGCTTCACGCCACGGTGGCCGGCACGCCCGCCTGAGCGAGCAGGCGCTCGGCCGCGCCGCGGTAGAACGAACGCAGCACGTCGGCGGGAAGCGCCTTGCCCTCGAGCGAGGGCGCGTCGAGCGGCGAGCGCGACGGGTCCACCATCGCCAGGTCCGGGTCGCTGATGGGGCTCTCCATCGCGTGGTGGGTCTCCCACAGCGTGCGGAGCGCCCAGTACCGGCTGGCATAGAGGTCGAACGCGCCCTCGCGGTCGCTGGCCTTCGCCGCCATCTCGGTCTGCTTCTCGCCGGCGTGCAGGTGGTCGTCGTTCGTGACGATGTCGCTGCCGAACATCACGCGCCCGCGCCAGCGCTCCATGAACGCGCGCACGCGCGGCGCGGGATGCTTGCTCACCTCGCGCACGATCCACTTCGTGGCGCTCGCGTCGATCGAGAGATTGGGGTGCCGACCGAGCAGGCCGTCGAGGAAGTCCAGGTCCTCGGGCGAACCGCCCATGTGCGCGGCGACCCAGGGCACCGGGTACTCGTCCAGCAGCCGCTCGAGCGGCTCGTAGTGCGACGCCTTCGTGCCGTAGCGCGAGCGGTCGGCGTACTTGGTGGCGAACCACGTGTCCGGGTCGGCCACGTGCACCATGAACGCCATGCCCAGCGACGCGGCGAGGTCCATGCCCGCGCGCCGGTGCGGCGCGTCGAGCGCCAGCAGCCGCGGGTCTCCGGCCTCGATGCCGTAGTCGATGCCGCGGGGCGCGGCCCAGAACTTGCAGATCGCGGCGCCCTCGTCGCGGAAGGCCTTGATGCGGTCCAGGAAGTGGTGCGTGTGCGCGGCCAGCCGGTCGGGATGCGTGAAGTCGGGGACCGCGATGAACCGGATGCGGTCCCCCATCACGGCGCGCATCGCGGGGATGTCGTCGAGACGCGTCATCGAGTGGATCCGCTCGATGCCGTACAGGTCCATGGCGTCGCGCAGGAGCGCGGCGGCGTTCGGACCGTGCACGTGCGAGTGGATGTCGATGATGGGGGCGGGCGGCGCACCCATCGCCTCGGCCTCGGCCCGGTAGTCGGCGCCGAAGCGGTTCGACGGGTTCACGAATCGTCCCGAGGCCGGTGCGAGGCTGCGCATCGGCTGGGAGTCTAGGCCGCGGTCGCGCGCGTGCCGCGATCGCGTGCGTGCGCGGTGCGCCGCGCGCGCCGGCTCAGCGGGCCCGGCCGCGCGCCTTCGCCGCGTCGCGCAGCTTCGCGGCCTCGCGCAGCGGCAGCCGGCCGATCACGGGCTTCGGCTTCGGCGGGGCCACCGCGCGCCGCGGGGCGGGCGGGGTGGCGCGGCGCGCGCCCTCGCTTCGCTCGCACAGGCACATGCCCGGTTCGCGCGGGTCGGACAGGTTCGCGGCGTGATGGACGATGCCGACGTAGATCTCGCAGTCGCCGTCGATGTCCACGTGGCGCGCGAGCTCGCAGTCGAGGTAGCCGAGGGCACGCGCCGGCACCGGGCACCCGCTCGCCGTGCGGTCGACGCTCGCTCCGATGAACGGGTCGATGCCCGGGGTCTGCAGGTCGAAGGCGCGGGCCGTGGTGCGGTCGCTGGGGTCGAGTTGGCACACGGCAAAGCTGCGGCTGTCGCGGATCAACGGGCTCAGCACGTGTCCCTTGGTGACGGCCACCATCACCATCGGTGGCTGGTGCGAGCACTGCTGGACCCAGCGCACCGAGACGCCCGCCCGGAGGTCGGCGTGGCCGGAGGTCAGGATGAACGAACCCGTGGGAATGCGCTGCACCACCGGCGCGACCGCTCCGGGGTCGGCGGGGACCCAGTCCAAGGCGTTCCGGTTTCGTGGGGTCACGTCCTCACGGTCCTTTCGTCGATGCCGTTGTGGGGCGGAGTGGAGCACCCCATGGCATTGTGCGCGCGCTTTGTCCGATTGCCACAACAATCGGAGCCAACATGAGTTACGACGGGCATTGGCATCAAGTTCGCGGACGACGCCGGAAAAAGTGAAGAAATCGGGGGTCAGTGTGTTGCAAAGTGGGGCGTTGTGGGTTACAGTGTGTCGCGGCTCCACAAGGCGCATCACGTGCTATTTCTCGGCGAGTACGAGCACACGCTGGACCAAAAGCAACGTCTGGCGATTCCGTCAGAGGTGCG
Source organism: uncultured Chitinophaga sp. (assembly GCA_964430235.1). GTDB lineage: Bacteria > Planctomycetota > Phycisphaerae > Phycisphaerales > SM1A02 > UBA966. The sequence goes on along the minus strand of CAYSFS010000002.1, from coordinate 35,474 downwards.
AGAGGTGCTCGACGAGAAGGTGCACGGCGAGGCGTTCATTGCGGCGCCTGGGTCGAACGGCTCGCTCTGGCTCTGGCCGGAGAAGACCTTCGCCCAGCTGGCGAATGCACTGGGCGGTTCGATCGTCGGTGAACCGTCCTTGCAGGAGTTCGAGCGGCTCGTGTTCTCGCAGGCGGCCCGGGTGCCCCTGGACAGCGCGGGCCGGGTCCGGATCCCGGACCGGTTGCTGCAGCGGTTTGGGCTTGGCGGAACCATCCTGATCCTCGGCGTGCGGGATCACCTGGAACTGACCAATCCCGAGGCCTGGAAGCGCGATCAGGAGCGCCTCCAGCCCGCCACGGAAGACATCTGGCGTCGCGCGCGGATGGCCTTGGCCGCCGCCCAGCGCCAGGGGACCTGACCCACGCCGAGGCTGGCGACGCAAGTCCAGCCGACAAGTGAACTTCCGTGTGAGTGCGTCGGGAGGAACGCGCACTCGCACGAACGGGCTGCCCGCGGCACGGATCGCCGGCCGGCAGTTCCGGGACGCGCGCTTCGGCGCCGTGCTCCCCGCGGCCAAGGATGGCCACGAATGGACCACGGCCCTCACGGGTGCGTCGAATCGAACGGCCGAGCCACGGATGGCCCGGCATGCTTGGTGCGCCTCGCATCCGCCACGGTCGGCGGGGGCGGGGCACGGGTCGAGAGGCCCGCAGTTTCCGTCGTTGCCCCCGCGTCGGTCGCCCGGCGCGGGGGCATTTCATTTTTGGATGAACGTCCGCAAGTTGATGGGGTGCGGGAGGTTGTGTTTCGGGCCTCCGTGCGGGTAAGCGGTGCCGGAGGGCGCCTGGGACGACGGGAATCCACCCTGATGCGTCCAAATTTCATTGGTTCCCGGATGGCCGCCCGATGTCCATCGCTACGCTTGAGCAACGCGCGGCGGGTTCTCCGCCGCACTCCGCCGCAAGGCCACATGGATCGGTCGCGAGACCGGGTGGCTGGCGGGACGGCCCCTGAAGGGGCCGGCGAGGCGCAGGCAGGAGGCTCGTGCGATGCTGGTGATCACTCGCCGCGAGGGGGAAGAAGTCGTGATCGGCAACCCCTCGGCCCCGTTGGGCATCGTGCGCATCGCGGCGATCAAGGGCGACCGCGTCCGCATCGCGTTCGAGTTCCCCCGCGAGGTCGACGTGCACCGTCGCGAGGTGGCCGACCAGATCCTGAAGGCCGACGAGGCGCCTCCGGGCATCGCGGGCCAGATCCGGCCGGCGGGCGAGTCCGGCTGAGCCCTCCATACACTTCGTCCATGCAAGGATCGCATCGTGGTGCCGCCCGCTTGGCGGCGTCGGTGTCGTTGGCCGCGATGCTGGCCGTCGCGTGCGTCCGCGAGGTCCAGGACCCGATGGCCGTGCTCGCAAACCCGGCCAGCGTCGGCGAGGAGACGCAGGGCGCCATCCGGAAGCTGGGCGAGGGCGCGCGCCCGATCTCCGACGACGCCAAGCGCGCCGTGCGGCGCATCATCTTCGGGCAGGGCTACAACCTCGCGACGCGCCAGGACGCGTTCAACCTGCTGGTCGTGGACGACCCGAAGGGGCTGCGCGAGGCGCTCGAGACCAACATCGTGCGGATGGACTCGTTCGAGTTCCGCCGGTGGATCCTCGAGGAGGTCGGCAAGCGCGACCTGAAGGACTTCACCACGGTCGTCGTGAACTCGTGGGCCGGCCCCGTGCCGGTGTGGGGCGTGGACGACCGGGCGCGCCCCGAGCACCAGGCGATGGCGGCGCTCTACGGCGCCGACCGCGTGGGCGACGCGCTGTTCGCGGTGATGAACGAGGCGCACCCGCTGCGGCAGGCCAGCCTGCGCGCGCGCACGTGGGAGCTCCTCATGCGGATCGGCGAGCGGGACCGGCTGAAGCAGCTGGTGACCTCGAGCTCGCTGCGGCCGGACGACGCGATGCTGCGCGACATCAAGCAGCTCGTCGACGACCTCGGCATCCTGCCCGAGACGCGCGAGGAACTGCTGTGGCTCGCGAAGCTGCGGCAGACGGCCTCGCCGGCCTACTGGAAGCTCGCGGGCGAGGCGCTTCGCGCGGTGCCCGAGGCGCAGAAGTCCGCGTTCGAGCTCCGCGGCGTGCCCGTCGCGATGGCCGCGCACCGCTACGAGCCGAGCCTGCTCTCCCAGACGCGCGAGCAGCTGTACGACGACCTGATGGTGCGGCTCAAGACGCGCGACGCGTCGAAGTACGGCGCCAACTTCACCGGCTGGGACACGGGCGGCAAGCGGACCGAGGCGCTCGGGATGCAGCGCGACGAGGTGAGGTGGATCGACCTCGTCGCGTGCAACCTGGCGCTGAGGATGCTGGATGACCCCGCGGTGCGGGCCACGCTCTTCGACATCGGCGACCGCGACCAGCAGGACCGCCGCACCGAGTACGGCGGCGTGGTCCGCATCGACGACTCGGGCAACTGGCAGGTGGTCGAGGTGCGCCCCCGGGTCACCGGGAGCGACACGCGCTTCGAGGCGCCTCAGGACCTCTTCGACCAGGGGTACACGGCGCTCTTCCACTTCCACCTGCACGCGCAGGACTACGAGAACGGGAGCTACGCGGGCCCCCACATGGGCGACTTCGCCTACGCCAACTCGACCCGCGCGAACTGCCTGGTGTTCACGTTCATCAGGCGCGACACGATGAACGCCGACTTCTACCGGCACGGGCCCGTCGTGGTCGACCTCGGGACCTTCCGGCGCGGAACCTGAGCCATGAACTCGCCCGTGAACTTCGCCAAGATGCACGGGCTCGGGAACGACTACGTCTACGTCGACGGCACGCAGCACCCGGCCGACGACGCGGCGGCGCTGGCGCGCTGGGTGAGCGACCGCCACGTTGGCGTCGGCAGCGACGGCCTCATCATGCTCGAGCCGGTCACGCCCGGCACGGACGCCGACGTCCGCATGCGCATGTTCAACGCCGACGGCAGCGAGGGCATGATGTGCGGGAACGGCATCCGCTGCGTCGCGAAGTTCGCGGTCGACCGCGGCCTCAGCGACCGCAACCCGCTGCGCGTCGAGACGCGCCGCGGCGTGCTCGAGGTGGCGTGGCGCCGCGGCGGGCACGACGGCACGGTGTGCGAGGCGACGGTCGACATGGCCGCGCCCATCATGGCGTGCGCGCGGATTCCGGCGGCGATCCCCGGCGTGGCGCCCGCGGGCGCCGTGGTCGACCATCCGCTCGACGCCGGGTTCTGGCGCGCGAGCGGCGCGCCCGAAGGCTGGCGGGAGTCATGCGGGCTCGACGCGCGCATGACGCTGGTGAGCATGGGCAACCCGCACATGGTGCTCTGGTGCCGCGACGCGGCCGCGGTGCCGCTCGGGCTCGTCGGCCCGTTCGCGGAGCGCCACCCCTGGTTCCCCGAGCGCGTCAACGTGCACTTCGCGCAGGTGCTTGCCGGGGGCGAGGTGCGGATGCGCACGTGGGAACGCGGCAGCGGCGCGACGCAGGCGTGCGGCACCGGTGCGTGCGCGGTGTGCGTGGCGGGCATCCTGACCGGACGGCTTCGCTCGCCGGTGCTGGCGCACCTGCCGGGAGGCGACCTGCGCATCGCGTGGGAGGGCGGCGGGGCGGGCGTGACGATGACCGGCCCCGCGGTGGAGGTGTTCGAGGGGAAGCTTGACCTCGGTGCATGGCCGCGCGGCGGCCGGGAAGGATGCGAATGGGCCTGACGCCGAAGGAACGCGACGCCTGCGCGCGCATCGAGGCATGGCGGCAGCGAATGGTCGACGAGCTCGCGGCGTGGGTCGCGATCCCCACGGGCCGCGGCCACGTTCCGGGGCTGCACCGGCAGCGTGCGTTGCTCGCGGCGCGGTTGCGCGCGCTGGGTGCGGTCACCCACGACGAGCCGTGCGAGGCGCGGCCCTCGTGGATCGACCCGCCGTGGGCGCACGGCGGCGCGTCGGGCGGGGCCGGGGCGGCCGGCCACGGAAGCGCGGGCGTCGGCGAGGGCGACACGAGCATCGACGTGCTGGTCGCGAGGCACGACGCACCCGGCCCGCGGCTCCTCCTGAGCGGGCACTTCGACACCGTGCACGACCCGCATGGCGCGTTCCGCGCGCTGGTGGACGTGGGCGGCGGGCGCGCGCAGGGGCCGGGCGCGGCCGACATGAAGGGCGGGCTCGTGATCGCGCTTGCGGCGCTCGAGGCGATCCGCGACGCCGGCGTTCCGCTCGCGTGGACGTTCGTGCTGACGCCCGACGAGGAGACGGGCAGCTTCGGCTCGGCGGCGGCGCTCGCGCGCACGGCGCCCGGCCACGCCGCGGGGTTCGTGTTCGAGCCCGCCGGCGACGGCGACTCGCTGGTGGTCGAGCGCATGGGCGCCGGCCAGTTCATGATCGAGGCCACGGGGCGGGCCGCCCACGCCGGCCGCGACTACGCGAAGGGCGTGAGCGCCGTGCGGGTCCTGTGCGAGCGGGTCCTGCAGGCCGAGCGCGCGTCGGACGCCGCCGCGGGGCGCATCGTGAACGTGGGGCCGCTGCAGGGCGGGGCGGTCACCAACGCGGTGCCGGACCGCGCGCGTGCCTGGGGCAACCTGCGATTCGCCGACGACGCGCGCCAGGCCGAGCTCGAGCGCGCGATCGACGCGTTGGCCTCGGGCGGCGACGACGAGGTGCCGCGCGTGCGCGTGCGCCGCGCCGTCGGCCGGCCCGCGAAGCCCCTGACGCCCGCGGTCGAGCTCCTCGCGGCGATCGCGCGCGGGGCGAGCGAGGACCTCGGCCGCCCGCTCCCCTTCGCGAAGTCGGGCGGCGTGTGCGACGGCAACAACCTGCAGGCCGCGGGGCTGCCCGTGATCGACACGCTGGGCGTGCGCGGCGGCAACCTCCACCGCACCGACGAGTGGGTGGACCTCGACGGCATGGTCGACCGCGCGCAGCTGGCGGCGCTGGTCCTGATGCGCGCGCGCGAGCGCGTCGCGCCGAACCCGTGAACCCTTACCATCCCCGCCCATGACCGACCCGATCAGCGCGCTCCCGTCCCCGCTTGCCTCCGATCCCGCGATCGCGGGACACATCGACGCGATCGTCGCGGCGGTGCGCTCGGCGCAGTCGTCACTCACGGGCGCACGGCCCGCGGACCCCGGGCGCAAGGAGTCGTTCGAGGCCGCGATGAAGCGCGTGGCCGCGGTGCGCAGCCGCGGGCCCATCCTGCCCTACCTCGGCACCGGCCACGGCAACGGGCCCTTGGTCGAGCTGGCCGACGGAAGCGTGAAGTGGGACATGATCAACGGGATCGGCGTGCACGCGTTCGGGCACGGCGATCCCCGCATGGTGGCCGCGGCGCTGCGGGCGGCGCTCTCGGACCTCTGCATGCAGGGCAACCTCACGAGCAACTCCGACAGCGTCGCGTTCGCGGAGTTCCTGGCGCAGGAGGCGGCGCGAACGAGCCGCCTCGCCCACTGCTTCGTCACGAACTCCGGGTGCATGGCGAACGAGGCGGCGCTGAAGGTATGCATGCAGAAGACGGGCGGCGCGCCGCGCGTGATCGCGTTCCAGGACTGCTTCCTCGGGCGCTCGCTCACCATGTCGCAGATCGGCGACAACCCCGCCTACCGCCAGGGGCTCCCGCTCTCGACGCTGGTCGACTACATGCCGTTCTACGACCCGCTGCTCGGGCCGCGCTCCATCGACATGGCGGTGTGGCACCTGAAGCAGTACCTGCACCGCTACCCGGGCCAGCACGCCTGCTTCGTCATGGAGCTGGTGCAGGGCGAGGGCGGCTTCAACGTCGCGCCGCGCGAGTTCTTCATGGCGCTCATCGAGACCTGCAGGCAGGCGAAGGTGCCGGTGTGGGACGACGAGGTGCAGTCCTTCGGCCGCACCGAGCGCATGTTCTGCTTCGAGTCGCTCGACCTCGGGCAGCACGTCGACGTCGTCACGGTGGGCAAGATGACCCAGGCGTGCGCGTGCCTCTTCACCGCCGACATGAACCCGAAGCCGGGGCTCCTGAGCGGCACGTTCACCGCGAGCACGTCCGCGTTCGCGGTCGGCCTCGAGGCGGTGCGCACCATGCGCGACGGCGGGTACTACGGGCCGGAGGGCCGGAACGCCAAGCTCCACGCGGCGTTCCGCGCGCACGTCGCGCGGTTGGTCGAGCGGCACCCGGACTGGTTCCCTCCGGTCCGCGACGCGTTCGGCCGCGAGAGCCGCTCGTTCGCCGGCGGCACCGGCGGCATGTGCCGCATCACGCCGTTCGGCGGCGACAAGGACCGCGTGATGAGGTTCCTGAACGTCCTCTTCGAGGAGGGCGTGATGGCCTTCTACTGCGGGCACGGCCCGTACCACGTGCGCATGCTGCCGGCGGTGGGCGTGATGCGGCCCGAGCAGTGGGACCCGGTGTTCGAGATCATCGAGCGGGCGATGGCCCGGACGGCGGGGTGAGGGGCGCCTGATTCTCGGACCGTCAACAGGGCCGCGGAATCAGCCGATACACAGGTTCCGATGTTCGTGATCCGACAGGCCCTGCCGGACGACGTCGCCACGCTCCTCAAGCTGGCGCGCATGGTCCATTTCATCAACCTTCCGGCGGACCCCGACATCATCGCCGCGAAGGTCGCGCGGAGCCGCCGCAGCTTCGCGGGGGAGTCCCCGGACGAGCGCGAGCGGCAGTTCATGTTCGTCCTCGAGGACACGCAGACCGGCGGCGTGATCGGCACGAGCTCCCTGATCTGCCGCATGGGCTGGCCCGGCTGGCCGCACATCTCGCTGCGCGTGCGCCGGCGCGAGCACTTCAGCCGCGACCTGAACACGGGCGCGATGCACACGACGATCCAGGTGTCGACGGACGAGAGCGGGCCGAGCGAGCTCGGCGGCCTGATCCTGGCGCCGGGCTACCGCGGGCACCGCGAGAAGCTCGGGTCGCTCCTCTCGCTCGTGCGCTTCCACTTCCTGGGCATGCACCGGGAGCACTTCCAGCCGCACATCATCGCCGAGCTCATGGGGCCGTTGACCCCCGACAGCAACACGCTCTTCTGGGAGTTCTTCGGGCGCCGGTTCATCAATCTCAGCTACTCCGAGGCCGACGCGTTCTGCCAGCACAGCAAGGAGTTCATGCTGAGCCTGCTGCCGAAGGAGGAGATCTACCTCAGCACGCTGCCCGCCGAGGCGCGCAACCTGGTCGGCAAGGTGGGCGAGGAGACGAAGCCCGCGAAGGCGATGCTCGAGAAGCAGGGGTTCACGTACCGTGACCGGTGCGACCCCTTCGACGGCGGCCCGTACCTCGAGGCCGAGGTCGATCGGATCCCGCTGGTGCAGGCGACGAGGCGAATGACGCTCGCGGCGGGCGAGCCGGCGGGCGGTGCCGCGACGGCGTTCGTGAGCTGCGCGGCCGACCGCGGCCTCGGGTTCCGGGCCGTGCGCAGCGCGTGCTCGGTGGAGGGCGAGGGCGTGCGGCTGCCCAAGGACGTGGCCTCGGCCCTGGGAGCGCGCCCCGGCGACACGGTGGGCGTGACCGCGCTCGCGGCCGAGCGATGACCGACCCGCGCGAGATCGTCTCGCATGACCCGGCACGCCCCTCGCAGGAGGTGTGGCGGGGCACGGTCGAGCCCGGTGCCGCCGACGACGCGGTGATGCGCGCACGCGCGGCGTTCCCGGCGTGGTCGCGGCTCGCGCCCGAGGCGCGGGCCGATCACCTGCGCGCGTGGGCCGCGACGGCGAAGCGGCATGCCGAGCGCATCGCGCGGCTCATCACGCGCGAGATGGGGAAGACCCTCGCCGAGGCGCGGCAGGAGGCGGCGCTCCTCGCCGACAAGGTGGACGTGACCCTCGAGGAGCGCGTGCGCGCGCGCATCGCCGGGTACGAGGTGCCGGGCGCGGGCACGCGGGTCAACCGCTGCACGTACCGGCCGTACGGGGTGATGGCGGTCATCGGGCCGTTCAACTTCCCGGCGCACCTGCCGAACGGCCACTGGGTTCCGGCGCTGCTCGCGGGGAACGCGGTGGTGTTCAAGCCGAGCGAGCGGACGCCCGCGGTCGGTGCGTTGATGGCCGAGTTGATGACCGAGGCCGGCATGCCGTCGGGGACATTCAACCTCGTTCAGGGGCGCGGCGACGTCGCGGCCGGGTTGGTGGCGCACGCGGAGGTCGACGGAGTGCTGTTCACGGGGAGCTGGCCCGTGGGGCGGCGCATCCTCGAGGCGAACCTCGACCGACCGGGGCGCATGGTGGCCCTCGAGATGGGCGGCAGCAACCCGGCGATCGTGATGGACGACGCGGACCTCGCGGTCGCGGTGGCCGAGTGCGTGCGGTGCGCGTTCCTGACGACGGGCCAGCGGTGCACCTGCACGCGGCGCGTCATCGTGCACGAGCGCGTGGCCGACCGGTTCATGGCGGCGTTCCTGGACGCCGCGCGGGCGATCACCGTGGGCGCGGGCGATGCGGATCCGGCGCCCTTCATGGGGCCCCTGGTCTCGCGCGAGGCGCGGGACACCGCGCTGCGGTTCCAGGCCGAACGTGCCGAGGGCGGGGCGCGCGTGCTGCTCGAGGCCGCGGCGCCCGCGGGCGAGGGGTGGTTCCTGACGCCCGGGGTGCTGCAGGTGGACATGTTCGAGCGCGCGACGGACCGGGAGGCGTTCGCGCCCGTCGTGCAGGTCTCGACGTGCCGGGACCTCGACGACGCGATCGTCCAGGCGAACGCGACGGACTTCGGGCTGGCCGCCAGCGTGTTCACCCGGAGCACGGCGGCGGTGGAGCAGGCGATGCACGGCATCCGTGCGGGGTGCATCAACGTGAACTGCGGGACGGCGGGCGCGAGCGGCAAGCTGCCGTTCGGCGGGCTGGGGCGTTCGGGCAACCTGCGCCCCGCGGGCGCGGCGATGATCGACGCGTGCGCCTACCCGGTCGCGAGCATGGTCGACTGAAAATGCGCCGGGGGTGAATTTCGACCGAAAAAAACCCCCGGCGCACGTTCAACCCCCGCGTATGGTTCTTGCCGTGCCAGACTACGCCCAGATCGTACCCCCATGGTAACAGGTAGCGGGCATAGCGCAGACCGTCGGGCAGCTGCGGACCGTGGCCGAGGAACTTGGGCGCCCCTACGAGCTGGTGGTCGTCGATGATGCCAGTTCCGACCGGACGGCCGAGCTCGCGGCCGCGGCCGGTGCGCGCGTCGTGCGCGTCGAGAAGCGGCAGATCGCGGCCGTGCGCAACGCGGGCGCCGCGGCCACGACCGCCCCGTGGCTGGTCTTCGTCGACGCCGACACGTGGGTGCCCGAGACCGTGCTCCGCCACGCGTTGCTCGAGCTCGGGTCGGGCGCCGTCGGCGGCGGCTCGCGCGTCGCGTTCGACGGCCGGGGCCACCCGCTCGCCGAGGGGTTCTTCGAGGCGTTCAAGGCGCTCTGGTACTCGCAGGAGCTCGCCGCCGGATGCTTCCTCTTCGCGCGCCGCGACGCGTTCGAGGCTGCCGGCGGGTTCGACGAACGCTGGTTCGCGGGCGAGGAGTACTGGCTGAGCAGGGCGCTCAAGGATCGCGGCCGGTTCGCGTTCCTGCGCGAGGAGGTCGTCTCGAGCGCCCGCAAGCAGCGCGCCGGGCACGGCATCGGGATGCTCTTCCGGCTGCTCGGCCTGACCGTGCTGTTCTTCGCGGGCGTGCGCAGGCCGCTTCAGTCGAGGAAGCACCTCGGGTTCTGGTACGACGGGACGCGCGAGGGGAAGGCGCTGGACGTGTGATGCCGGCGGCGCGGGCCCGGCGTCGCACGGCGCGGCTCGCCGGCCGCCCGGCGCCTCACTCCGTCCCCACCTGCCCGTCGAGCCACGTCGGCACCGCGTCGATCGACATCTTCTCCTGCTGCTGCGTGTCGCGGTGGCGGATCGTCACCGTCTGCGACGCGAGCGTGTCGCTGTCGATCGTGATGCAGAACGGCGTGCCCGCCTCGTCCATGCGCGCGTAGCGCTTGCCGATCGACTGCTTCTCGTCGAACTCGACCATGTGCTTCTTCCGCAGCTGCCGGTAGAGGCGTTCGCCCACCTCGGGCATGCCGTCCTTGTTGACGAGCGGGAAGATGCCGGCCTTCACCGGCGCCATGCGCGGGTGGAACTTCATGAACACCCCGCTCGGCCGGCTCGGGTCGGGCGTGTACGCCTCGCAGATCAGGGCCAGCGTGCCGCGGTCGGCGCCGGCCGACGGCTCGATCACGTGCGGGAAGTACCGCTCGTTGCGCGCCTGGTCGAAGTACTTCGCCTTGTCGTTCTTGCCGCTGTGCGTCGCGTGCGCGCGCAGGTCGAAGTCCGCGCGGTGCGCCACGCCCTCGAGCTCGCCGAACCCGGGGGCGGTGAACGGGAACCGGTACTCGATGTCGCTGGTGCCGGCGCCCTCCTTCGCGTAGTGCGCGAGCTCGTCGCGGTCGTGCTCGCGCAGCTGCAGGTTCGAGCTCGTGAGCCCGATCGACTGCCACCAGGAGAACCGCCAGTCGCGCCACCACGCGTACCACCGGTCCGCCTCGCCCGGATGGATGAAGAACTCGATCTCCATCTGCTCGAACTCGCGGCTGCGGAACGTGAAGTTGCGCGGCGTGACCTCGTTGCGGAACGCCTTGCCGACCTGCGCGATGCCGAAGGGGACCTTGACGCGCGTCGAGTCGACCACGTTCTGGAAGTTGACGAAGATGCCCTGGGCGGTCTCGGGGCGCAGGTACGCCTTCGAGTCGTCGTCTCGCACCGCGCCGCAGTGCGTCTCGAACATCAGGTTGAACATCCGCGGCTCGGTGAGCGAGCCCGGCTCGTCGGCGTCCGGGCCGATCGTTCGCGCGCGCTCCTCGGCGCCGATCGAGGTGAAGGGGCGGAGCACGTGGCGCGCCGGGTCCGGCGCGTCGCACTTCTCGTACTTGCAGAGCGCCTTCATGGCCTTCGCGCGCGCCGCGTCGTCGCCCTCGACGAACGCCCAGAGCCGCGCGCCGGGCGCCGTCGCGCCGAGGACCACCAGGTGGTCGGCACGGTAGCGCGCCTTGCTCGCGCGGCAGTCGACCATCGGGTCGTTGAAGCCGCCGACGTGCCCCGACGCGACCCAGACCTTCGGGTTCATGATGATGGTGCAGTCGAGGCCGACGATGTCGACCGCCTCGCCCATCGGGCCGACGAGCTCGCGCTGGACCACGTCCTGCCACCATGCCGCCTTCAGGTTGCGCTTCAGCTCGGTTCCGAGCGGGCCGTAATCCCAGAAGCCGTTGATGCCGCCGTAGATCTCGCTCGACTGGAAGACGAAGCCGCGCCGGCGGCACAGGGCCACGATCTGGTCCATGCTCTTGGTGGCGTCGGGCGAGGGCGTTGCGTTGGGCTCGGACATGGGGCGGTCATTGTATGGACGCCCTCGGCGGTGCCCCGGCCCCCACTAGCATTCACGGCCCATGGCGGCCTCGACACGAACGCGTTCATCCGGCGGCAAGCGCACCACCCGAAGCGCCGTCGCCCCGAAGGCCTCCGCCGCGCCCGGCGGCGGCCGGGCACGGCGCCGGGCGATCGCCCCCGAGGACCTCCTGTGCCTCGTGGGCGTGTCCGACGCGCAGATGTCGCCGGACGGGACGGGCGTCCTCCTCGTCCGCAAGGTCGTGGGCGCGCGCAACCGGTACGAGACGTCGGTGTGGCTCGCCGACGCGGGGGGCGGCCGCGCGCCGCGCGCGCTGACGAAGGGGCCGAAGGACGCGATGCCCCGGTGGTCACCGGACGGCTCGCGCGTGGCGTTCGTGCGCGCCGAGCCCGGCAAGGCGCCGCGCATCATGGTGGTCGCCGCCAAGGGCGGTGCGGCCCGCGAACTCGTCGGCATGCCCGCGGGCACGGTCCGCGACTTCGCGTGGAGCCCGTGCGGGCGGCGCATGGCGTTCTCGTTCCGCGCCACGCCGCACGAGCGCACCGATGCGGGCCGGCACGAGCGCGAGGAGCACGGCCTGTCGACGCCGCCCTGGGTGATCGACGACGTGTGGTACCGCCTCGACGGCGACGGCTACTTCGGCGCCGAGCGCTTCGGGCTGTGGGTGCTCGACATCGCGCGCGGCACGGTCGAGTGCGCGTACGACCGCGACACGCTGGGCACGTTCTCCTACGACTGGTCGCCGGACGGCGAGGCGCTGGTCGTGGCCGCGAACGAGGATCCGCGCGCCTCGTGGAACCACGCGTGCGACCTCTTGATCGTGCCCGTCGGCGGGCGCGGCCCGCGTCGGGTGAGCCGCGTCGCGGGGCTGCCGAAGGGCCCCAAGTCCTGCCCGCGGTGGAGCCCCGACGGCCTGCGCATCGCGTACGCGGGCAAGGTCGGCGACGCGGCGATGTACGGGGGGCGGAACGTCGAGCTCTTCGTCCATGACTTCGCGGCCCGCTCGACGCGCTGCCTCACGCAGGGAACCGACCTCTGCCTCATGGCGGCGACCTTGAGCGACTCCGGCGAGCCCGGGTTCGACGCACAGGTGCGCTGGTTCCCCGACGGGACGGCGGTCTTCTTCCGTGCGGGTTGGCACGGCAGCGGCCGGATCGCGAGCGTCCCGGCGGCCGGCGGGCGCGTCGCGTTCCACACGCCCGAGGGCGCCGAGTGCTCGCTCGGCACGTTCAGCGCCGACGGATGGCGGCTCGCGTGCGTGCGGTCGACGCCGCTCGAGCCGGGCGAGGCGTTCGTGCTCGAGGTCGAGCGCAGCGAGTTCGCGGCGCGGCGCGTCACCGGGTTCAACGACGCGCTCGTCGGGGAGCTCGCGCTGGTCGAGCCCGAGGAGCGGTGGGTGCGCGCCGCCGACGGCCATCGCGTCCAGTGCTGGCGCATGCGGCCGCGCGGCGCGCGGGGGAAGCTGCCGGCGATCCTCGAGGTGCACGGCGGGCCGCACGCGCAGTACGGGCTCACCTTCTTCCACGAGTTCCAGCTGCTCTGCTCCCGGGGGTACGAGGTGTGGTTCTCCAACCCGCGCGGCTCCAAGGGCTACGGCGAGAAGCACACGTCCGCGATCCGCGGCGCGTGGGGAACGAAGGACTGGATGGACGTCAAGGCCGTCCTCGCCGCGATGCGGCGGGACCCCGGCGTCGACCGCGCGCGCGTGGGCATCATGGGCGGAAGCTACGGCGGTTACATGGCGAACTGGGCCGTGGCGCACGACCATTCGCTCCGCGCGGCGATCACCGACCGGTGCGTGAGCAACATGGTGAGCATGTCGCTCAACAGCGACTGGGTGGACTTCCCGGGCGGCGACTGGAAGGGGAGCGCGTTCACCGACCCCTCGGCGCTGTGGCGCGCGAGCCCGATCGCGCATTTCGCGCGGGTGCGGACGCCGATGCTGATCATCCACTCGGAGGGGGACCTTCGCTGCAACGTGGAGCAGGGCGAGCAGGTGCACGCCGCCCTGTGCACGCTGGGCGTGCCGAACCGCTTCGTGCGGTACCCGCGCGAGACGAGCCACGGCATGAGCCGCGCGGGCCCGCCCGACCTGCGCATCCACCGGTTGCGCGAGATCCTGGCGTGGTGGGAACGGTGGATGTGAAAGTGATCCGGGATGTCTTTCCCCATTTCCCGCAGCGCGGAAATCGGGAAAAGACATCCCGGATCAATTTCGGTCGCACGTAAACTGTCCGTCCCATGCCCGACCCCCGCCCGACGCCCGAACAGGCGATGGACCACGTCCGCGCGATGCTGCGCTTCATCGGCGAGGACCCCTCGCGCGAGGGGCTGCTCGACACGCCCGCGCGCGTGGTGAAGGCCATGTCCGAGCACTTCTGGGGCTACGGCGCCGACCCCATGGAGCCCCTCGCCCGGACCTTCAGCGAGGTCGAGGGCTACGACGAGCTCGTCCTCCTCTCCAACATCCAGGTCCACAGCCACTGCGAGCACCACATGGTGCCCTTCGTGGGGGTTGCGCACGTCGGGTACATCCCCAACGGCCGCGTGGTGGGGCTCTCGAAGCTCGCGCGCGTGGTCGACGTCTTCTCGAAGCGCCTCCAGGTGCAGGAGAAGCTGACCGCGCAGGTCGCCGGCGCCATCCACGAGACGCTGAAGCCGCACGCCGTCGGCGTGGTCATCCAGGCGCGCCACTTCTGCATGTGCTATCGCGGCGTGCAGCAGCCGAACGCCATCACGACGACCAGCAAGCTCTACGGCACGTTCCTCTCGAACGCGGCCGCGCGCTCCGAGTTCTTCCAGCTCATCGGGACCACGCGCGTACCCGAGGGCATCTGACGCGCGCGCCGCGCCCCGTCCCGGGCCGCGCGGCCGCCCGCCTCGCTCACTCCACCTCGACCTCGCGCCCCTCCGCGCTCGAGCGGTACACCGCGTCCAGGATCGACTGCACGCGCCGGCCGGCCGCCGCGTCCGCGTGGGGCCGCTCGCCGCGCTCGGCGAGCGCGCGGAACATCCGGTACTGCTCGTCCCACGCGTCGTGCTCGACGTTGCCCGACGCGAACTCGGGCACCAGGTCGGCGACCTTGCCGCCCGCCTCGGTCGCGATCGTGAACTGCTTGCCGAAGATCGGGAAGAAGCAGCCGCCCTTGTCGCCGAACACGGTCATGCCGTTCGACATGTGCTTCTCGTCGACGTTCATCGCCCAGGTCACGTTGGCCTCGATCGTGAGCCCGCCCTCGCACCGGATGAGCGCGGTGGCGTGGTCCTCGACGTCGCACGTCCCGTCGAGCCTCGGCGGCCCCGCCCACATGTTCGTGTGGACGTAGCCCGCCATCCGGCGCCCGAAGTTCGCGTAGGTCGTGCCGCTCACGCGCTGCGGGCGGGGGCTGCCCGCCAGGTGCAGCGCGAGGTCGATGACGTGCACGCCGAGGTCGATCAGCGGCCCTCCGCCCGACATCGCCTTCGTCGTGAACCACCCGCCCAGGCCCGGGACGCCGCGCCGACGGTACAGGCTGCACTTCACGTGGTAGATCCGCCCGAACGTGCCCTCGTCGATGAAGTGCCGCACCGCGCGGCTCGCCGGCGTGCTGCGCGACACGAACCCCATCTGGAGCCGGCCCTTCGTGCGGTCGAGGGTCGCGATGATCCGGTCGCATTCCGCGACGCTCATCGCCATCGGCTTCTCGAGGAACACGGTCTTGCCGGCCTCGAGGGCCCGGCACGCCACGTCCGCGTGGTCGACGTTCGGCACCGCGACGACCACCGAGTCGACCTCGCGCATCGCAAGCAGCTCGTCGACGCTGCGGCACGCCTTGGCGCCCGGGTGCCTGGCCTCGAACGCGGCGCCCTTCGCCGGGTTCACGTCCCAGCAGCCCAGCACCGGGATGCCCGCCCGCCGGGCCGTCTCGGCGTGGACGTTCCCGATCGCTCCGGCTCCGATGATTCCGAGGTTCATGGCCATGGTGTGCCGAAAGATAACGCCTAGGATCAACCCCATGCCAAGACCACGGACGGTCATCGTCGGCGCCGGCATCGTCGGCCTCAGCACCGCGTACTTCCTCGCGCGCGAGGGTCGTGACGTCACGGTCCTCGATCGCGAGGAGCCCGGCGACGGCGCCAGCTGCGGCAACGCGGGGCTCCTCTCGATCGGCCACTACCCGCTGACGCGCCCCGGAGCGAGCTGGCGCGGCCTGAAGTGGATGTTCGACCGCAACGCGCCGCTTTTCATCCGCCCGAGGCCCGACGCCGACCTGATCTCGTGGCTCTGGTCGTTCCACCGCCACTGCAACCAGGCGTGGCTCGACCGCTGCATGCGCGAGCTGTGCGCCATGGGCTTCCCGACGCTTCGTCTGCTCGAGGAGATCCTCGAGGCCGAGGGCATCGACTGCGACTACCGTCGCGACGGCTGGCTCGACGTCGTGATGGACCCGGCCAACCTCCCGAAGGCCGAGCACGAGGCGAGGACGCTCGTGCCCCACGGATACTCGTACGACGTCCTCACGGGCGACGAGCTGCGCCGCCGCAGCCCGTGCTTCGCTCCGGAGGTCGCGGGCGCCGTGTGGCACCGCGACAGCGCGCACTGCCACCCCGCGGACCTGCTTCTCGGCCTCGCGGCCGCGTGCGCACGCCACGGCGTCGACCTTCGCTTCTCGGTGGAGGTCGCGGGCCTCGAGCGCGACTCGCTCGGCCGTGCCGCGGGCGTCCATTCCTCGCGGGGCGAGGTTTTCGAGGGCACCGAGGTCGTCCTCGCCGCGGGCGTCTGGAGCGGGGCGCTCGCGCGCAACGTGGGCCTCGACATCCCCATGCAGGGCGCCCGCGGCTACCACGTGCAGCTCGAGGGCGTGCCGCAGCTGCCGTTCACGGGCTGCGTGCTCCACGAGACCTTCGTGGCCGTGACGCCGATGCGCGACCAGCTGCGCCTGGCCGGCACGCTCGAGATCCAGCCGCTGGGGCGTCCGTGGATGCGCAACCGGCTCGCGATGCTTCCGGCCGGCGCGCGCCGCTACCTCACGGGCATCGACCAGGGCAGGGTGGTGGCAGAGTGGGCGGGCTACCGACCGTGCACCTCGGACGGCATGCCGGTGATCGGCGCGGTGTCCGGAACCCCGGGCGCGTACGTCGGCACCGGGCACGCCATGATGGGAATGACGCTCGGCCCGGTGACGGGCCGGGTGCTCGCCGACATGGTGCTCGGCCGGACGCCCGTGCTCGAGCTCCCGATGGCCGATCCTTCGCGTTACTTGGCCGAGCCGGGCGCGCCGTTGCCGGCGGGCGGCGTGGGCGCGGCCGGCGCCTGAGCGGGCGCGCCGGCGCCCGGTCCGCCGAGGCGGCCGCCGGGGCCACCCGGGCCGCCGGGACCGCCGGGACCGCCGCCCATCAGGCCCATCATCTCCTGCTGCATCGCCTGCGCGAACGCCGCCTGCGCTTCCTCGCTCGACTTGAACTCGCCGTCCATCACGCGCTTGCCCGTGGAGGTGGCGGCGTTCTTCATCGCCATGCGCAGGCCGTCGCCCATCATGTTGGCCATCATGGCCATCTGCGCGCCCTCGCCGGGACGCATGTTCGTGGCCTTGTCGAAGTCGAACCACCACTTGCCGTCGGCCTTGACGAGCGCGCGGGGCTGGCCCATCGGCTCGCCCTTGTCGTCCTTGGAGATGAGGAGCGCCGCGTCGTCGCCCTCCATCTTGACCTCGAACGTGGTTCCCTGGACCGGCACCGCGACCGGCGAGTTCACGGCCTTGCCGAACTTCGCGATCGTGGCCTCGGCCATCGGGGTCATGTCCGCGATCAGCGCCGCCGCGATCCGCATCGAGGTCTTGGCGTCGTCGGTGGTCGCGCGCATCCCGCGCACGAGCCGCATGAGGCTCGCGGCGTCCTTGTCCGCGTCAGGAGCGAACTTCACGATGGCCTCCGGCGAGTCGAAGCCCTCCGGGGTCACCTCGGGGAAGACCTTCTCGGCCGAGGGCGACAGCTTCGCGGGCGCGCGCGGTGCGCGCGGGCGCACCGAGGGCGCGCCGCCCGCGCCGGGGGCCGGGGCGTCACCGGGCTTCGCGGCCGGCGCGTTGCCCTTCGGGGCCTCCGCCGGCTTCGGCGCGTCGGAGGCCTTCGGCGCGTCGCCGTCGGCGCGCCACGCGGTCTTCTTCGCGGGCGCGGGCGCGTCGCCCGACTCGTACTTCTTGAGCGTCTCCTTCAGTTCGTCGGCCATGTCGTCGCCGGCGAGGTCGACGGCCTTGCGCTGCCACTCGACCGCCTTGGCCTTGTCGCCCGACTCCCAGTAGGCGCGCGCGAGCGTGTCGATGATCGCGGGCTCCTCGGACTTCGACGCCGCGACCGCGGCCTTCGCCGTCTCGAGCGCGAAGGGGATGTCGCGCTCGGAGACCGAGCCGTCGTCGACCACGAACCACGCGAGCTCGTTGAGGAGCTGCGCGTCGCCCTTGCCGGCGTTCGCGAGCTCGCGCCCGAACGCGTAGCCCTCCTTGGGCATCTTGGCCGGGCCGAGCATCATCTTGAACTTCTGGACCTGCATCGCCTGCTTCTGGCGCCCGCCGGCCGCGGCGATGTCCTCGTCGGCCATCTTCATGATCGCCGCCCAGTCGCCGTTCTTGCGCGCGGCCGACATGGCCTTGCGGCGCTCCATCTGCTTGCGCTCGGCCGCGGCCTCCTTCTCGAACTCGTCGCGCGCGGCGGCCATGTCCCAGGTGCCGGCCACGATCTTCGCGAGCGGCTCGTCGATCGACATCGGGTGGCCGATCCACTGGACCTTGCCCTCCTTGACGACGAACGCCGTGGGAATGCCGTTCTGGCCCGCGGCCACCATGTAGTCGTCGTAGACCGACCGGTCGGGGTCGGTCGCCAGCGTGTAGCGCGCCTTCTGCTTCCACTCGTCGGTGTCGAGGAAGCTCGTCACCTTCTCGACCTTCTCGTCGCTGATGCCGACGACCACCACCTTGTCGCCGTACTTCTCCTGGAGCTCGCTGATGTGCGGCATGCTCGCGCGGCAGGGCCCGCACCAGGTCGCCCAGAACTCGACCACGTAGGTCTTGCCCGGCTGGTTCCACGCCGGCTCGGACCCGCGCACGAACTTCTCGATCACGGGCTTCGGCGCGTCGCTGCCGATGGTGAACGGCTGCTTCGCGGCGCCCGGTTCCTGGGCGAGGGCGAACGGCGAGAGGACGAGGGCGATTCCGGCGGAGAGCAGGTGGAGGCGCATGGCTTCGACGATACCACCGGCCGGGCAGGGCGTATCCTCGCGGCCCCCGCCCGCGGCGTTCGGGAATCGTCCCCGCGCGGCCGGAAATCCACGCTCCCGCTCGCCGGAACGCCACGCATGGCCATCATCCACGACCATCCCCACGACGGCGCCGCGCGGATCATCGACGGCAAGCACCTCTCCGAGGTGGTGCGCGCGGACCTCCGCGCGCGCATCGCCGCGTCCGGCCGCGCCGTGCGCCTCGACGCCGTGCTCGTGGGCGACGACCGCGCCGCCGGCATCTACGCGGCGAACCAGGCGCGCACCTGCGAGGAGGTCGGCATCCGCTACGTGCTGCACCGGCTGCCCGCCACGGCCGGGTACGAGGACATCGCGGGGCGCGTGCTGCTCCTCAACGCCGACGAGGACGTGCGCGCGGTGATGCTGCACATGCCGCTTCCCGCCGGCATCGACGCCGAGCGCATCCAGTCGCTCATCGCGCCCGAGAAGGACGTCGAGGGCGTCAACCCCGCGAACATCGGGAACGTCGTCTACGGCCGCCGCAGCCTGGTGCCGTGCACCGCGCTCGCCGCGCTCGAGATGATCGAGCACACGGGCATCGACCTTCGCGGCAAGCGCTGCGTCGTCGTCGGCGCGAGCAACATCGTCGGCAAGCCGATCGCGGTGCTCCTGATGCGCGAGGACGCCACCGTGCACTCGACCAACAAGTTCACGCCCGCGTTGCCCGCGCTCGCGCGCGAGTGCGACGTGATCGTGGCCGCGTGCGGCGTGCCGCGCCTCGTGACCGCGGACTGGGTGAAGCCCGGGGCCGTGGTGGTGGACGTCGGCATCAACCGCGTCGCCGGGCCCGACGGCGCGAAGATCACCGTGGGCGACGTCGACTTCGACGCGGTGCGCCGCGTGGCGTCGTGGATCTCGCCGGTCCCCGGCGGCGTGGGGCCGATGACGGTCGCCATGCTCCTGCGCAACGTGGTGGACGCCGCGCTGCGCTGACCGCGATCACGCCAGCATGCGCGCCGCGTCGCGGTACTTCGCGAGCGTCCGCTCGACCACCTCGGCCGGGAGCGCCGGCCCGGGCGGCGTGCGGTCCCAGCGGCCGGCGGCCTCCTCGGCCAGCAGCCAGTCGCGCAGGTACTGCTTGTCGAAGCTCGGCTGCTCGCGGCCGGGCTCGTACCCGTCGGCCGGCCAGTAGCGGCTCGAGTCGGGCGTGAGCACCTCGTCCACCAGCATCAGCCGGTCGGTCGGGCGGCCGTCGGCGCCGAGCGCGAAGCCGAACTCGAACTTCGTGTCCGCGAGGATGAGCCCGCGCGCGAGCGCCCGCTCAGCGGCGGTGCGGTACACCGCGAGCGTCAGGTCGCGCAGCCGCTCCGCGAGCCCGGTGCCCACGAGCGCGCACATCCGCGCGAAGTCGATGTTCTCGTCGTGGCCCTCGGCGGCCTTGGTCGCGGGCGTGAAGATCGGCTCCGGCAGCCGCTCGCAGCGGCGAAGCCCCGGCGGGAGCGCGACGCCGCACGCCGTGCCGGAGCGCCGGTACTCGGCCCACCCGCTCCCCGCGAGGTAGCCGCGCGCGACGCACTCGATCGGCACCACCTGCGCCGCGCGGCAGGTCATCGTCCGCCCGGCGAGCATCGCGCGGTCGTCGGCGGAGAGGCCTGCGTCCGCCGGCACTTCGGTCGAGAGCAGGTGGTCCTCGATGATTCCCCGCGAGCGGAGGAACGCGAACCACCCGCCGCTGATCTCGGTGAGGAGCCTGCCCTTGCCGGGGATCGGCGTCGGCATCACCACGTCGAACGCGCTCACGCGGTCGGACGCGACGACGAGCAGGCGCGGCGCCCCGTCGGCGCCCGGCGGCAGCGAGTACACGTCTCGCACCTTGCCCTGGCGTCGGCCTCCGAGCGGGAGGCGCGTCTCGAACACGGCGTCGTCACGGCGGCTCGCGCCCACGGTCATCATGGCGAGGATGGTATTCGCCGAAGAAGCGCGGGATGCGCGGGATGCGCCGCGGCGATCGGTACACTTCCGGGCGCATGCTGCGTTTCACGGTGTTCGACGAGCACGGGCCCGCGCGCGACTGGCCGCTGCGGCGCGCGCACGTCCTCGGCGCCAACGACGCCACGTTCCCGGCGAAGGTCACCTTCGAGAAGGGCCAGGTGGTGGTCCGCCCCTCCGAGGCGCGCACCCCGGTCGCGCTGTGCCTCGAGGTGGACGCGGGCAAGGCCGGCGTGCTCATGCTGCAGACCACCATCCTGCAGCAGCGCGACGAGCCCTATCGGCTCTTCGACGAGCTGGCGCGGCACCGGATCAAGATCTTCCTCGAGAAGAGCGAGCTGTGGGGGCTCCTCGACCCCGACCGTGCGCCCGAGGCCTTCGACCTGTTCGAGCGCGCGCGCCTCGCGTTCATCGCGGGACTGGCCGAGGGAGATCCGTGGAAGTCGCAGCAGCGCCAGGTCGAGTCGATCGCGCTCGGGGTCCGCGCCGGAGAGATGCTGGTGAAGGTGCGCGTCGACCGGGCGCTCAACCAGCGCTTCGGTTCCCAGGGGGCGTCGCGCGCGCTGGGCTTCCGTGCGCCCATCGAGAAGGCCCCCGACCTCCTGAAGCAGTGCCTCTCGCCCGAGTTCGACGCCGTGATGGTGCCGGTGCCATGGCAGGCGGTCGAGCCGCAGCAGGGCCGGTTCCAGTGGGAGCAGCTCGACCGGTGGATCGTGTGGGCCAAGTCCACGAAGCGCGCCATCATGATCGGCCCGCTCCTTGACCTGCGCCCGGGCGGCATCCCGGGCTGGGTGCTTCCCTCGCTCAAGGACGTCCCGAAGTTCGAGCAGCACCTCTACCGGTTCGTGCGCGAGGTGGTGATCCGCTACGCGCCCGTCGACCCGACGTGGCACGTGGCCGCGGGCGTGAACTCCAACGAGGTCGCCGCGCTGACCGGTGCCGAGATGACGCAGCTCGTCCGCCAGGCGGTGGTGGCGGTCCGGCAGGTCGTGCCCGAGGCGCGCATCCTCGTCGAGGCGGCCGACCCGTTCGGCGAGCGGTCGTCGGCCGACAACGGCGCCATCGGGGCCGTGCCGTTCGTGCGGCTCCTGATCTCCGAGGGCGTGAAGCTCAGCAGCGTCGGCATCCCCGTGGTCATCGGCGACGCGGCCACCGGCACCCGCGACCTGATGCGCATCGCGGACATGCTTGACCGGTTCGCGTCGCGCAAGGAGATGCCGGTCCTGGTGGTGAGCGCGCTCGACGCCCCGAGCGCGCCGCGCGAGGAGCCCGGCGCCGGCTACTGGCACAAGCCGTGGGCCGAGGACGTGCAGGCCGCATGGGCCCAGATGGCGTTCCAGCTCGCGATCTCGCAGCGCAACGTCGCGCTCGTGTTCTGGGATCGGCTGCGCGACGACGCCGGCACGGGCCTGCGCGACGGCGGGATCTTCGGCTCGGGCGGCGCGCCCAAGCAGGCCGCGCGCTCGTTGCTCCTGGCGCGCCGTCGCATCCGGCAGCCGCTCGTCGCGAAGGCCGCGGGGCAGGCGTGACCCCGCGTCGGGCCCGACGCCTCCGGGAGCGCGTCCGCTCCGCCACGTCGATCGCGCTCGCCGCGGCGCTCGCGTTGCTCGCGGCGCACGCCGCGATGCGTGCGCCCGGCGCCGAGGCGCACCGCATCCGTCCCGACCCCGTCGACGTGAACGCCGCGGGCCCGGACGAGCTCGCGCTCCTCCCGCGCGTGGGCCCCTCGCTCGCCGCCGCCATCGTCGCCGACCGCGACGCGCGCGGGCCGTTCCGGTCCGTCGACGACCTCGACCGCGTCCGGGGAATCGGGCCCGCCACGCTCGAGGTCCTCCGCCCCCACGTCGCCGCGGGCCGCGCCTACGCTGCCCGGTGATGCCCCCTGCATCGGACGCATCGCCCGCCTGGTTCGGCGGGATGGTCGCATCGGCCGCGCTCGACCCCCTCGTCTCCAACGTCGAGGCGGGCGGGGGTTCGTCCTGCCGCGGCGCGGCGGGAAGCAGCACGGCGTTCGCGGCGGCGGCGCTCGCGGTGCGCACGGGGCGGCCGGTGCTCCTGGTGGTCGCGCACCTCGACGAGGCGGACGAGGCGGCCCAGGAGCTCGCGGGGCTGTCGACGGGCGGAATGCCGCTCGACGTCGCGCACCTGCCGGCGCTCGAGGCGCTGCCGGGAGAGTCGGTGGCGGCGGCGGACCTCCTCGCCGAGCGCCTGGCCGTGGTGCGGCGCCTGGTCGAGGGCGATGCCCCGCGGGTCACGGTGGCGGCGCTCTCGTCGCTGATGCAGCCCGTGCCGGGCCCGCAGTGCCTTCCCCGTGCGCTTCGCCGCGTGCGCGCCGGCGGCGCGTGCGCGCCGCGCGAGCTCGCCGCGTGGCTCGCCGACGCGGGCTACGCGCGCACCGAGGCCATCGAGAGCCCGGGCGAGTTCGCCGTGCGCGGCGGCGTGATGGACGTGTTCCCGCCGGGCGGCGGCCTTCCCGTGCGGCTCGACTTCTTCGGCGACGAGCTCGAGCGCATCTTCGAGGTCGACCTCGCCACGCAGGCGAGCGACCGCCGCGTCGACGCGGCCCAGTTCGTGGCGCTCACGGGCGTCGGCACCGGCGACGACGGCACCGTCCCGTTCCACGACCTGATCCCCGGGGAGTGCGTCGCCGTCGTCGCCGAGCTCGCCGAGGTGATGGAGCAGGGGCGCGGCTACTGGGAGCGCGTCTCGGACGGCGCGGGCATCAGCTCGCCGCAGGCCGTGTTCAAGGCGCTGGGCGCACGCTGCCACGCCTTGGTGGACGTGAACGGGTTCAGCGCCGCGAACGCCACCGCCCGCGTGGCCACCCTCCCGGTCGAGCGGCTGCCCGCGTTCGACGAGGACGTCGCGCGCGCGTTCGGCGAGGTCGCCGCGCTCGCCGCCTCGCGCCCGGTGGCGCTGTGCTGCGACTCCGAGGGCGAGCTCGCCCGCGCGCGCGAGCTCCTCGCGCAGCACGCGCCCGCGGCCGGCGCCCGGGTCGCGGCCATTGCGTGCCACGTGCACCGCGGGTTCACGTGGGACCCCGACGGGCCCGCGGCGGTCGCGGTGGTCCCGCAGCGCGAGGTGCTCCACCGGTGGGGATCGCGGCGGCGCGTGCAGCGCGTGGGCGCGGCCACCAGCCGCGAGGCGTTCCTCCAGTTCGGCCCGGGCGACTACGTGGTGCACCGCGACCACGGCATCGCGCGCTTCCACGGCCTGCAGTCGATCGCCTCGGCCGACGGGCAGGGCGACGAGGAGTTCCTGACGCTCGAGTTCGACGCGGGCGCACGGATGCACGTGCCTGCGTCGAAGATCGACCTCGTGCAGAAGTACGTGGGCGCGGGCGGCGCGCGCCCGCCACTCAGCGCGCTCGGCGGCAAGCGCTGGAAGGCGCAGAAGGAGCGCGTCCAGGAGGCGGTGCGCGACCTCGCCGGCGAGATGATCCGCATCCAGGCCGCGCGCGAGTCGACGGCCGGCATCCGCTACCCCGAGGACACCGAGTGGATGCGCGAGTTCGAGGCCGACTTCCCCTGGACCGAGACCGAGGACCAGGCGGCGGCGATCGCGTCGGTGAAGCGCGACATGCAGGCGCCGAGACCCATGGACCGCCTCATCTGCGGCGACGTCGGCTTCGGCAAGACCGAGGTCGCCATCCGCGCGGCGTTCAAGGCCGTCGAGAGCGGGCGGCAGGTCGCGGTGCTCGTGCCGACCACCGTGCTCGCCGAGCAGCACGAGCGCACGTTCCGCGATCGCTTCCGCGCGTACCCGTTCCGCATCGAGAGCCTCTCCCGGTTCAAGTCGGGCGCCGAGTGCTCGCGCATCCTCGAGGACGTCGCGAAGGGCGCGGTGGACGTGGTCATCGGCACGCACCGGCTGCTGAGCCAGGACGTCCGCTTCGCCGACCTCGGGCTCGTGGTGGTCGACGAGGAGCAGCGCTTCGGGGTCGAGCACAAGCAGCGCCTGCTCGCGTTCCGCCTCACCGCCGACGTCCTCACGCTGAGCGCCACGCCCATCCCGCGCACGCTCCACATGAGCCTCATGGGACTGCGCGACATCTCGAGCCTCACCACGCCGCCGCCCGACCGCCGCGCGATCGTGACCGAGGTGCTGCCCTGGAACCCGCGGCGCGTGCAGGAGGCGATCCGCCGCGAGCTCGCGCGCGAGGGGCAGGTGTTCTTCGTCCACAACCGCGTGCACGACATCGAGGAGGTGGCCGCGGGGGTGAAGGACCTCGTCCCCGAGGCGCGCGTGATCGTCGGCCACGGCCAGATGACGCCCGCGATGCTCGAGCAGGTGATGCTCGCCTTCATGCGCCACGAGGCGGACATCCTGGTGTCGACCACCATCATCGAGAGCGGCATCGACATCCCGACCGCCAACACGATGATCATCCACGACGCCGACATCTACGGGCTGGCCGAGCTCCACCAGCTGCGCGGCCGCGTGGGGCGCTCGCGCCACCGGGCCTACTGCTACCTCATGCTTCCGGCCGACCGCACCATCACCGAGGACGCGATGAAGCGCCTGAAGGCGATCGAGGACTACTCGATGCTCGGCGCGGGCTTCCGCATCGCCATGCGCGACCTCGAGATCCGCGGCGCGGGCAACCTCCTGGGCGCCGAGCAGAGCGGGCACATCGCGACGGTGGGCTACGAGATGTACTGCCAGCTGCTGGAGCAGGCGGTGGGCGACCTCCGCAGCGAGGAGCGCGTGGTGCCGAGCGACACGGTGCTCGACGTGGGCGTCGCCGCGAGCATCCCGCGCGGCTACGTGCCGAGCGACCTCCGCCGCATGGAGGCGTACCGCCGCATCGCGGCCGCGAAGGACGCGTCGCAGCTGGCGAAGGTGCGCACGGACCTCGAGAGCGCCTACGGCGCGCCGCCGCCCGGCGTCGAGACGCTGCTCGCGCTCGCGGATCTTCGGCTGGGGGCGACGCTCGCAGGCGTGCGCAGCGTGGCGCGGCGCGAGCAGGACGTGGTGTTCCGTGCCATCGACCCGCAGGGCCTGCGCGCGAGGCTCTCGGGGATCGGCGGCACGGTGCGCGTCGTCGGGCAGCCCGACGAGCGCGGGCTCACGGACGTGTTCTGGCGCCCGGCAAAGGGAATCCCCGACCCACGCTCGTTGCTCCGTGCGCTGCACCGGCGGATCGGCGCGACGGCGCTCGCGGCGCCGGTCGAGGCGGCGCCCGCAACGGTGCCCCCGCCCGCGCCGCCGCCGCGCGCTCAGCGACGGTCGCCGTAGTTCAGCAGCAGGTAGCGCGCCACGTAGTCGAGGATGCTCGACGCCTCCGGGATCTCCGGGTTCGACGTCGGGCCCAGCGGCTCGAAGCGCATGCCGCGGAAGCGCTCGGCGGCCTCGCCGGCCGAGAGGCCGTGCTGCAGCGCCAGGCTGAACGCGCGGCAGAAGCCCTGGATGAGCCCGGAGAGCGTCGAGCCCTCCTTGCTCATCTTGACGAAGATCTCGCCCGGGCGGCCGTCGGAGAACAGGCCCACCGTGAGGTAGCCCTCGTGGCCGCCGATCGCGAACTTGTGCGTGACGGAACGGCGGGTGCTGGGGAGCGCCTCGCGCCGGGACACTGCTGCGGTCGTCATCGTTGCGTCGCCTCGCTCGTCCTTGAGCCTTGGGAAGCGCTCGCCGCGTGCGGGCGTCGGGCGCTCCGTGCGTACCGGGGTCATCGGCTCGTCGACCTCCATTCGATCACTTCCGTGCCGACCCGTCGCGGGTGGGAAAGATAGCCCGCCGTCCGGGGACGGCGGGCGGGTGGAACAAGAATTTCCCGGGCTGGCGGCGACGCCGCCCCGGCCAAGATCAGGCCTTGGCGGCCTTCTTGCCCTTGGCCGACTTGGTGTCGGCGTCGGCGGCGGGGGCCTGGGCGGCGGGCGCCGCCTCGGGGGCCGGGGCCTCCTCCTCGGCCGCCGCGGCGGCGGTCATGGTCTCGAGCGTGCGGTCGGGCAGCACCTCGATGCCGACCTCGGTCTTGAGGTCGCGGTCGAGCTGGATGACGCACGCGTAGCTGCCGATGCGGCGGATGGGGTTCTGCAGGCGCACGGCGCGCATGTCGACGTGGTAGCCGTCGGCCACCAGCTGGTCGGAGATGTCGCGCTGGGTGACGGCGCCGTAGAGCACGCCCTGGTCGTTCACGCTGCGGATGAGCTTGATCGACACGCCCTCCATGCGGGCGATGAGCGCCTCGCGCGCGGCGCGCAGCTTGGCGAGCTCGGCCTGCGCCTCGGCACGGAGGTGCTTGAGGGCCTCGATCTTCTCGGCGGTGGGGGCCTCGGCGAAGCCGTGCGGCAGCAGGTAGTTGCGGGCGAAGCCGGGCTTCACCTTCACGACGTCCCCGACCAGGCCCAGGTTCTCGATGGTGCGGTTGAGCAGGAGCTCGACCTTGCGAAGTGCCATGACGCTGTCCTTTCGCGGCGGTGCCGCGCGAAGTTAGGGCTGCCTCGGGCCCAGCTTGTTGTCGCGTGCGGCCCGCTCGGGCGGCACGGAGGCGAGTCGCGCAGTGTGACAGGAACGGCCGGGTCTGGCAAGCGCCGGACCCGGCCGTGCGGCCTGTGTCCCAGAATCAAGGCGTCGGGGCACCCGAGGTGCCGGTCGGCTCAGAACGGGATGTCCTCTTCCGGCACGTCCGCGTGGGGCGCGCCGCCGCGGCCGCCCGTCGCGGCCGGGGTGCGGCCGCCGCGGCCGCGCGGTGCGCCGCCCGCGTCATCGGACACGTAGCGCTCGCCGCCGCCGCCCGCGCCGCCGCCGAGGAACTGGAAGTCCTCGACCACGACGCGCATCTTGCTGCGCTTGCCGCCGCCGTTCTTGTCTTCCCACGTGTCGAGCTTCAGGCGCCCCTCGATGTAGATCGGGCGGCCCTTGGCCATGTACTGCTTGATGACCTCGGCCTGCTTGCCCCAGGCCTCGCAGTCGATGAACGTGACTTCCTCTCGCTCCTCGTTGTCCTTGGTGCGGTACTTGCGGTTGACCGCAAGCCCGATCTCGCACACGGCCTGGTTGCCCGGCGTGTACTTGAGCTCGGGGTCGCGGGTGAGGTTGCCGATCAGCATCACCTTGTTCAGATTGGCCATGGCTGGCTCCTTCGTGTTGGGGCGCCCGGCGCCGGTGATCCGGCCGGCCAAGCGCCATGCATCCTTGCGGTCCGCGCGGACTTCCCGAGCGCGACACGGTGAAGTATCGCGAGGCAGGGGGAAGTACCTGGGTGATCAGGCAGAAATTCCACCGGGTTTGTGGCGGGCAAGCGGATTGGAATGAAGACCGATAACTAATTCATCAAAATTCTGCGCCGTTGCGTGATCCAGTTCCTCGCGCGTCCCCGCCTCTTCCTGTGAGGGGACGGACAACTCGACGCGAGGACCTGCGGATCTCACCCTTTTCTGCCGCGGGTCCTCGCGAAGCGAGAAGTCGGCCCTGCCAAACGACCCGGCCGCGTGCTCCACGCCTGCACGCGGCCGTGGTTGCTTTTCGGCGCATCGCAGCCTTGCACGCTCCGCACACGTCCGTGCGCCGCGCCCGCATCCGTGAAGCACCGCGGGCCGCGCGCCCTTCGACAGGAACGCGCGGCCCGCGGGAATCTCCTTCGGTCACGCCGCCGCGGGCCGGTCGCCCGCGCCCGGCATCACTCCTCGGCGCCGCCGCCGGCGGGGGCCGGCGCGTCGTCGCGGAGGCGCGCCTCGTCCATCGTGCGCTGGGCCGCCGAGGCGTTCTTCATCTCCTCGTCGGTCAGCTCGTCGTTGCGGACGATGAGCGAGCGGAGCATCTTCTCGCTGAGGCGGCAGTCGCGCTCGATCTCCTTCACCTTGCGGGTGTCGGCCGTGAAGCGCGACAGGAAGTAGACGCCGCGCTTGTTGCCGTCGATGTCGTAGGCGAGCCGGCGCTCGTCCCACTTCACCAGGCTGTGCAGCGTGGCCTCTCCCTTGGAGAGGACTTCCTTGATGTGGTCCATCGCGCCGTTCATGTCGGCCGAGGCCGCCTGCGGGAAGAGGAACATCGCCTCGTACTTGCCGATGCGGGTTTCGGTGGTGGTCATGTGGTTTCCTTTGCGTTGCTTTCTGGTGCCGCACGCGCGGCCTTGGTGTTGAAACGGTTCATCGCCTCCGCGAGTCCCTTGGTCGCCCACGCCTCGGCCGCGCGCGCGGCCTCCGCGAGGGACGCCTCGACCGGCGCCTGCTGGTCGGGGGAGAACTTCCCGAGCACGTAGTCCGACTGCCTGACGCGCCCCGGCGGGTCGATCCCGATCCGCAGGCGCGCCCAGTAGTTGGACCCGAGCTTGAGGCCGATGTCGGCGAGCCCGTTGTGCCCGCCGCTGGAGCCGTCCGGCCGGAGCCGGATGGAGCCGCAGGGGAGGGCCAGGTCGTCGACGATCACGAGGAGGTCGCTCGAGGGCTCGAGCTTGAAGAAGTGGACGGCCTCCTGGACGGGGCGTCCGGAGAGGTTCATGTACGTCATCGGCTTGAGGAGCATGCACCTCTCGCCGCCGACGTCCGCCTCCACGGCCAGCCCGGAGAACCGCGAGCGCGGCGTCGCACCGGGTGCGAAACGCGCCGCGAGGCGGTCGACCACGTCGAACCCGACGTTGTGTCGGGTGCCGGCGTACTCGGGTCCGGGGTTGCCAAGTCCGACGATGAGCTTCATCGCTGGCTCGATGGCACGGGAGGAACCTGCGCTCGCGCGGCCCGGTCGCCCGGGGCCGCGTCTGCCTCAGGTCACTTCTTCGCCTCGCCCTCCTCCTTCTTCGCGGTGAGCACTTCCGGGGCCGCCTTCGCGTCCGGGGTTGCCGCCTCGGCCGTGCCTTCCTCGTCCTTCATGAACTCGATGCGGCACACGATCGCGTTCGCGTCGCCCGCGAGCGTGATGCCGGCCGGCATCTTGAGCTGGCCCGCGGTGAGCGCCTCGCCCATCGAGGAAAGGTCGATGCGGACCTCCTCGGGGATGTCGCGCACCTTGCACTGCACCTCGACCTGGGGCATGTCGTGCACCACGATCGCGCCGGGCTTCTTGGCCGCCTCGGGGGTGCCGATGAAGCTGAGGTGCACCTTGACCGTGACGACCTCGTCGAGGTTGACGCGGGCGAGGTCCATGTGGATCACGTTGTCGCCGAGGTAGCCGAACTGCAGGTCCTTCACGAGGACCGTGTCGGTCTCGCCGGACTCGAACTTCAGCGCGAGCACGTGCGCGCCCTTCTTGAGCGCGTAGATGGTCTCGTGCTCGTTGAGGCTGATCGCCATCGGCTCGCTGCCGTGGCCGTACAGGTTCGCGGGCAGCTCACCTGCCGCGCGGAGGCGACGCGAGTAACGCGTGCCGAGCTTCTCGCGCTTCTTCGCGACGAGGACCGGGGTCTCCTTTGACATGGTTCATGTCTCCTTTCGAATGGGGTGGAGTCTGGGTCTGGTTTCGAACGTCTCAGCGCTTCACGCCGATGCCCTCGCGGAACATGGCGCTGACGCTCTGGTCATGGTGGATCCGGCGGACGGCCTCCCCGAGGAGGCGCGCCACCGAGCGCACCGTGAGCTTGTCCTCCAGCGGCTTCAGTCGCTCGCCGCCGGGAATGGTGTCGGTGATGGTGACCCGCGTGATGGTGGGGGTCGCCAGGCGCGCGAACGCCTGGCCCACGAGCACCGCGTGCGTGCACGCGCACTCGCACGCGACCGCGCCCTCCTCCATGGCGACGCGCGCGGCCTCGGCCACGGTGCCCGCGGTCGAGATCATGTCGTCGAACATCAGGACGCGCCGGCCCTTCACGTCGCCGATCAGGTTCTTGACGGTCACCTTCGTGCCGCTCTGGCGGCGCTTGTCGATGATGGCCATGTCGAAGCCGAGCAGGCTCGCGAACATGTTCGCCACCTTGACGTTGCCGACGTCCGGGCTCACGACCACGCAGTCGCCCAGCGAGTCGCGCATGGCCTGGTAGTGCTCGACCAGCACCGGGGCCGCCGTCAGGTGGTCCACCGGGATGTCGAAGAAACCCTGGATCTGGGCGGCGTGAAGGTCGACGCACAGCACCCGGTCGCAGCCGGCCTCGGTGATGAGGTTGGCGACGAGCTTCGCCGTGATCGGCACGCGCCCCTCGTCCTTGCGGTCCTGGCGCGCGTACCCGAAGTAGGGGATCACCGCGGTGATGCGCTTGGCGCTCGCGCGGCGCAGGCAGTCGATGAAGACCAGGAGCTCCATCAGGTTGTCGTTCACCGGGAAGCACGTGCTCGCGACGATGAAGCAGTCGCGGCCGCGCACGTCCTCGGAGAGCTTCACAAGCAGCTCGCCGTCGGGGAACTGCACCGTGTCGGCCTGCCCGAGCGGCATCCCGATGTGCTCGCACATGCGCTGCGCCAGGTCGCGCCCGCTGCGCGTCGTGAAGACCTTCAGGTGGTCGCGGTCGGGGTTCGTCACCGGGCCACCCCCGCCGGCGCGGCGTTGCGGGAGGCGAGGATCGCCGAGACCTCGGCGAGCTGCTCCGGGGTGTTGACGCTCAGGACGTCCTCGGGCGGCACCGCGTCCACCACGCTCACGCGCTTGCCGTCGCGCAGCAGCAGCTCGAAGACGTCGGTGATGTAGTACTCGCCGCTCGCGTTCTGGTTGGTGACGCGCCTCAGCGCGTCGAAGAGGTCCGCGGTGCGGAAGCAGTAGTACGAGGGGTTCACCTCGCGCAGCGCGAGCTGCGCGGGCGTCGCGTCCTTCTGCTCGACGATGCGCGCGAAGCGCCCGTGCGCGTCGCGCTCGATGCGGCCGTAGCCGGCGGGGTCGGGGATGACCGCGGTGGCGAGCGTGGCCGCGGCGCCCGACTCGCGGTGCGTCGCCAGCAGCGCCTGAAGCGTGTGCGCGCGGATCAGCGGGCCGTCGCCGCAGAGGACCAGCGTCTCCTCGCCCAGCATGCCGCGCTCGAAGAGCGGGCGCGCCATGTCCACCGCGTGGCCGGTGCCGAGCTGCGGCATCTGCGTGACGAACTCGACGCCCGGGCGTCCCTCGAAGTGGCCGCGCACGACCTCGGCGCCGTGGCCGACCACGAGCACCACCGGCGCGCAGCCGACGGCGCGCGCGGCGTCGACCACCCACTCGACCATGGGCCGGCCGAGCGCGGGGTGCATGACCTTCGGGAGGTCGCTCTTCATGCGCGTGCCCTTGCCGGCGGCAAGGACGATCACGCTGCGCGTGTACGAGGATGGGCGGGTGTTGGTGCTCATCGGCGTGCGGTGGGTGGTTCGCGCGTGCGCGCGTCGGGTCGTCCGTGCATCCGTGCGGCGCGCGCCGCGCGGGGTCGTGAAGTTGGCCCGCTAGGATTCGAACCTAGACAAGCAGGACCAAAACCTGCTGTGCTACCGTTACACCACGGGCCAGGGATCGGGTCGTTCGGATGGGCTTCGCGCGTTCGTGCGCGTCGTGTCTCCAGGGGCTCGGACCACCAACTGCCACTCGTGCTGGCGCGGCGGGAACACCCTGGCCGCGGCACCCTCGAGGCTGGAGCAGGCGGTCATGCCGCGTTGCCTGCACCATGCGGCGCCTGGCCCAAGCCAGTCACCGACGGCCCATGTTGAGGGACGCGAAATGCTACCCGAAGCGGCACGTCCGCCAAGGGGCCGGCCCGCACCCGCGGCGTATCCTTGCGCCCATGCCCACCTTGGTGTCGATGAACCCGGCCACCGGCGAGCCCGTCGGCAGCGTCGACGCCGCCAGCCCCGCTGATATCGGACACGTCGTCGCGCGCGCCCGCGCCGCGCAGCCCGCGTGGGCGGCGCTCCCGGTCGACGAACGCGCGGCGTGCCTGCGCGCCGCGATCCCGGCGCTGAAGGCCGCGGCCCCGCGCATCGGCGAGCTCATCACCGCCGAGATGGGCAAGCCCGCCCCCGAAGGCAAGGGCGAGGCGAACTACGCCGCCGACGGCATGGCCGAGGAGCTCGACGAGATCGTCGCGGCGCTGCGCCCGCAGGAGCTGCGCGACGAGCACACGCTGACCACGCTGCATCACGACCCGTTCGGCGTGTGCGCCGCCATCACGCCGTGGAACTTCCCCGTGCTGATGCCGCAGCAGAGCGTGCTGCCCGCGCTGGTGGCGGGCAACGCGGTGATCCTGAAGCCGAGCGAGGAGACGCCCCTCTGCGCGCAGGCCTGGGCCGAGTGCCTGCAGGCGCACCTGCCGCCCGGCGTGCTGCAGGCGGTGCACGGGGCGGGCGACGTGGGCCGCGCCCTCGTGCGCGCCGACGTCGACCTCATCGTCTTCACGGGAAGCCGCGCCACGGGCGTGCGCATCATGCAGGACGCGGCCGAGGGCCTGAAGCGCGTGATCCTCGAGCTCGGCGGCAAGGACCCGCTGGTGGTGCTCGAGGACGCCGACCTCGACGCGGCGGCGGCGTTCGCGGTGCGCAACAGCTTCCGCAACGCCGGGCAGGTGTGCGTCAGCACCGAACGCATCTACGTGCACCGCGCCGTGGCGCAGCCCTTCGTCGACCGGGTGCTCGAGCGCACCAAGGCGCTGGTGCAGGGCCCCGGCACGCAGCCGGGCGTCGCCGTCGGGCCCATGGTCAACGCGCGGCAGAAGCGGAAGGTGCTCGAGCAGGTGGACGCGGCGCGCGCGGCCGGCGCGCGCGTCCTCGCGGGCGGCACCGACGCGCCCGGCAACTTCGTGCCGCCGACCGTCCTCGTGGGCGTCGACCACGGCATGGACATCATGCGCGAGGAGACCTTCGGCCCCGTGGCCTGCATCATGGAGTACGGCGACGACGACGAGGCCGTGCGCCTTGCGAACGACTCGCCCTACGGGCTCGGCGCCGCGGTGTTCGGGGGCGACCTCGAGCGCGCGCAGCGCGTGGCGCGCCGCCTGAGCGCGGGCATGGTCGGCATCAACCGCGGCTGCGGCGGCGCGCAGGGCACGCCCTGGGTGGGCGCCCGGCAGTCCGGCTACGGCTTCCACGGCGGGCCCGCCGGGCACCGCCAGTTCGCCCAGCTGCGCGCCAACAGCCGCCCCGCGAAGTGAGGACCGCGCCGTGACGCGCTCGATCACGCCGGAACTGGTGCTCACGGGCTACATGCGGGGCGCGTTCCCCATGTGCGAGCCCGAGACCGGCCGCGTCGAGTGGTTCACGTGCGACCCGCGCGCGCTGGTCCCGCTCGACGCGCGGTTCCGGGTCGCCCGCTCGCTCGCCCGCACCGTGCGGAGCGGCCGGTTCGACCTGCGCGTGGACACCGCCTTCGCGAAGGTGATCGCCGCGTGCGCGCGCGACCGCGGGCCCGACAACCGCAACTGGATCGGCTCGGACATCGTGCGCGTCTACACCGAGCTCCACCGCATGGGATTCGCGCACTCGGTCGAGGCGTGGCGCGACGGCCAGCTCGTCGGCGGCCTCTACGGCGTCGCGCTGCGCGGGGCCTTCTTCGGCGAGAGCATGTTCCACGTGCCGGGCAAGGGCACCGACGCGAGCAAGGCATGCCTGGTGCACCTGGTGGACCGGCTGCGCCGCGGCGGATTCACGCTGTGCGACAGCCAGTACTCGAACGAGCACATGAGGCAGTTCGGGACGTACGAGGTGCCCGCGCGCGATTACGCGCGGATGCTGGAGGACGCCATCGAGACCGACGCCCGCTGGGACGTCGAGGGCGATCCGCTGCAGGGGCGCTGACGCGCGCGCGCGGCGTTCGCCGCCTCGATGCGGCGCACGACGTCGGACCGGCGCGCGAGGGTCATTCGACGCGGGATGCCCGCGGCCGGGCCGGACGCGGCTGCGCCAAGGCCCCGCGCGAGGCGGTCGGTCGTCTGGTGTGCGGTTGCGGTCACGACGCCGGAAGCATAGCCAAGGGGAAGAATCCGTCAAGTGGGCTTGACGCAACTCCTTGCCCGGGAGCCACTTGTGACCCCATAACTCACACGTTGAACAGGAAGTGGCACACGTCGCCGTCCTGCATCACGTACGACTTGCCCTCGGCGCGCATGCGGCCGGCCTCGCGGATGGCCTTCTCGCTCTTGTGCTTCTCGAGGTCGCCCACCGAGTAGATCTCGGCACGGATGAAGCCGCGCTCGAAGTCGGTGTGGATGACGCCCGCGGCCTGGGGCGCGGTGGCGCCCTTGAGCACGGTCCATGCGCGGATCTCCTTCGGGCCCGCGGTGAAGTAGCTCTGGAGCCCGAGCAGGTCGTACGCCGCGCGCGCCACCGAGTGGAGCGCGGGCTCCTGCATGCCGAGCGCCGACAGCATCTCGGCGCGGTCGGCCTCGGCGAGCTCGGCGAGCTCGCTCTCGATCTTCGCGCACACGACCACCACCTTGCCCCCGTTCGCCTTCGCGTAGTCGCGCACCTTCTGCACCAGCGGGCCCTGGCCGGTGGGGTCGGAGTCGTCGACGTTGGCGACGAAGAGCACCGGCTTCGCGGTGATCATGCCCAGCGACTTCAGGACGCGCCGGTCCTCGTCGTCCAGCTGCAGGCTGCGGATCGGGTTGCCGGCGTCCAGGCACGCCTTGCACTTCTGGAGCACCGCCACCTTCGCGATGGCCTCCTTGTCGCCGCTGCGCGCGGTGCGCGAGGCATTGTCGAGGATGTTCTCGACCACCTGCATGTCGGCGAGCATGAGCTCGGTCTCGATGGTGCCGATGTCGCGGATCGGGTCGACCGAGCCCTCGACGTGGACGATGTCGGCGTCCTCGAAGCAGCGGACCACGTGGAGGATGGCGTCCACCTCGCGGATGTGGCTCAGGAACTTGTTGCCGAGGCCCTCGCCCTCGCTCGCGCCGCGCACGATGCCCGCGATGTCGACCAGCCGGATGATGGCCGAGATCACCTTCTGGCTCTGGATGTGGGACTGCAGCGTCGCCAGCCGGGCGTCGGGCACGGTGATGACGCCGACGTTCGGCTCGATGGTGCAGAACGGGTAGTTCGCCGCCTCGATGCCGGCCGCGGTGAGGGCGTTGAAAAGCGTGCTCTTTCCGACGTTCGGGAGGCCGACGATTCCTGCTTCCATGGGGGGAGGGA
>CAYSFS010000001.1:0-59594 GCA_964430235.1 uncultured Chitinophaga sp. | reverse complement strand
CGGCCGGGTTCCGCGTCGCCACGCTGCCGCACGTGCTCGAGGGCTACACGGCCGCCGAGGACATCGCGCGGCACGGCGCGGGCGCGTCGAGCTTCAGCGACTGGTGGGCGTACAAGGTGGAGGTGATGGATGCCATCCCATGGAACGGCCAGATGCTGTGGAAGGCGGGCGTGGTGACCAGCTTCAACTCCGACAGCGACGAGCTCGCGCGGCGCATGAACACCGAGGCCGCGAAGGCGGTGCGGTGGGGCGGCGTGCCCCGCGAGGAGGCGATCAAGTTCGTCACGCTCAACCCCGCGAAGCAGCTGCGGATCGACGCGCGCACGGGATCGATCGAGGTGGGCAAGGACGCGGACCTCGCGCTGTGGAGCGCGGACCCGCTCTCGATCTACGCGCGTTGCATGGGAACGTGGGTGGACGGAGACCGCCTCTTCGACCCGGCCGTGGACGCCCGCATGCGCACGCGCGACGCGGCCACGCGGTCGCGGCTGCTCGCGCTCGCGGTCGCGGAGTCGGCCGATTCGCCGAAGGGCGAGGGCAAGGAACCCAAGGGCGGCAAGGACGCGAAGGACGGCGGACCACCGACGGGCGGCGCGACGCCGACGGGACGCGGCTCGCCGCTGCTCGCACGCATGCTCGACGTGCGCGACCGCGTGCTGCGCGACCGCGTGCGCGCGGGCATCGACCCCGAGGCCGTGCGGCCGGGCGAGTGCGGTTGCGAGGCGACGGACACGTGGTCGGCGATCTTCGAGGTCACCGGCGGCGAAGGAGGTGCGCGATGAGCGGACTCGGAACAAGATGGGCCCGCGCTTCGGCATGGCGGGGGGTGCGCGCCGCGTTGACCGGTGCCGTGACGTCCGCGTTCCTCGCGGCCTCCGCGGCAGCGCAGTCGCCCGAGGTGCCCGCGCCGCCGCAGCAGGCGGTGGTCGCGGTGCGCCACGCCACCGTGCACACGTGCGTGCCGGGGTCCGCGCCGATCGCGGACGGTTACGTCGTGTTCGACCGCGGGCGCATCGTCGCGGTGGGCGCGGAGCCGATGCCCGCGGGGCTCGTCGGCGAATCGGCGCACGTCGTCGACGCGCCCGGCCACGTGCTCACTCCCGGGTTCTGGGCCGGCGCGACGGCGCTCGGACTCGTCGAGACGCTGCAGGTCGAGGCCACCGACGACCGGACGGAGTTCGGCGACTTCCACCCGGAGGTCCGCGCGGCCGTCGCCGTGAACCCGGACAGCGACCTGCCCCCGGTGGCGCGCAATGCGGGCATCCTGATGGCGCACGCCTTCCCGGAGGGCGGCACCGTCTCGGGCCACGCGAGCGCCATGCGGCTTGACGGGTGGAGCGCGAAGGACCGCTGCGTGCGCGAGGCCGCGGGGCTCGTCCTCCGTTGGCCCATGATGGAGCCCGTGCGCTCCGCGTGGACCAAGGCGACGCCCGAGGAGCAGCGCAAGGAGCGAGACCGCGCGCTGGCTTCGATCGACCGCTTCTTCGACGCCGCCGAGGCCTACGTGCGCGCACGCGACGCCGACGCGACGATCGCGCAGGACATGCGGTTCGAGTCGATGCGTGCCGCGCTGCGGGGCGAGGAGCCGATCCTGGTCGACGCGAACTGGCCCGGGCAGATCGAGTCCGCGGTGCTGTGGGGCGCCCGGCGCGGCTACCGCGTCACGATCGTCGGGGGCCTCGGGGCGCCCGAGGTGGCGCCGCTCCTGGTGGCCCACAAGGTGCCGGTGGTGGTGAACGGCATCAACCGCCTTCCGCTGCGCGAAGGCGACGCGTTCGACGCCGCCTACACGGTGCCCGCACGCCTGCATGCGGCGGGCGTCGAGTGCTCGATCGCCTCGGGCGACGAGCCGGCGCACGAGCGCTCGCTGCCGGGCCAGTGCGGTCGCGCGGTGGCGCACGGGCTCCCCCACGCTGCGGCGCTCGAGTGCGTCACGCGGAACGCCGCGCGGATCGCCGGCTGCGGCGACAGCCACGGCACCGTCGAGGTCGGCAAGAGCGCGACCTTGGTCCTCTGGACCGCGGACCCGTTCGAGGTGACCACGTCGGTGCGCCGTGCGTGGATCGACGGCGGCGAGATCGACCTCGGCGACCGCCAGAAGCGCATGCGCGCCAAGTACCGGGAGAAGGAGATCCAGCGCGAGCCGGCGCCTGCGGCCCCGGACGAGCCCGCGCCGACCGCCCCGTGAGCATGCGCGTAGAGTGGCCGTGATGGCATCCAAGGACGTCGTGGACGGAAGCGGTTTCGGCTCGATCGGCGTTCCCGCGCAGCTCGTGGGCGCGCTCGCGCGCATGGGGGCGGAGCGCCCCACCCCGATCCAGCGCGAGGCGATCCCGGCCGCGATGCGCGGCGGGGACATCGCCGCCGTCGCGGCGACCGGCACCGGCAAGACGCTGGCGTACCTGGTGCCCGTGGCCGCCCGCCTCCTCGCCGAGCCACCGCACCGCACGAAGGGCCGGCCGGTGGACCCCCGGCGCAGGCTGCGCGCGCTGGTGCTCTGCCCGACGCGCGAGCTCGCGCAGCAGGTGGCTCGAGAGGCCGCGCAGCTCTTCCGCGGGTCGGTGCTGCGAACGACGGCCGTGTACGGCAAGAGCCCCCTGGCCCCGCAGCGCGACGCGGTCCGCGAGGGCGTCGACCTCCTCGTCGGGACGCCCGGCCGCGTGCGCGAGCTCTGCGAGCTCGACGCCGCGTCGCTCGCGTTCGTGCAGCAGGTGGTGCTCGACGAGGCCGACCGCATGCTCGACATGGGGTTCCTTCCCCAGGCGAAGGAGATCCTGTCGCGCGCGCCCGAGTCCCGGCAGCTCCTCTTCTTCACCGCGACGATGCCGCGGCCCGTCGAGGCGGTGATCGAGGAGATGCTGCGCGACCCCGCGCGCGTCGACCTCGTGGGCAAGGAACGCGCTCGCGTGGAAGGCACGCCCGAGACGCGGCGCGACCTGGGCCAGCACCTCTTCGACGTCACGGACGCGGCGAAGACCGCCGTCACCGTGGCGCTCGTGAAGGACGGGAAGAGGCGCGGCGTGATGGTGTTCTGCCGCACGCGTCGCCGTGCGGGCTGGGTGGCCGCGGCGCTGCGCAAGCACGAGGTGCGGACGGTGCTCATCCACGGCGACCGCAGCCAGCGCCAGCGGCAGGAGGCGCTCGCGGACTTCGCCGCGGGCAAGGCCGACGTCGTCGTCGCGACGGACGTGGCCGCGCGCGGGCTGCACGTGCCCGCCGCGCGCACCGTCATCAACTACGACGTGCCGCTCCTGCCCGAGGAATACGTGCACCGCGTCGGGCGTGCGGGGCACGGCGGCGGAACGGCCGAGGCGTTCACGTTCCGCTGCCCCGCGGACATCGATCGATGGAACCAGGTGGAGCGGATGACGCGCGTGCGGCTCGAGGCCGCGCAGGCACCGCGCCACCAGGACTACCTGCGGCCGCAGGATCGGCTCGTTCCCGACGTCGAGGGCGAGGACGCGCGAACGGGTACGCGAGGCCGGTCAGGCCGGGCGGGCTCGGCCGGACGCCCCGGCACGAAGCGAGGGCACGCGCGCGGCACGGGCGGCGCGCCCTCGCATGCGCGGCCGGCGAAATCGGGGCGCGCTCCGCGGGCGACTCGCGACGAAGCCGCGCCGGGCACGGAACCACGCAAGCCCGAGCGTTCGCTCGCGGACATGATCCGCGGCGCACCGGCGGCGCTGAAGCGTCGCAAGCGGCGCGTGCAGCAGGGCTCGGCGGCGGGACGCGCGGCCGTCGGCCGCGGTTCGCAGCGCAAGGCCCCCATCGGCAAGGGTCAGAAGCCCGGCGGCGGCGTTCGCCCCCGCGGGTGAGCCGCGGCGTCACTCGGCCGGCATCATGGGCACGATCACGCGCAGGAAGATCGCCATGAACACGAAGAGGCCGACCATGCCGAGCACGACCTGGGTGCCCATCCTCGCCACGGCCTTCCAGTAGCCGGACATGTCGTCCTGCCGCACGGCCTTCCAGGCCATGCTGATGAGGAACGACATCGGGATCACCAGGAGCCACCACCAGCGGGCGACGCCGGGCGCAGGACCGACGAACGGGATCCACGGCTGCATCGACGCATCCTACGGCACGCGCGGGAGCGCGCTGCCGGACATGGCATAGTCGTCGAGGGACGGAGAGCCGGTCGGCGTCGCGACGGAGGAACGCGCCGCGAGAAGCGCCGCGAGCGCGAGCACGGGCGGCGCGAGGACCGCGACGACCGTGGCGCTCCGCGCATGGCCACGGCGCGCGGGCCATGCCGCCAGCGCACCCGCCCCGGGCGCGGCGGCCAGCAGCCACCAGCACCACGCGGGAAAGCCCGACTCGTCGTACCCGCGCGCCACGAGGCAGAGGACGCCCAGCGTGGCGGCGAACGCGCCGGAGACGGCGGGAGCCGCGTGAACCACGCGCGGGAGGACCGCGGACATCACGGCCCACGCCGCCGCGGAGGCGCTCAACGCACCGCACGCCACGGCCAACTTCGCGAATCCGGAGAGCAGCACCATGCCGGACGCGACGGCGAGGCACGCCCACCACCCAGCGAACGTGGCCCACGCCGGCGCCGCACGGCGCTCGCCGCGTGGGCCGTGCATCGACCATGCGGCACCCGCGCCGCCGATGGCGGCGGCCGCCGCGGCGAGGAACTTCGGTCCCGCGTCGGGCAGCCCCGGTGGCTTCACCATCGCGCACGTGACCACCGATGCCGAGACCGCCGCGGCCGCCGCCATCGTGCGCCCGGGGACCGTGGCGAGGGCCGACGACACGAGCGCCGAGACCACCGCGGCCCATCCGAGCCACTGGTACGACACGACCGGCGCCGCCACCTCACGCCACGAGGGCTCCTGGAAGGCGATGGCCCATGCCACCGGCAGCACGGTCAGGGTCGTCAGCGCCCATCGCATGGGCCACGCCGCGGCCTCGGACGGATCGACCGGAGCCCGGGCGCGCATGCGTGCGGCCAGCCCTGCCAGCGCGACGAGCAGCCACACCGACGCGGCCATCGCCGCCACGGGGGCGGCGACGGCGCGAAGCGCGAGGTCAAGTTCCATGGACGTGCGGTCGCCGGGCAGGGATCGTCACTTGGCGAGGTTTCCCTCGAGGGCCACGGTGACGCGGACCTCGTCGCCGATCGCGCCCTTGTCGACGCCGTAGGTGATGCCGAAGTCGCTGCGCTTGATGGTGAACGTGGCCTCGAAGCCGGACTTCATGCCCCGGCCCATGTCGGCCATGCCCGTGTACTCGAGCTTCGCGGTGACCGGCTTCGTGACGCCCTTCATCGTGAGGTCGCCCTTGAGCATGCCCCCCGCGGCGGACGCGCCCTCGACGCCCGTGCTGCGGAACGTCATGGTCGGGAAGTCCTTGGCGGCGAAGAAGTCGGGGCTTCGCAGGTGCTTGTCGAGGTCGCCGTTGCCGGAGTCCACCGACTCGATCGCGATCGTGATGTCGAACTTCGCGGTCGCGAGGTTGGACGGGTCGAACGAGTACGTCCCCGAGACGTCGTTGAAGCGGCCCCAGAACTGGCCGGCGCCCATGTGCATGACGCGGAACAACGCCTTCGAGTGGACGCCGTCGACCGTGAACGAGCGCATGCCCGCGGCGGGAGCGGCGTTCGCCGCCGGCGCGGCGGGCGTCTGGACGGCGGGGGCGGCGACGGTGAGCGAGGCGGCGAGCGTGGCGACGGTGGCAATCAGCAGCATGGATCGGGTTTCCTGGATGAGTGGATGCGGTCGGTGAGCGTGGTCGGAGGCCGGGGACGGCGCACGGGTGCGGTTGACCCAGCATGGGCCGCGCGCATCCTGGTGTTGTGTCGGCATTTCGAACCGATCACGCGCTGGATTCATTGGTTATAGGACTATACAATGAGTCGATTGGTGTTGAACCCGATTCGCTGCATGAGGCCATCGAACTCATCGAGTGAGTGAAAGGCGATCCGAATCTCCCCTGCACCCTTGCGGCGCCCCACCTTCACGTGAACCCGGGTCCCAAGGTGTTCCTCAAGCGCCCGCTGGAGTTGTGCAATGTGCGCGCTCGGAGAGGCCGTGACGCCAACCCCCGACCGCCCGGATGTTCCACGTGGAACACGTGGCGATGACGCCCGGACCGCGTCCTCGAGCTGTCGTACCGACCACGACTCATTGACCGCCTGTCGCAACACTTCGGACCGCCGAGCCAGGTCGGTGACCCCAAGCAGCACCTTGGCGTGTCCCATGGAGATCGTGCCGTCACGGACCGCCTGTCCAGTGGCACCGTCAAGCTCATTCAACCGAAGCAAGTTCGTGACCGTGGCGCGATCGAGCCCCACCCGTTGGCCGACTTCCTGATGCGACAACCCGAACTCATCCACCAGCCGGCGGAGCGCCTTGGCCCGCTCCATGGGGTTCAGGTCCTCGCGCTGCACGTTCTCGATCAACGCGAGTTCCGCGGCCGCCTGGTCGCTCACCGCCTGCACGATGGCAGGGATGTGCGTCCACCCCAAAGACATGACGGCACGCCAACGGCGCTCGCCCGCGATGAGTTCATGGCGTCCACCGGCCATTGCGCGAACCACGACTGGCTGCATCAGGCCCGCCTGCCGGATGCTCTCCGCCAATGATGCCAGTGCTTGCGGAGCGATGTGCTCGCGTGGCTGGAACTCGCCGGGTGAAATCGCGTCGACCGGCAGGGAAATCACATGGACAGTGCCGGTCTCCACCGACGAAGATTCCTTTGGCTCCACGGTGGTTCGCCGTGCTGGGGTTGCGTCAGACTCAACCTGGGTTTGGTTCATTGCCACAGGGGTCGTGCTGGGCGGCATTGGCCGCGCGACCGGAACCGGAATCAACGCCCCCAACCCACGTCCAAGCCGCGAAGGGGATTGATCGTGCTTGCCAATGCTCTGCTTTGCCATGGATATACCTCCGTGCGTTGACGTTCCACGTGGAACACCCACAGCGTAGCGGTCCACACCACCTCACCTTGATGTGATGTTATTTGGACATCAATCAGCCGACCACGATCGGCTTCAGTGGCGCCGGGGTGTCGACGCAAGACACCCCCGCACGTTGCACGCGGGCGCGCATCCCCTCGCGTGCCACCGGGTCGCCGTGGTTCAGCATCACCATGGACGGTGCGCGGCCCCCGCCGGCGATCCAGTCCACCATCTGCCCAGG
This sequence comes from uncultured Chitinophaga sp., assembly GCA_964430235.1. Taxonomy (GTDB): domain Bacteria; phylum Planctomycetota; class Phycisphaerae; order Phycisphaerales; family SM1A02; genus UBA966. The sequence goes on along the minus strand of CAYSFS010000001.1, from coordinate 52,452 downwards.
GTCCGCGTGGCCGCTCAACCCATGCAGCCGCCGCACGCGAGCACGCACGTCGATCTCGGTCCCGTTGATCCGTACGCGCCGCGCACGGCCCTCGGCCAGGGCCTCGGCCAACGAGCCAGGCAGCACGTACCCCGTGAACACGACGAGTCCCCGGTCGTCGCCGAGCCGCTGCTCGAGATGGTGGAGCACCGGGCCCGCATCGCAGAAACCGCTGCCTGCAAGCACGATCCCCGCACCGGAGCGCCCGGCCACGCGCAACGAATGCTTGCGGGACCACAGGCAATGCAGCCCGTCGAACTCGAAAGGCGAGCGTCCCGCGCTCGTCATGCCGCGCGCGGTCGCCGAAAGAAGCGAAGGGTGCCTGCGGCAGAGCTCGGACGCCCGGATCGCCATCGGGCTGTCGAGGTAGACCGGGACGCCCTCCAGCGCGCCCTCATGGGCCAGACGGGCCAGGTGATGCACGATGAGCTGTCCGCGGCCCACGCTGAACGTGGGCATGACGGCGGTCCGGGCGCCATGACGGCAATCCTCGACCACGCGCCGCAGCTCGGCCGCGATGTCGCTGCTCGGGGCGTCGTCGGGCCGCGCGCCCGTGGTCGACTCCATGACGACCACGTCCGCGTCCGGGCAGCGCCCGCGCTCGGCGAGGTATCCGTCGCCCGTGGGCCCCACGTCACCGGAGAACACGATGCGCGTGCGCGACGCGCCGTACGTGACCTCGAACTCCACGGACGCGCTCCCGATCACGTGGCCCGCGTCGTGCAGCCGCACGCGCACGCCGGAGGCGACGTCACGCCATGCGCCGTAGGGAATGCCCACCACCATGCGCGCGGTGCGCTCGGCATCGCCCGCGCCGTAGAGGACGGGCGGGTCCTCGAACCGCTCCATCGCCGCGGCGATCGCCGGGTCGGGCGGCGGATCGACCACCACCGCCTCGGGGCCGGTGCCGTCGCGATGCTCGGTGAGCCGCACCTTCTGCAGGTTCGCGGAGCTCTTGAGCACCATGGGCAGCAGCTCGGCGGTGGGCTCCGTGCACAGGATCACGCGGTCGAAGCCGAGCCGCGGGAGCATGCCGAGCCGGCCGCAGTGATCGATGTGCGCGTGCGTGCAGACCACCGCATCCAGCCGGCGGAAGTCGACCGGCGGGGCCTCGACGTTGCGGAGCTCCTGCGCCGGGGACCCCTGGAAAAGGCCGAAATCCACGAGGATCCTGGCGTGCTCCGTCTCGAGGAGCGTGCAGCTCCCCGTGACCTCGCCTGCGGCACCGAAGAACGTGAGCGTGGGCTGGCTGGGCACGAAGCGCCGATCAATCCCAGCGGAAGACGCCCTTGCGCCAGGCGTACATGTACGCGAGCACGCTGGTGGCGATGAAGAACAGGATGCGCGCCAGGAACAGGCCGGCCATCGGGCTCTGCGGCTCGAGCTGCGCGTAGGCCACGGCCCACGGGTACAGGAAGATCACCTCGACGTCGAAGAGCAGGAAGGTCATCGCCACCACGAAGAAGCGCACGTTGAAGCGCTTGCGTGCGGTGCCGATCGCCGCCATGCCCGACTCGTAGGTGTCGCCCTTGATCGCGCCCTCGCGGCGCGGACCGAGCAGGGCGCTCGCGCCGATGTTCACGATGGCGAACACGACGCTCATCCCGATCGCCATCGCGATCGGGATGTAGGTGGTGAGGTCGGAGGACGCGAGGACCGTCATCGGGACCGGAATGGTAGCAGCGGTCAGCTGGCCGCGAAGCGGGGCCGCAGGGCGCCCGACAGGCCGAACATCGCGATGCACAGGAGCCCGAGCAGGGGTCGCCCGAGCAGGAAGCACGTCGCGGCGTCGACCAGCGGGATCGCGCCGAGCCATGTCCCGACCGCCGCGGGCACCGCGCCCGCACGCCCGGACGCGGCGAGCCGGACGCCCGTCACCACGCCGACCACCGCGGCCGCCATCGCCGCGAGCCCCAGCGTCACCAGCACGGCCGACTCCGGCCCCACGCCCTCGGCCAGCCACACGCCGAGGGGCGCGCACGCCGCGAGCGGCAGCGCCCACCGGACCGCGCGGGCCACGGGCGGCAAACCCTGCACCTCGTTGCGCGCGACGAGCCCCAGCGCGGCGACGTACGCGAACGCGCCCCCGGCCACCCAGCCGAGCAACGCGCCGTCGGCGCCCGGCGACACGGCGAGCGCCGCGATCACGGGCACGATCGCGCGGCACGCCGCCATCACCAGGAACGCGCCGGGCAACCATGCGTGCACGGCGTTGTAGAGCACCACGCACCCGGCGAGCAGCATGGCCCACCAGTGCGTTCCCTCGCCCGCGCTTGCGAGCATCGCGGCGCCCACGCCGAGCGTCGCGAGGCCTGCGAACCGCGCCCGCGCGACGCCGATGCGGCCCGAGGGAATCGGCCGCGACGGGCGTTCGCGCGCATCCACCTGCGCGTCGAAGGCGTCGTTGAGCACCATGCCCGCCACGTACGCGAGCGCGGTGCCCGCGACCAGCACCACGCCGAGCCCGAACGGCACCGGCACGTCCGTGAGCCGCGCCTGCAGGCCCACCGCCATCCCGGCGAACACGTTCGACACCACGGTCGGTGCGTTGCCCACCCGCATCAGCTCGAGCCACGCACCCATGCCGGTGCGCGCGCTCACGCGGAACCCCCCGACCGCACGAACCCGGCACGCCGGGCCGCGCCGGCGCACCACTCCACCTCGCGCGCGATGCCGTCGACCAGCGCCCGGCCCTCGCGCGCACCGTCCGGCAGCGCGTCCCATGCGTAGGTCTCGACCTCGAGCTGCGGGCGATCGGGCTCCGGCCACGACGCGAGCTCCTCGAGGCACTCGAGGATCGCGCCCTGCGTCGTCGCCAGCGCGCCCAGCCGTGCCGCGAAGACCGGCACGTGGAAGTGCGTGCGCCACGTGCCGTGCGTCCCCGACGCGAGCGCGAAAGGCAGGTCCTCCCAGAATCCGACGGTGCCGTCCGCGCGCCGCACGCACGTCTGGTGCAGCCACCGCGGCTCCGCGAAGGCCGAGAGCACGAGCAGCGAATCGGGCGACCCGTCGGCCTCGACGGCGCTCGAGACCTGCACCTTGTGGACGCCGATGCCCGCGTCGCGGTACGCCCGCAGCGCCTCGCGCTGGCCCTCGAACATGACGGCGGAGTGGCACGTGTCGTGGCACACGCCCACGTAGCGACGCACGTCCGGCCCGCCCGCACGGGAACGCAGCGCGTGCTCGAGGAAGCCGACGAGGTCGCGCGCACGGTCGAGCATGCACCCGGGCTCGGGCTCGAGGTCGACCGTGACGCGCACGCCGGTGCGGTCCTCGAGGCGCGCGAGGTGCGCGGCGAGCTGCTCGAGCATCGCGCCCGCGAGCCCCACGCTCGCGCCGCAGCCCTCGAGGCTGAAGCGCTCGCGCCAGCCGAGCGGGAGCGTGCTGATCGAGGCCCGCGCGGCGCCCGCGGGAAGGAGGTCCACCAGCAGGTCCGCGAGCCGCGTCGTGTGCATCAGCCGACGCACGTCGGCCCAGTGCGGCTCGTACACCGCGTGCTTCACGGTCGGCAGGTGGAAGTCGTGGTACGGGAACCCGTTCAGCGTGACGACCGCGAGCCCCGCGTTCCCGAGGTCGTCGCGCAGGCGGCGCGCGCCGTCGGGCTCGGCCGCCAGCTCCTCCGCCGCACGCGACGAAAGCCACAGCCCGACCGGCAGCGTCGACCCGGGGGCGACGCGCGACCGCACCGCGCCCATCGTGCCGATGACCGCGGCCCGCGTCTCCTCGAGCGTGCGTCCGGCCAGGACGTTCGTGCAGTACGCCGGGAGCACCCGGACCTCAGGGCTTCGGGGCGTCGGAGCGCGTCACCGTGCGGCGCTTCGTGGTGGTCTTCGTCCCGTTGCGCACCTCGACGCGCACGGTCTCGGTGACCGTCTCGGTCACGGTCACGCCGTTCACCGTGGAGGTCGAGGAGGACGAGGACGTCGACTCGCTGATCGACTCGCCCTTCTCGTCGGTGGGTTCCGACGTGACCTCCTCCGTGGTGCCCGGCTCGAGGGCCTCCGACGGCCGTTTGGGGGAATCCCCGCGCTTCCACACGCCCTCGGCGGGCTTGGTGCCGGGCGACTTCGACGCGGGCTCGCTCGTCCCGGGCGCCTTCGCGTCGGCGTCCGCCGGATCCTTGCCGAGCGCCGCGAGGACGGCCGCGTCGAGCTCGGCGTTGGGCGAGCCCACGAACGCGACCTTGCCGTCCTTGCCGACCACCATGGACGTCGGGATGGTGCGTCGCTTCGCGGCGTTCATCCATTCCTGCGCCATCGAGCCGTCGGTGTCGAGCGCGATGCGGAACTCGACGTCCTTGCCGCGGCCGTCGAGGAACTCGCGCACCTTCCGCTCCATGGCCGCCGCGTCGGCCGCGCGCTCGAATCCCGCCACGCCGATCACGGTGAGCTCGGGGTGGTCCTTCTGCAGCTTCGAGAGGTGCGGCATCGCACGGATGCACGGCCCGCACCACGTCGCCCAGAACTCGAGCACGTAGACCTTGCCGGGCTCGAACGCCGGCACGGCCTCGCCCTTCACGAACTTCTCGACCGAGAGCGCCGGGGCGGCGGAGCCCGCGGCGAGCACGTCACCGAGCGACAGGACCGTGGAAAGCGCGATGGTCAGCATGCGCGCAGGCTACCGGGCACGCGCGGCGTCCACGAGCCTGCGGAAGATTCCCACGCCCAGCGCCTCGTCGGCCGTGCGTTCCGGATGCCACTGCACGCCCACGCAGAACGGGCGCGACGGGTCGCGGATGGCCTCGATGACCCCGTCGTCGGAACGGCCGATCACGTCGAAGCCGGGAGCATCCGCGATCGCCTGGTGGTGCCAGCTCGCGACCGGGCCCGAGCCGAGGTCCGTCCGCACCGCGTGCACGCGGTCGTCGCGGTGGCGGTCGGCGTCGGGAATGACGTCCGCGAGGTGCTGGATGAGGCGCGCCCCGCGGTGCACGCCCATGAGCTGCATTCCCAGGCACACGCCGAGCAACGGGACCGCGGGCCGACGCCCGAGCGCGTCGAGCAGCGCGAGCTCGGCCGCCTGCCGCGACGGGTCCATCACGCGCGCCTCCGGGTGGAGGGGGATTCCGAACGGCCGCGTGTCGACGTCGTCGCCCCCGATGATCACGACCGCGTCCAGGCGGTCCAGCGCCTGCTCGCGCGATGCGGCGCACGCCGGAAGCAGCACGGGAGTGCCGCCCGCGGCAAGCACCGCGTCGACGTAGGTCGACCGCACCTGGTGCCGGGGGCGGCCACGGTCGTCGTGCGCCACGTCCGCGGTGATCCCGACCAACGGTGGAAGGTCCGTCGCCATGCGCGGACGATATTGCATGCGGCGCCTCCCGCGGGCATCATGCGGAGCATGCGCGCCCCCCTCGTGATCGCCGTCGCCCTGGCCGCGTCCGCTCCCGTCCATGCCGAGATCCGGCTTCCCGCCGCGTTCACCGACCACATGGTGATCCAGCGCGACCGTCCGGTCCGGGTGTTCGGCCTGGCACAAACGCACGAGGAGATCACGGTCGAGGTCCGAGACTCCAAGGGAGCCGTCATGCGCAGCGGGCGCACGGCCGCCGACCAATCGGGTCACTTCGCGCTGTCGCTCGAGCCGCTGAAGGGAAGCAACGACCCGCTGGTCCTCGAGGTCCGGGGCTCGAACACGATCACGGTCGGTGACATCCTGGTGGGCGACGTGTGGGTCGCCGGGGGGCAGAGCAACATGGAGTGGCCGCTGGCCGCGACGGGGCCGCAGCTCGAGGCCGCGAAGTCGGTGCCGCTCGACGGCGCCATCCGCGTCCTCAAGGCGCCCCACGTGACCGCCAACCGGCCGGCGGAGACGATCGACGCGCGCTGGCAGGTGCTCGACGCGGCGACGCTGCCCGAGACGACGGCGGTCGGGTTCTGGTTCGCGACCGCCGTCCACGCGCGCACGGGGCTGCCGGTCGGGATCCTCTCGATCAACTGGGGCGGCACGCGCGCCGAGCCGTGGGCCGACCTCGCGACGCTTGGGTCGGACGTCGCCTACACCGAGGCCATCGGGCGCCAGCGCATGGCCGTCGATGCATGGCACCGCCTGGGCCAGGCCGAGCGCGACCGCGCCTACGAGGCGCGGCGGCGCGCGTTCCAGGCGGCCGGCACGCAGTGGTGGACCGCGGTGAACGCCGAGGAACCCGGAATCACCGGCAAGTGGGCCGATCCCGCCACCGTGACCGACGGCGAGGACTGGCGCACCGTCTCGCTGCCGTCGGCGTGGAGCGCCGATGCCCAGCTGCGCGGGTTCGACGGCACCGTGTGGTTCCGCCGCCAGGTGACCATCCCGGAATCCTGGGCCGGCAAGGAACTGACGCTGGAGCTCGGCCCGATCGACGACGCGGACATCGCGTTCTGGAACGGCCGTGCGATCGCCAACACCATCGCCGACTGGACCTCGCCGCGCAGGTACCGCGTGCCCGCGCAGCTCGTGAAGCCCGGCGAGGCGACGCTCGCCGTCCAGGTGCTCGACATGCATGGCGAAGGCGGGTTCTGCGGCGACGCCGCCGCGATGAAGCTGTCGTGCAAGGAGTCGACCGAGCCGCCGATCGCGCTCGCCGGCGAGTGGCGCATGCGGCTCGGCCGCGAGGCGAAGGGGCTTCCGCAGCCGCCCGAGCGGCCCGTGCGCGACTCCGCTCCCGGCACGGCCGTCACGTCCCCGGGCGCGCTCTTCAACGGGATGATCGCGCCCTTCACGGGGTTCGGCGTCCGTGGCGCGATCTGGTACCAAGGCGAGAGCAACGCGGGATCCGAGGCCGAGGCCGAGGCCTACGCGACGCTGCTCCCGCTCGTGATCAGGAGCTGGCGCGCGGCATTCGAGCAGCCCGACATGCCCTTCGGCGTGGTCAGCCTGGCGTCGTTCATGCAGCACCGGCCGGACGCGCCGATCCACGGCACGTGGCCGGTCCTGCGCGAGTCCCAGCTGGCGGCCGAGCGGAACTCCCCGAACGTCGGCGTCGTCACGACGATCGACGTGGGCGACGCGAACGACATCCACCCGATCGACAAGCGTTCCGTCGGCGAGCGCCTGGCACGCTGGGCCGGGGCGGTGAGCTACGGCGCCCAGGACCTGGCGTGGCGCGGCCCGCGCCCGAAGAGCGCGAGGCGCGAGGGCGACGGGATCGTGGTCTCCTTCGATGCCGAGCGCGGGACGCTCGCCACGCGCGACGGCAAGGCGCCGGCGGCGATCGCGGTCGCCGGCGAGGACGGCGTGTTCCGCATCGCGCAGGCGGAGATCAGGCCGCCGAACTCGATCTTCGTCCGCAGCCCCGAGGTGACCACCCCGACCGAGGTCCGCTACGCGTGGCAGGACAACCCCGCGGACGCCAACCTCGTCGACGAAGCGTCCAAGCTGCCCGCGCACCCGTTCCGGATCCGCGTCGAGGCCGATCCGGTGCAGGCCGCGCCCGTCAAGTGACCGGCTTGCCCGGCCTCATCCAGCGGCGCACCGCGAAGAGCGCGCTCGCCGTGCCCAGCGCGGCCACGCCGTACCCCACGGCGTAGGCACGTGCCGAGGCACGTTGCACGGCCGCGAAGTCCGCGTCCGACGACGCATGCACGCGCGCGTTCGCGTCGCCGGAACGCAGCATCGCCCGAAGCCTCGCCACGGACGCCGGGTCCTCGAGCCGCTCGGCGCGCGTGAACGCCCCCATGGAGATCGCGACCGCCGCGGCCACCGTGGCCACGCCGACGCTGCCGCCCACCTGGCGCATCGTCTGCACCAGCCCCGACACCTGTCCGCGCTCGGAATGCGGCACGCGGCCGAGCGCGTCGGTGTTCGTGGGGCTCATCGTGAAGGCGATGCCGAGCCCCAGCACGAACATCCCCGCCGCCATCACGGGGTAGCTCTGCGCCCACGCGCCCGCGGCCTGCACCAGCATTCCACCGCTCGCCATCGCGGTGCCCCACGTCGCGGGCGCGCGCACGCCCGCGCGGTCGTACCAGCGACCGGCGACGTGCACCACCAGGATCACGGGCGCCAGCATCGGCAGGAGCGACGCACCGGCCTCGGTGGGCGAGTACCCGAGCACGTCCTGCGCGTAGAGCGAGCCCGCGACCACCAGCCCCGTCATCGCGAACTGCATGCACATGATGACCACCGCGTCCGCGGCCAGCGCGTGGTCGGCGAAGAGGCGCAGCCGCAGCAGCGGACGCGGGTGGTTCCACTGCCGGCGCACGAAGGCGGCGAGCGCGACGGTGCCCCCAGCGAGCGCCGCGAGCGTGAGGGGATCGTCCCAGCGGAGCGAACCGTCCGCGCGCGCGGCGCCCAGCTGTTGGATGCCGAACACCAGGGGTGGCAGCCCCAGCATGAGGAGGATGCCGCCGAGCCAGTCGATGTGGCGGTCGGGGCTGCGCGAGTCGCGCGGGCGCGCGACGAGCGTGAGCAGGACGGCGGCCGCGGCGATCGGCAGGTTCAGGAGGAACACCCACTTCCAGCCCCAGCCCTCGACGATGAGGCCGCCGACCGCCGGACCGAGCGCCATGAACACCATCGGGATGCCCACGTACGCGGCCATCGCCTTGCCCCGCTCGCCCGGCGCGAACGCGCCGATCACCAGCGCACCCGACGCCGGCTGCATGAGGCACGCGGCCACCCCCTGCAGGACGCGTCCCGCGATCATCTGCGTCCCGTCGCGCGCGAACGCGCACACCGCGCTCGCGGCGGCGAACGCCGCGACGCCGGCGACGAACGCGGGCACCTTGCCGACGAGGTCGCCCACGCGCCCGCCGATCGCCATGAGCGACGCCAGCGCGAGCAGGTAGCTCGTCACGATCCACGCCTGCCCCACGTCGTCCATCCCGAGCGACGCGCCGATGCGCGGGAGCGCGACGCCGACCACGGTCATGTCGATGAAGATCATCGACAGGCTGCCGGTCATCGCCAGGAGCACCAGCCCGCGCCGCGGCTGCGCGCCGTCGCTCGCCGCGTGCGGGGCCGGTGCACCGGGCGCGGTCATCGCGTGACGTCCGGCGCCGTCGGGCGCAGGGGCTGTGCGCTGAAGCGGCCCGACTGCGAGAGGAACCGCTCGGGGTTCTCGAACGTGACGCGCCGCACCAGCGACTCGAGGTGGCCGCGGCGGCGCATCTCCATCTGGGCCTTCGGCACCGCGACGGGATCGCTGTGCCCCCAGTCGCCCGCCGAGTTCATCCAGATGCGCTCGCTGCCCCAGCACTCGATGATGTCCACCGCGCGCTGCGGCGTGCACTTGGTGTCCGGGTACAGCGTCATGCCGCACCAGAACCCGCGGTCGAGCACGTGGCCCACCGTGTGCTCCTCGACGTGGTCGACGAGGACGCGGCCAGGGTCGAGCTTGGGGAACCGGCGGATCGCGTCCATGATGAGCCGCGTCCCCTTCAGCTTGTCCTCGAGGTGCGGCGTGTGCACCAGCACCAGGAGCCCGTGGTCGCTCGCCAGCTGCAGGTGCGCCTCGAGGATCTCGAGCTCGTTGCGGCTGTTCTTGTTGAGCCCGATCTCGCCGATCCCGAGCACGTTCTCGCGCTCGAGGAACCCCGGGATCAGCCCGATCACCTCGCGCGCGAAGACGGGGTCCTCGGCCTCCTTCGGGTTGATGCAGAGCCACGCGTGGTGGCGGATGCCGTACTGCGCGGCGCGCCGGGGCTCCGACTCGGTGAGCTGCCGGAAGTAGTCGAAGAACCCCTTCGGGCTCGAGCGGTCGTAGCCGGCCCAGAAGGCGGGCTCGGTGATCGCGACGCAGCCGGCGCGCGCCATGCGGACGTAGTCGTCCGTCGTGCGGCTCACCATGTGCACGTGCGGGTCGATGTACACGTCAGCCACCGCCCTTCGCGGGGTCGTGCGCGCCGGTCGCGCCCTTCATGCCGGCCTTCGCGACCGGCTCGGACGACGGGTCGCTCAGGAGCTCGAGCACGCGGCGGGCGCGGTCGGCGCGGCCGTCGCCGAGGATCGCGACCGCGGCGCGGAAGGCCCGCATCCGGAAGTCGTCCTCGCCCGCGCCCGCGCGGTCGACGCGGTCGAGGAACGCGGCCACGTCGAGCAGCCGCGCACGGTGCTCCATGAAGTACGCGTCGACGACCTGCGCGCGGGTCATCGGCGTGCCGCCGCCATTCGCGCCTGCTGCCATGGGCGCAAGTCTAGGTGGAGGCCGCGTCGAGCACCGCGCGGCGCAGGAGCGACGGGTCGATCGCATGGACGTCGGTCCCCTCGCCGATCGCCCGCAGGAGCGTGATCGTGAGCCGGCCTCCGAGGTGCTCGCGGAACTCCTCGAGGCCCGCCTCGACCGCGCCGAGGTCGGCGAGCAGGGGATGCGAGGTCGGAAGCCCGAGCGCGCGCAGCACGGCGACGACGCGTGCACCCGACGACGCGTCGAGCAGCCCCGCATGCACCGAGTACGTCGTGTCGACCGCGACGCCGATCGCCACGGCCTGGCCGTGCGGGAGCTCGCTGTCCGTCATCCCCTCGAGCCGGTGCGCCAGCCAGTGCCCGAAGTCGAGCGGGCGCGCGCTCCGCACCTCGAAGGGGTCGCCCCCGAGCACGATGTGCCGGTAGTGCAGCTCGGCGCTGCGCACGACGACCGGCATCGCCGCGGCCATGTCGCGCGCGCGGATGGCCGCGGCGTCGCGCTCGATCCGCGCGAACAGCACGGGGTCGCGCAGGAGCGCGATCTTCACCGCCTCGCTGAAGCCGCCGATCCAGCTCCACTCCGGCGACGACTCGAGCAGCGCCTCGTCGCAGACCACGGCATGGGGAACGGCGAACGCGCCGACGAAGTTCTTCTTCCCGCCGGCATTGATGCCGTTCTTGACGGCCATGCCCGCGTCATCCTGGGAGAGCGTCGTGGTCGGCAGCCGCACCAGGCGGCACCCGCGGTGCGCGATCGCGGCGCCGAACCCGACGGCATCGAGCGTCGCCCCGCCGCCCACCGCGATCACGCAGCTCTGGCGGTCGATCCGGTGCGCGTCGACGGCGCGCACCACGCGATCGGGCACGTCCATGGAGCGCTTGCAGCGCTCGCCCCCCGGCACCGTCTCGACGCACGCGAGCTCGGGCATGCCGTCGCGCGCGCGCAGGTACGCCGCCAGGCGCGCGCCGAGCTCCGGATGCGCTGCCGCAACGCCCTCGTCGACGAACGCGATGCAGCGCGCCGAACCCGCCAGCGCGTCGGCGAGCGACGGGTTGCCTGCGTCGAGCGCGCCGCGCGTGAACGTCACCCGGTGCCGGAAAGGCACCGAGAACGGGACGTCGAGGGTGGCCGGGACGTGGGCGTGCCGCATCGGGAACGGCGCATCGTAGGTCCGCAAGCACACCCGGCCCGGCCGCTTCGCGGCACGGACCGGGGTCGTGGGGGCTTGGGCCGGGGGTCGCGGAACGGCCGCGACGGTCACTGCTGCCGAAGGCGGTCGGGAACGGTGATGCGAGGCGCCGCAGGGGCGGGCCGCGGGGCCATGGACGAACCGGCCGCAGCGACCGCGCGCGGCGCGTCCTCGAGCATGGCCTTCACCTCGAGCGCCTCGCCGTCCCGCATCACCTCGACGACGCACTCGGTGCCGGGCTTGCACAGGCGGATCTGGCGCATCACGCGCCGCATGTCGGGGGTCTCGGTCCCGTTCACCTTGACGATCACGTCGCCCGGCTCGATGCCCGCGCGGGCCGCGGGGCCATCCTCGACCACGGACGCGACCATCACGCCGCCGTCGGCGACCGTGCCGGAGGCGCGGCGCACGGCCACGGGCTGCATCTGCACCCCGAGGAACCCGCGCGCCGGCGCGCTACCGGCGATGATCGAGTCGACGACGTCCCGGGCCAGGGTGGCGGGAATCGCGAAGCCGATGCCGTCCGAGCCTCCGCTGCGGCTCTCGATGGCGGTGTTGATGCCGACCACGCGCCCGTCCATGTCGACGAGCGGGCCGCCCGAGTTTCCGGGGTTGATCGTGGCGTCGGTCTGCAGGTAGCTCTCGAGCGGGCTGAGCCCCACCTCACGGCCCTTCGCGCTGATGATGCCGGCCGTGACGGTGTCTCGCAGGCCGAACGGCGCACCGAGGGCGATCACCCAGTCGCCGACCTCGGCCGCGTCGCTGTCGCCGAACGCGATCGGCACCAGGTCGGGAAGGTCGACCTTCAGCACGGCGAGGTCGGTCTCGGCGTCGGACCCGACGAGCCGGGCATCGGACTCGCGGCCGTCGTGCAACTTCACGCGGATGCGGCCTCCCATGCGGACGACGTGGTTGTTCGTGACGACGTGGCCCTCGTCGCTCACGACGAAGCCGGTGCCCATGCCCTGCGGGACCTGCATCGGCACCACCTGCAACGGCCCCATGCCGCGCATGCGGACCACGCCGGGCGTGGCCTGCGGGACCACCTCGATTGAGACCACCGAGGGTGCCGCATGCTTGGCGACGGCACGGAAGGCGCGCGAGAGGTTCCTGGCGTGGCTCACCGCCTCCTGCACGTCCGGGGGCAGCGTCTGCCCTGAACCGGACGGCAGGCCGTCCGCCCACACAGCGGACGAGGAGGCGAGGACGCACGCCACGATGGACCGTGAGAGCCAGGGGTGCATGCCGTGCGTACGACCTCCCGCCGCCGCGGTTCGCGAAAAACCGGTCGGGATCGAAAATCTCGTTATCAGGGCCCACGACGCCCCTTCCGAGGCGGCCGGTCATCCCGCGTGCGGGCGCTCGGCGAGCCGTGCCAGGAATACGCCGGCCGCCACCCCGACGTTCAGCGAATCCACGCCTTCGGCCATCGGAATCCGCGCGCGATGCGTGCATGCGGCCAAGGCGGCGTCGCCGAGGCCCGCGAACTCCGCGCCCACCAGCACGGCGATGCGCCGCGGCGTGCGTCCACCGAGCGACCGCGCCGCCTCGGCCAACGTGCATGCCCCGCGTCCCGTGGCGCCCACCACCGCGAACCCCGCGTCGTCGCGCAGCCAGGCGAGGTCCGCGGCCCAGTCCGCGCTGCGCGCGAACGGCACCCGCAGCGCATGCCCGCAGCTCACGCGAAGGCTCTTGCGGTACAGCGGATCATGGCACGAGGGCGAGAGCAGCACGCACGCGCACCCGAAGGCCGCGGCGTTGCGGAAGAGCTGCCCGATGTTGTCGATGTTGTTGACTTCCTCGACGACGAGCACGAGCGCGTCGCCCGATGCCGGCACCGCCTCGCGCACGGATCGCTCGGGCGGCCGGCGGCCCACCGCGAGGAACCCGCGGTGGATCGCGAACCCGACCACCGAGTCGAGCACGTCGTCGGCCGCGAGCAGGATCTCGGGATCCGCGCGGCCCGCGCGGCAGGGCGCGGCCGCCCGCACCAGCGCCACCGCGCGGTCGCGCTGGCGCTCGCTCGCGAGCACCGAGAGCGTCTCGACCGGCGCGCGCAGCATCGCCTCGATCACCAACGGGCTCTCCCCGACGAAGAGCCCGGGCCGCCCGTCCGCGCCGAGCGCGTCGCGGTCACGCACCGAACGGTACGGCTCGAGCCGCGGGTCGTTCGGGTCGTGGATCAGGACCGGCTGCATGGAGTTCAGAATGCGTTCAGGGCGCGTTCGCAAACCCGTTTCGGCGCGCGCCCGGGGACCATACCGCCATGATCGAGCCCTTGGCCATGTTCATGCTCGCGGCGGACCCGCCGTTGCGCCACCTCGGCACCCATGCGACCGGGCTGCACGACCGCAGCGCCAGCGAGATCGCCGCGTACCACGCCCCGTCGCGCTCGCTGTGGGTGGTGAACGGCGCCGCGGGAATCGACGTGATCGACATCCGCGACCCCGCGAAGCCGGTGCGCGTCGCCACCCACGCGATGCCGGCACCGACCTCGGTCGCGGTGAACGGCGACCTCGTCGCCGTCGCGGTGCCGGGCAAGGAAGGTGGACCTGGTCACGTGCGATTCCTTCGCCCCGACGGCACGACCGTCGCCGCGGTGGAGGTAGGCCATGGGCCCGACATGTGCACGTTCACGCAGGACGGCGCGCGGCTCGTGGTGGCCAACGAGGGCGAGATGTCCGCCACGGGGGATCCGGAAGGCTCCGTGAGCATCATCGACCTGCGTGAGGGACCCTTGAAGGCTGCGGTGCGGACGGCGCGCTTCGACGCGTTCGATGATCGCCGCGCCGACCTCACGGCGGCCGGCGCGCACCTTCCCGTGCCGGGCGCCTCCGTGCGGCGGCAGCTCGAGCCCGAGTACGTGTCGATCGCGCCGGACGGCCGCACCGCGATCGTCGGCCTCCAGGAGGCGAACGCGGTCGCGATCGTCGACCTCGACACGGCCACCGCACGGCGCGTGCACGCGCTGGGCCTCAAGGACTTCTCGCGGTCGGCGCTCGACGCGAGCGCGGCCGACAAGGCAAGCGCGCCCCGGCCGTGGCCGGTGCTCGCGCTGCGCCAGCCGGACACCGTGGTTTCGTGGAGTGACGGCGCCACGACGTGGTTCGCGGTGAGCGAGGAGGGCGAGTGGCGCGAGGGACCCTCGTTCGACGAGCGCGCGAAGGTCGCCGACCTCGCGCTCTCCCCCGATCTCGCCGCACGATGCGCCGAAGTCGCGGGCACCGGCGCGAACGCGAAGGACGCCACGGCGCTCGGCGCGCTCACCGTCAGCCGTCCCGCGAGCGATCGCGACGGCGACGGCGTCGCGGAGCGCCTGGTCGCCTTCGGCGGGCGCGGCGTCTCGATCTGGGAACTCCGGGGCGACGGCATCGCGCTCGCGTGGGATTCGGGCGACCAGGTCGAGCGCACCGTGGCACGCGAGGCGCCCGCGGTCGCCATGGCCTCAGACGCTCGCAGCACCGCGCGCGGCCCCGAGCCCGAGGGGCTCGCGGTCGGCGAGGTCGCGGGACGCCGGCTCCTCTTCTGCGGCCTCGAGCGCACCGGAGGCATCATGGCGTGGGACGTCACGGATCCTCGCGCGCCCACGCCGCTCGGATGCGTGCACCGGCGCGACCCCTCGGTCGACCCACGGAAGGCCCTCGCCGCGGCCGGGGACCTTGGGCCGGAAGGACTGCTCTTCCTTCCGGCGGGCGTGAGCCCGAACGGCCGCCCGATGCTGGTCGTGTGCAACGAGATGAGCGGCACGACCACGCTGTGGGAGGTGACGGTGCCCGCAGGCGCGACGCCGCGGCCGTGACGTCGATCGGTACGCTCGGGCCATGATGCCCGCGACCGTCCTGGCGACCATGGCCATCCTCGTGGCCGATGCACCGCCCGCCCCGCCTGCACGGCTCGTCCCGCCCGCCGCGCCCGCGGACCTTTCGGAGCTCGTCGCGAAGGACCCGGCGGTCGACGCCGCGGCCGCGGCGCGGATGCTCTCCGAGAACGGCGTGGCGCCCGAGGTGCGCGCGCGCGCGGCCGCCGCGATCGCGAAGGCCAAGGGCACCTCCGCGCACGCGGCGGTGATGGACGCGATCGACGCGTGCGGCGGCTCGTGCGGCGCGGCGCGCGACCTCCAGGACCTGCTTGCCGCCATGGCGGACGCCGTGGCGAAGGACCCGGCCGCCATCGCGCGGCTCGACGCCATGGCGGCCGAGGGCAACCCTGGGCGCGTGGCCGCGCTGCGCACGATCGCCGCGCTGCCGAAGGACGCGCGCCCGGAACGCTGGCGCGAGGTCTCCGTGCGCACCGTGGCGCTGAAGGCCGTGCCGGGCGCCATGAAGTACGACGTCACCGAGGTGAAGGCGGTGCCGAACGAGGTCATCCGCTTCACGCTCGAGAACCCCGACACCATGCAGCACAACCTGCTGGTGACCATGCCAGGCAAGATGAGCGAGGTCGGGGTCGCCGGCGACACGATGGGCGAGACCGTCGCCGGCAAGGCGCGGCAGTTCGTGCCCGACCTGCCGTCGGTCATCGCCGCGATGGGGCTCGTCGATCCCGGCACGACCGGCACGCTGCATTGGGCCGTGCCGTCGAAGCCGGGCACGTATCCCTACGTCTGCACGTACCCGGGCCATTGGCGCATGATGAACGGCAAGGTCAAGGTCGCCGCGCCGGCGAAGTGACCGCGGGAGCGGGCTTCGTCGCGGGCCTCACTCGTCCGTCGCCGGCCCGAGCGGATCCCAGATCAGCTTGTTCGTGTTCCAGTCGCCCTGCGGATGGTTCGGGTTGCGGTTGCCCGCCGAGTTGGTGGTGGCCTCCTCATTGCCCACCCACGCGACGTGGCCGTCGGCGAACATGATGTGCCCGCCCTTGGAGTGGCGGGCGGCGAAGCGCTTCCAGTCGCTGCGGTGCCGCTGCAGGTCCGCGGTATAGAACGGGTCCGCGTTGGGAAGCTCGTCCTTGTTCGCGCGCATCTCGAGCATGAGCACGGTGCGGTCGGAATAGGCGATCTGCGCCAGGCGCATCGAGGCGTCGGGCGAGTAGTCCTGCAGGTTCGCGTCGCGCAGCATCGTGTTGTTGAGCTGGCTGTTCGGCACGTAATTGAAATAGAACTGCTGGCGCACGCCGCCGGAGCCGGGCTGGCCGAAGCCCCATGGGTCCGGATTCTCGGGATTCGCGGACGGGTCGATGAACACCGAGTCCGAGTCGGTGAACTGATCGACGTTCTTCTGCGCGGCGAAGGCCTCCGCGGAGATGTCCTTGTACGCGCGCTGCCCGACCATCGGCGGCACCGCGTTCGCCCAGTACTGCGGCACGGCGAGGTTGATGCTCATGCTGCTGGCCTCCTTGAGGCCTTCCCACGGCAGCCGCTCCTCGTTGATGCCGGCCCACGCGATGGTGCCGACGCCCCATTGGCGGAGGTTCGACTGGCTCTTGGTGGCGTTCGCGGTGGCGCGCACCATGCCCAGCCCGGGCAACAGGATGCCGATGAGCAGCGCGATGATTCCGACGGTGACCATCAACTCCACGATGGTGAAGGCGCGGGTGGACGGACGGTCGTGCATCATGGTTCCTTTTCCTTGCGGAAGGGCGATGGAGGCGCGTTCGCGTCGGGACGGATCAACCGGCGGTGCCCCACGAGCCGAGCAGGATGCCCAGGTCCTGGCCGTCGACCGTGCCGTCGCCGTTCAGGTCCGCGGCGCCGGTGCCGCCCCACGAGCCGAGCAGGATGCCCAGGTCCTGGCCGTCGACCGTGCCGTCGCCGTTGAGGTCAGGCCCGCCGCCGGTCGAGGGCGCCTCGCATCCGGAGGCCAGCAGCACGGCGAACGACTGCGTCTCGAGGGAGGTGCCGGGGCACGCGGACCACGTGTTCGGGCGGCCGAAGGTGCTCGAGGAGCCGGAATCGTCGAACCACGCGTTGCCATCGGTGCCGGGCAACGGGTTGGCGCGAAGCCGGCCCACGTCCTCGGCGTTCACGTTGCCGCCGTTGTATGACGCGAAGCCCGCGCCCATGGACCCCATCACGAGCGCACCGGAGGCGTCGCGCGCCCTGAGCGACCAGCGGTCGTTCGAGGTCGTGAACTGGCCCGACACGTGGTCCGGCTTCGTGGACGCGGTCGAGATGACCAGCGCCGTGTCGAAGGTGTTGACGTTGACCCACGTGTCGGTGGTGCCGTCGTACGAGAGGTCGGTGTCGAGGCCGCCTTGCGCGGTCGTCCGCTCGATGAAGGTGATGACGGTGCCGATCCGGACGTCAGACCAGGCGGCGGAGTTCGAGAGCACGATCGAGCCCGTGAACCCGGTCTCGGACCACTCCAGCGTCCAGCCGCGCATGTCGAGGTGGTCGCTCAGCGCCACCAGCTCGAACCAGTTGCCGCCGTTGCCGAGCACGCGCCCGAACTGGGCGTCCGAGGCGGTTCCCGGGGGGTTGTTCGCGTCCTGCGCGAGCGTCCCGCCGCCGAGGTAGCGGTCGCTCTTCACTGCGTTGTACTCGTTCAGCGCGAGCAGCCGGCACTGGCTGCACTCCTCGGCGAGCACGGGGGCGCGGAGGGCCTCCATGTTCTGACGGACCCTGCAGCCGGTCACGACGTCCCTCCACGTGTTGGGGGCGCCGAAGGACGAGAAGTTCGAGTCGATGTAGTTCGAGAACGTGGTGACGCCGGCCGTGGGGTCCTCGCGGAGCGCGGCGGCCTCGTTGCTGCTGACCCCCGTGAGGGTGCCGCCGGAGCTCTCGCCCATCAGCGGAATGGCGAACGAGCCGTCGGCCCGGAGCACCTGCACCCACCAGTTCTGGTGATCGATGTACAGCTTGTTGCCCGTGGCGAGCGACGGGAACAGGGGGATGTTGGTGATGTTCCACCGTGCCGAGATCAGGTTGCCCGACGAGAGGTTGACGTTGATCCACCAATCCCCGAGGCACGGGTCGTAGGAGAGGTCGGTGTCGAGCCCCCCGAGCGCGGTTCCGTCGCGGGTGACGGTGATGACGGTGCCCGCCCGCAGGTCGGACCACATCGCGTCCTGGCTGAACGTGAACTCGCCCTGCGGGAGGTTGCCGCCCGGATACCAGATCTCCGTCCCGTCCGTCACCGGGAGGCCCGAGCTGCTCGGGGCGGTCGAGACCCACTGGAGCTTCCAGCCGCGGATGTCCGCGTGGTCCTGCGTGACCACGAACTCGATCCAGTCGCCTCCGTTCCCGATGCGCCGACCCAGGAAGTGGTCCGTGTCCGAGGAGGACTCGCCCGCGCGGACGCAGGTCGCTCCCGCGGCCCCCTCTCCGCAACCGAGCCACCGATCGTCCCGGACCGAGTTGTATTCGTTGATGATCATCTCGGTCGACGCGGCGGCGACCGCGCATGGGGCG
The DNA here is from genome assembly GCA_964430235.1 of uncultured Chitinophaga sp. Lineage (GTDB taxonomy): Bacteria > Planctomycetota > Phycisphaerae > Phycisphaerales > SM1A02 > UBA966. The sequence continues at coordinate 33,771 of CAYSFS010000001.1, read as the reverse complement.
AGCGAGGCGATCACGGTGGCGATGCGGGCGTTCATCGGGAAGCGGCTCCTGGTTCGATGGTTCACGGTCGTGGCGGTGACACCATGACGCGGATCGCTGACCAAAGGATCTCTTCAATGTGTTTGAATCATGTTTGGAAACCACTCATGGGCGGCACAATCAAACCTGAATGCGATGTGAATGGACCTTTCATTGTGCGAACCACGGGATTGCGTTCATACTTCCGGCCCCGGTTCCCTTCCGGGCGTTTGCCTTCCCCTTTTCCCGTGGAGTTCCCATCATGAAGATCCAGGCACTGTGCGCCGTCGGCGCCATCGCGATCGTCGCTTCCTCGGCCAGCGCGTCGCTCCGCATCACCGAGGCCATGAGCTCGTCCGGCTCGGGCGGCACCGCCGACTGGTTCGAGGTCACCAACTACGGCTCGAGCGCGATCGACATCTCCGGGTACCGGATGGACGACAACTCGTTCAACTTCGTCAACTCGGTGGCCCTGCTCGGCATCACGTCCATCGCCGCAGGTGAGACGGTGATCTTCGTCGAGGGCGGGACGGACGGCTTCCAGACCTTCTGGGGCGGCCTCTCGGGGGTCCAGATCGGCAGCTACTCGGGCTCGGGCGTGAGCTTCAGCTCGAGCGGCGACGGTGTGGTGCTGTTCACCGCCGGCGGTGCCGAGGCCACGGCTCGCGCCACCTTCGGCGCCGCCACGACCGGCAGCAGCTTCTACTTCGACCAGTCGAGCAATGTTGGCATCGTCAGCACCGTCGGCACCATCGGCACGCAGGTGACCTTCGCCACCACCGGCAGCCCGGTGAACGTCGGCTCGCTGGGCACCGCCATCGGCATCCCCGGCCCCGGCGCCCTCGCGCTCCTGGGCGTGGCTGGCCTGGCCGCCCGCCGCCGCCGCTGAGCATGGGTCGGCTGAACCAACTCTTGACACCACTCGCCGGTCCCCCCGTGATGGGGGGACCGGTCGCCTTTCGTCTCCTGAGGTGTGGGCATGCCGCCTCCCCGGCGTGACCACCGGCCGTCCCGGCCGAATCCGTTCCTTGACGTCCCTTTTCCCCGAAGGACTTTCCCATGAACACGCGATCCATGGCCATGGCGGCCGGATTCTCCTGCCTCGCTGCAGCCGTCTCGGCGCACGCGTCCGTGCTGGCCTTTGCCGACTTCTCCACCTACGCCAACGGCAACCTGGTCGGGCAGAACGGCTGGCAGCAGTACAACACATCGTCCACGGCACCGATCCAGGTATCCAACGGCGTCGTGAGCTGGTCCGGGAACGGCTCGACCCCCGCAAACAACCAGGACGCCATGCTGGCGTTCGCCGCCCAGGTCACGCAGCCGGCCACCGGTTCCACCATCCTGAACTTCGACATGGTGCTCTCGGTGGCGAGCGCAGGTGCCGCCCCTTCTTACTTCGCCGCGCTGAACACGACCACGGGCACGGGCACCGGCGGCAACTTCCAGAATGTGCGGATGGTGGCCCAATCGTCGGGTGCTGGCTTCGTCTTCGGGACCCGCGTCAACGGGCAGAGCGGATATCCGTTCGCCTACGGCAGCACGGTGCTGAACTTCGGCCAAACCTATGCGCTGCGCGCGGAAGTCAACCTGGTGGCGGGAAACGCCAACGACTTCATCAACCTGTACGTCGGAAACAGCCTCTCGTCCATGAGTCTGTACGCGACGGCCGGGTACGCAACGGGCAGCGTGTCCGACATCTCGGTCGGTGCCATCCTCCTGTCGCAGTTCGCGAGTTCCACCGCGTTCGAATCGGGCATCACGATGCAGTCGATCGGCGTGTCCGTGGTGCCTGCACCGGGCGCGGTCGCGCTCCTCGGCGTCGCCGGACTCCTCGGTGGGCGCCGGCGTCGGTGACGCCAGACTCCTCACAAACGAACCTCACTCCAAACCGACAACAGACGAGGAACCAAGCCATGAAGGGCATCATCATGACGGTCGCGGCTATGGCGGTCGCCGGAAGCGCGAGCGCTGCAGTTGTGACGCAATGGAATTTCGAGGCGCAGACGCTGAGCGCCTCGACCGGCACGGGCACCGCCTCGTTGGTCGGTGGCACGACAAGCACGTTCGCCACCGGTTTTGGCGGCTCCGGCACGTTCGCGTTGAACACGTCGACCTATGCGGCGCAAGGCACCGAGGATCGCACCCGCGGGGTGCAGTTCAGCGGCTCGACCGCGGGTTACGAGAGCATCACCCTCGACTGGAAGGAGCGTCACAGCAACACGTCCGCCAACACGGTGGCGGTCTTCGCGACCTCCGACGGAACCAATTGGGTCGAGATCCAGGTGTTCTCCTTCACCCCGGCAGCAAGCGGTACCGGTGACACGTGGTACGCACGCAGCGTCACGCTTGGTTCGGAGTACGCGAACTCCGCCAACTTCGGCTTCCGGGTGCTCGCCGCGTTCGCCCCGGGAACCTCGGGCTACCTTGCGTCGCGCTCGACGTCGGCGTACGGAACCTCGAGCACGCTCCGTTTCGACGACGTGACGATCAACGGCACCGCCATCCCTGCCCCCGGCGCCATCGCGCTCCTGGGGGCGGCCGGACTCGTCGGTACCCGCCGTCGTCGCTGAACGACGGGCCGACTCCCCTCCTGACCCCCCAGACGGGGGCGCGCCACGCGGCGCGCCCCCGCTTTCGTTTCCTGAACGAAGCCCTCGTGGAACCTTGGCCGAAGGCTGACTTTGTGAACGATGGCCCAGGGATGGCACTTGCGTCATCGTGTGCAGCAGGGGAACTCCCTTCCCCTTGCGATGTCCCGGGCTCCCGCCCCTTCCCCTGTTCCCTTCGTTCCCTTTCAGAAAACAAGGAATCCCGTCATGAAGATCGCTGTTCCCACCGTCCTGCTTTGCACTGCCATCGCCTCGACCGCCCAGGCCAGCTTCGTCGGCTGGACCTCGACCGTGCGCTCGGTCGCCGGTGGCTCCCTCATCAACGTCTTCGCGGTGGTCGACAGCTCCGACGACGTGATCCTGTCGGTCTACGGCTCGAACGCACAGTCGCCGAACGCGGGCTTCGTCACGACCACTGCCGCGGGCGGGTTCATCCAGGGCGCCGGTGCGCAGGGCCTTTGGGCTCCCAACAGCTCGCAGAGCTGGACCACGCTCGACAGCTTCCTGACCGTCGGCGGCGCGTTCAACACCACGACCGGCACGTTCTTCGGCAACGGCAGCACGAGCGGTGACCCGAGTTGGAACGTGTCCTACTTCAACACCGTGACCGAGTCGACCCAGGTCGCCAACGCGTTCGCGACGGCCAGCAACGGCGAAGGCTTCACCAACCCCTACACCAGCACGATCCCCGCGTTGGCCGGCTTCTTCCTGCCGGGCGGCAGCTCGTCGCAGGCGCGCAGCCTCGCGAGCCTCGCGGGCATTCGTTCGACCAGCTCGAACGCCACGGCGGCCGCCGGGATGTTCGGCATGATGATCGGCCAGTTCTACGTGGCCGGTGCCGAGGCGAACCTCAGCCTCAAGCTCGGCGCCACCATCCGTCGCGCCAGCGGCACGATCAGCCAGGACACCTTCACCCTCATCGTGCCGGCCCCGGGCGCCGTCGCGCTCCTGGGCGTCGCGGGCCTCGCGGCCGGCCGCCGCCGCCGCGCCTGAGCGGACGGCACCGACCTCTTCGCCCCTCCCACCCACACCAGCGATGGTGTGGGTGTGTTTTTGCGGGTTCATCGGAAATCGCGCGGATCGCGTGATGGCTGGGACGCCCGGTGTGCGTGTAGGACGGAGCGGGCACCTTTCCCAAGATGCCCGACGCCCATTCCCCGTGGGCGATTCCCGTCCGATTCCCGATCCCACATCCCTTTCGACGCCGCGGGCCCAGGCCCGCCTTGGAGCCATCCATGCGCATCCACGTTCCCTCCGTCCTCGTCTGCTCCGCCCTCGCCACGTCCGCGCACGCGAGCTTCGTGGGCTGGACCTCGACCGTCCGCTCGGTCGCCGGCGGCACCCTCGTCAACGTCTTCGCGGTGGTGGACGACTCCACCGACGCGCTGGTCTCGGTCTACGGCTCGAACGCGCAGTCCCCGAACGCCGGATACGTGACCACCAACGCGGTCGGCGGCTTCCTGCAGGGTGCGGGCGCGCAGGGCCTGTGGGTGGCTTCGGGCTCGCAGAGCTGGACCACGCTCGACAGCTTCCTGTCGGCGGGCGGGTCGTTCAACACGACCTCGGGCACGTTCTTCGGCACGTCCGCGACGCTGGGTGACCCGAGCTGGAACGTCACCTACTTCGACACGGACACCAGCGAGAACACCACGGTCAACGCGTTCAGCGCAACCTCGAACTCGAGCGGGTTCACCAACCCGTACGTCAACTCGGTGCCCGCGCTCGCGGGCTTCTTCCTGCCGGGCGGCACGTCCTCGCCCGCGCGCAACCTGGCATCCATCGCCTCGATCCGCGCCACGAGCTCGAACGCATCGGCGGCGGCGGGGCAGTTCGGGATGATGATCGGCCAGTTCTACGTGGCGGGCTCGGGCTGGACCATCGATCTCAAGCTCGGCGCCACCATCAAGCGCGCCAATGGTTCCGTCAGCCAGGACACCTTCCTGCTCACGGTGCCCACGCCGGGCGCCGTGGCCCTGCTCGCGACCGCCGGCCTCGTCGGAGCCCGCCGCCGCCGGGCCTGAGACCCACGCGGACCCATGACCCGTACCCGCGACCCCGCACGCCCCGCGCGCGGGGTCGCGGCACGTCGCGCCTAGACTCCGTGTTCCGCATGCACGACGGCAACCCATCCCCGGTGCCCTCGACGCCGCCCGGTGCCTCCCCGGAGGCCGTGGCACGCACGCTGGCGCGGCATCCTCGGCCGCTGGGCGGCGACACCGCGCGCAGCGTCGGGCCCGCCGCGGTGAGCCTGACGGGCATGGTGCTCAACAACGCGCCCGACGCGCCGCACCACCGCGCGATCGGGCGCAAGCCCGATTGGCTGCGCGCGCGCGTGCCGGGCGGCGGCGGCTACGACCGCCTGAAGTCGATCATCGACGAGCACCGGCTGCACACGGTCTGCCAGGAGGCGTCGTGCCCCAACATGGGCGAGTGCTGGGGCCGCGGCACCGCGACCATCATGATCCTGGGCGACACCTGCACGCGCTCGTGCGGGTTCTGCAACGTGAAGACGGGACGGCCTCCCGTGCTTGACGCGGACGAACCGCGGCGCGTGGCCGCGAGCCTCGCGCTCATGGGCCTGAAGCACGTGGTGATCACGAGCGTGAACCGCGACGAGCTTCCGGACGGCGGCGCGGCGATCTGGGCCGAGACCATCGAGCGCGTCCACGAGGCGTGCCCCGGCATGAGCGTCGAGTGCCTGGTGGGCGACTTCCAGGGCGACGAGCGCGCGATCCAGGCGGTGTGCGACGCGCGCCCGGAGATCCTCTCGCACAACATGGAGACCGTGCGGCGCATGCACCCCGCGGTGCGCCCGCAGGCGCGATACGAGCGCAGCCTCGCGGTGCTCGCGCAGTTCAAGCGCAGCGGGCTCGTGACGAAGACCGGCATCATGGTGGGGATCGGCGAGCGCGACGACGAGGTGCTCGGCCTGATGGACGACGTGCGCGCCGCGAGCGACGCCGACGTCCTCACGATCGGGCAATACCTGCAGCCCACGCGCAACCACCTGCCGATCGACCGCTGGGTGCACCCGGACACGTTCGCCGAGTTCCGCCGCCAGGCCCTCGCGCGCGGCTTCCGCGTGTGCGAGAGCGGCCCGCTGGTGCGGTCGAGCTACCACGCCGAGGAGCAGGCAGAGCGCCTGCCCGCGGGCGATCGCTGATCCCCGGAGAAGGAGCGCCCCGGCGCGCGGGACTTCGTTGCGCGCCGGGGCACTGACATGAGCCCGTGATGGATGGACCGCCGGTCAGAGGTAGCGGATGCCCGCCTCGTGGTGGCTGACGCGGCCCTCGGAGTCGCGGATCCCGCGCGACCACACCACCATGATCGCGCGGTTGATCTCGATGGCCCCCGGCTCGTAGCGGACCGCGACGCCGGTCATGCCCTCGGGAAGCGGTGCGTCCGTGCGGATGCGCGCGCCCGTCCCGCTGGTGTCGAGCGCCTCGTAGACGCAGCACTGCGACGGATCATGGTGCCAGAAGAGGATGAACTCGCCGATGCCGCCGTGCCGGTTCGTGTCCCGGCGCTCGACGGCCTCGAGGAACGCGCTCGCGCGCTTCACGTGGGGTCGGCGGAGTGGGCTGTCCATGCCCGTACCTTCGGTTCGGTCGCGGCACGAATCCAGTCGCGCCGGCGCGAATGCGGAATCATCCGCGCGAGGCGAGACCCATAATCGAACCATCGGGTGCCGGAGCCATACGATGGAGCCATGGCATTCGAATTCCGGCAGGCCACGCTCGAGAACGGGCTCACGGTGATCGCGGAGACCGACCCCACCGCGCACACCGCGGCGGTCGGCTTCTTCGTCAAGACCGGCGCGCGCGACGAGCCGCGCGAGCTGATGGGCGTGAGCCACTTCCTCGAGCACATGGTGTTCAAGGGCACGGAACGCCGCACGCCGGACGACGTGAACCGCGACTTCGACCGCATCGGCGCGGACCACAACGCGTTCACCACCGGCGAGCTCACCGCGTTCCACGCGCACGTGCTGCCGGAGCACCTCGGGACCGCGACCGGGATCATCGCCGACATCATGCGGCCGGCCCTGCGCCAGGCGGATTTCGACGAGGAGAAGGGCGTGATCCTCGAGGAGATCGCGATGTACGACGACAACCCGTTCTGGCGGCTGTGGGAGCACGCCAACGAGCGGTACTTCGGCGCGCACCCGCTGGGGCACCGCGTGCTCGGGACGCGGGAGACGGTCGGCGCCCTCACGCGCGACCAGATGAAGGACTACTTCGACCGGCGGTACGGCGCGGCGAACACCGTGGTGTGCGCCGCGGGCAAGCTTGACTTCGACGCCTTCGTCGAGGACGTGCGGCGGACCTGCGGCGGCTGGCAGCGCGGCGAGACCGGACGCGCCCACCCGGCGTTCCATGCGCACGAGGAGCGGGTCGAGGTGGCGATGCCGCAGGCCAACCGCGCCTACCTCGCGTGGCTCTGCCCGGCGCCGTCGACGCAGGATCCCCGCCGTTACGCGGCCGCGATGGTGGCGCAGGTGCTCGGGGACTCCGAGGGGTCGAGGCTCTACTGGTCGCTCATCGAGCCCGGAATCGCCGAGGAGGCGCAGATGCAGTTCGACGGCCACGACGGCGTCGGCGAGTACGTCGCCTACGCGGCGTGCAGGCCCGAGGACGTCGAGCGCGTCGACGGCATCGTGCGTGCCGAGCTGGCCCGGGTCGCCGACGACCTGCGCCCCGAGGAACTCGCGAACGCGCGCGCGAAGGTGGTGACCGCGGTGACGATCGGCGGCGAGCGGCCCGCGGGCCGGATGCGGCGCCTGGGCGCGCTGTGGCTCTACCGCGGCGTGCACGCGTCGCTCGAGGACGAGATCGCGCGGATCGAGTCGCTGACCCCGGACGACCTGCGCTCGGTGATCCGCGAGTTCCCGCTCCGCCCGACGCTGCGCGCGCTGGTGTCGCCCGCGTCAGGCTGACGAACGCGCGGGCGCGGCGAAGAGCGCCGCCATGGTCGGAGGCTCCGAGCCGAGCACGTGGCGGACGCACGCCGCGAGGAACCGGTTGCCGCGCTCGACGGCGCCGGGTGCGCATTCGGCGTCGTTGCCCGACTCGCATGCGCGCAGCTGCGAGACCGTGGAGCGCCGCACCTTCCATCGCGCGCCCGCCGGGGCACGGGGCCCCGGCTCGCAGAAGAAGCCGGCCTCCGGGAGGAACTCGACGACTTCGGGACCCTCGGGAGCCGCCGTGTCGATGTCCGGGCGATGCCCGGTCTCGCAGAGCAACGACCATTGGAACGCGAGGAGCGCCGCGGGGCCGTCGATCGACGGTCCCTCGCCCGGCGAATCGCCGCCGAGGGCCCGCAGCGAGCGCACGAAGCGGTCGTGGAGCGCCGGATGCGGGTCGTCGGGGAGGAGCATCCGCCCGAGCACGTCCGCCATGTAGAAGGCGGCGCGATTCGCGTGCAGGTCGGTCCGCAGGCGCGGGAACACCTCGAGCAGGTCCCACTCGGTGAGCGTGGCGAGCTCCTTTCGCGCGCTGCGGATCACGCCGAACTCGCCGCGCGAGAGCAGGTCGATGCCGCCGTCGAATGCGCCGCGCTCGCGCCGTGCGCCCTTCGCGAGCCCCCGGACCAGGCCGCCCTCGCGGCCGAACAGCGTGACCGTCTGGCTGGTCTCGCTGAAGTCCCAGTGCCGGATGCAGATTCCCTGGTCGTGCGCGACGGCCATCGCTCAACCGGCCGGGCGCGCCACGGGCGCCACCTCGATGCGGTTGCGGCCGTTCATCTTCGCGCGATAGAGCGCCGCGTCCGCCGAGGCCACGAGGTCGTCCGACCCCTGCGAACCCACGAGCAGCGAGAGGTCCGACACGCCGAAGCTGGCCGTGATCACGCGGCCCGCGGGCCCGGGCCACGTCTCCGCCTCGATCGCCACGCGGTAGCGCTCGGCGACGTCGACGGCCTCGGTGCCCAGGGTGTTCGGGAGGATGATCCCGAACTCCTCGCCGCCGTACCGGCACGCGATGTCGCTCGTGCGCCCGCCCTGCAGGATGCGCGCGACGCGCTCGAGCACCGCGTCGCCGAACGGGTGGCCGCACTCGTCGTTCAGCCGCTTGAACCCGTCGACGTCGCACATCACCAGCGACACGCTGCGACCGTGGCGAACGGCCTCGGAGACCTCCTGGTGGAGGCGCCGGTCGAAGTAGGTGCGGTTCCAGAGGCCCGTCAGGCCGTCCACCTGGGCCTTCTGCGCGAGCATCTTCACCATCTGGTGGATGCGGAGCGCGCTGCGCACCCGCGCCTTCAGCTCGACCACCTCGAAGGGCTTGGCGACGAAGTCGATGGCGCCGTGGTCGATCGCCCGGACGCGGTCCTCCATGCTGGCCGTGGCCGAGATGAAGATGACCGGGATGTCCTGGAGGTTGACATCGTCCTTCAGCGCCTGCAGCACCTGGAACCCGTCCATCCCGCGCATCTCGATGTCGAGCAGGATGACGTCGGGGACCATCCGGCGCGCGAGCTCGAGGCCCTCGCGCGCGTCCATCGAGCCATGGATCTCGAGCGGCTCATGCTGCAGCCGCACCCGCAGGAGCCGGTGGATCAGCTCGGAGTCGTCGATCGCGAGCAGCCTGGGAAGCGGGCCTTGGGACGCCGTCATCGCCGGACGTCCATGCTATGGGGATGCCGGCGTGGTTCCATGGGTCGCCATCGCTTCACGGGCGGATGCGGGCCGCGAACGCCGCGAGCATCCCGAGCCGGCTCCGGACGACGTTCTCGTCGCATCCTTCCTTGATGCCCAGGTCGACGAGCGCCGCGGCCTCGCCGAGCTTCGGGAAGCCGTAGCCGCCCGCGGCACCCTTCAGTTGGTGCGCAAGCACCCGCACCTGCGGGATGTCACCCGAACAGAGGGCTTCCTGCATCGAGGCGACGCGCTTGGGGAGCTCCGAGACGAACAGGGCCACGATGTCGGCCATGTCCGGGTCATCGGCGAACTCGCTCCTGACGGGGTTGGAGTCTGGGGCAATGCGCATGGCAACCCCGAAGGTTCGGTTCCCGCGCGACGGACTGCAAGGGAAATTCCGCCTTGTTCGGAGAGGTTCCGTGCATCGGCCTCACATAACCGCATTCCGGACCATCGTCCGTAGCATGCATGATCGCATTTCAACCCCGCCGCGCGAAAGCGCCGCGAGAGGAGATTCACCCGATGGTTCCACGCATGCCTCCGCAGGAGGCCAGGCTCGGGTTCGTGTACTCGGCCCCGTACCGCATCCAGGGAGTGTCCGTCGCCGGCGAGCAGGCGGTGGTGCACGTGCCCGAGTTCGACCTTGCCTTCGACATCGGGCTGTGCCCGAGGCCGGTGCTGGCGTCCCCGACCGTGGCGCTCAGCCACGCGCACATGGACCACGTGGCGGGGCTGCCGTACTGGTTCAGCCAGCGCTTCTTCCAGAAGATGCCCGGCACGGCGCGATGCCTGGTGCACCCGGCCATGGCCGAGCCGCTGCGGCGCATGATGGCGTCGTGGGTGGACCTCGAGCGCCAGCGCACCCCGCACGAGATCGTCCCCATCGAGCCCGACGGCGAGTTCGCGCTGAAGGCGAACCTCTTCGTGCGCGCGATCGAGGTGAGCCACACCACGCCCGCGCTCGCGTTCGTGGTGATCGAGCGCCGCAGCAAGCTGCGCGACGAATTCCATGGGCTCTCGCAGGACCGCCTGCGCGAGCTGCGCGCCGCGGGCCACGAGATCACGCGGACCATGGAGATCCCGCTGGTCGCCTACACCGGCGACACCGAGCCGGGCGAGTTCCTGCTGCGCGAAGAGTTCCGGAACGCCAAGGTCGTGGTGAGCGAGTGCACGTTCTTCGAGGACGAGCATCGCGACCGCGCGCGCATCGGCAAGCACCTGCACATCGAGGACTATCGCCCGCTGTTCGATGCATGGAACGCCCAGGACATCGTGATCGTGCACGTCTCGCGGCGCACGCTGATGCCGTTCGCGCGCACCCGCATCGAGGAGGTGGCCGGAGCGGAACGCGCGGCGCGCGTGCACCTGCTCATGGATCACCGGACCAACCGTGCCCGGCACGAGGCGATGCTGGCGGCCGCGGGCGAGGCGGGGCGGGAGGCCGCGACCCAGGCCGTGGACACCGGCGAGCCCATGGAAGGATCCGAGAAGTGACCCGCGCCGGCGCATCCCCGCGAAACGGTTGACGCTCGGCCGGGCCGGGCCTACATTGCGCCTGCTGTTCGCGCGGCGTGGTGGGCAAGACTTCTCCGCGCATCCCAACGTGATTCACTTCCCGACCGGCCCCGGTGCCGCGGGAGATCGGCGTCGCGCGCGGCGTCGCGCGCAGCCTTCCCGAAGGACAGGACGATTCGCATGCCCGCACGAACCCCGCATGGAAACGAAGACGCGCGGGGCGGGGGAGCGGCGCTGGCGTCGGTGAGGCAGCGGCTCTTCGAGCACCTGCGCAGGCACCATGCCGAGGTGTGCAGGCACTGGTTCGACGACATCGAGGTGCTCGCGCTCGACGGCGCGAACCTGACGCTCCTGGTCGAGGAGCCGGTGCGGCTGTCCTACCTCCAGCGCTGCTGCGTCCCGCCGTTCACGGCGGCCGCCGCGGCGGCCACGGGCCGGCTGGTGGGCGTCAAGTTCGTGGGGGAGCGCGTCCCGGAGGCCGCGACCCCCGCACCGACGAACGTCCAGGCCCCCTCGGCCGAGGCGCTCTTCGACGAACGCATCCTGCTCTCGCCGGACTACGTGTTCGACACGTTCGTGGTGGGTCCGACGAACCGCCTGGCCCATGCGGCCGCGCAGGCCGTGGCCCAGAAGCCCGGGCGTTCCTACAACCCGTACTTCGTCCACGGCGGCGTGGGGCTCGGCAAGACGCATCTCCTGCAGGCGATCTGCCAGGACATGCTGCGGCGCGACCCGTCCGTCCGCATCGCGTACATCTCGTGCAGCACCTTCATGGACGTGTTCCATGAGGCGGTGCGCGCGGGCCGGATGCACGAGTTCCGGCATCGGTTCCGCAACGCCGACGTGCTCGTGATCGACGACATCCACTTCCTGTCGCGCCACGAGCAGACCCAGGAGGAGTTCTTCCACACGTTCAACGCGCTCTACCAGGCGGGCAAGCAGCTGGTGCTGAGCTCGGACGCCGCCCCGGCGGACATTCCCGACCTCGAGGAGCGGCTGGTGAGCCGCTTCAACAGCGGGCTGGTCGCGCGCATCGACCGGCCCGCGTACGAGACGCGCGTGGAGATCCTGAAGGCGAAGGCCAGGCTCCACGACCTGGAGCTCCCGGACGACGTTCCTGCCTACGTGGCCGCGCGCATCGACGCGAACATCCGCGAGCTCGAGGGCGCATTGGCGCGGCTGCGCGGCATCGCCATGGCAACGGGCCAGCCGATCACGCTCGAACTCGCGAAGCAGGCCATCGCCGACGGCCGGCCGGCCGCGGGCAACGATCCCGCGCAGCCGACGATCCAGCAGATCATCGAGGCCGTGACGCGCTACTACGACATCAAGCTCAGCGACCTGATGTCCAAGCGCCGGCACAAGAGCATCGCGCTGCCCCGCCAGGTGTGCATGTGGCTCGCGCGCAAGCACACGCGGTTCTCGCTCGAGGAGATCGGCGGCTATTTCGGCGGACGCGACCACACCACCGTGATGCACGCGGTGCGCACCGTGTCGGCGCGCTCGCAGAACGACCCCGCGCTCGGCAGCGACGTGGCCCGGATCGAGCAGGCGCTGGCCCGCGGCGAGGCCTGACGGAACCGGCGGGAAGGCTGTCGATTGCCGACGGATCCCGTGCGGGGACCGGTGCCGCTATCGGACGCTTCGTGTGAATCGGTGGCCCGCGAACATGGATGCCGAAGGCTTGGCCAGGCGGGGCGATCTCGCGATGGCGTGCATCGAAGACCAATTGACACGCGATGCGCACGGGCGCTCGCAATGCACACACCTGTCAACAGCGGACTTACGTTCGACCTCGCCGGGTTGTCCACAAATCGACAACACTCCTTACGGGGAGAGAGGGAATGAACTTCCTTGATCCTCCCTGAACCCTTCCATCACGTCCCGTGGAATCTCGGTTCCTTGGTTATCGCTGGCACTTCGTGCACCAGGTGGTCGAGCGCCCGGCGACGCGACCGCCCTTCATGGGCCGCCCGCAGCCGTGGCACGGGAGCCCGGTGCGGCCGTAGGCCAGGATCAGTCGCCGCGCAGACCCGGGGTTGCCCTGGGGAAGCACGTGATCGCGAAGCGACGTTCCGCCGCGCGACACCGATCCCAGCATGATGCGCCGCGCCTCCGCGAGCACGCGAGCCGCTTCGTCGCGGGTCAATCGACCGCACCGTCGCGTCGGGCGGATGCCGGCCGCATGCAGCGCCTCGTCCGCGTAGATGTTCCCGATGCCCGCGACCAGCGATTGGTCGAGGAGCGCGGCCTTCACGTGGCGCATGCCCTCGCGCAGCCGGTCGACGGGCGCGTGCCTCGCATCGAGGCCGTCGGGCCCGAGCTCGCGGTCCCACCGCTCATGCATCGCGTGGACGTGTTCATGCGGGACGATCCCGCCGAATCGCCTCGGGTCGCGGAAGACGAGCAGCGCGGCGCCGCGCCCCATGAGCGACCACGTGACGTGCCGGTGCGTCGGTGGCGCGTCGTGCGTGACGAGCAGCTGCCCCGACATGCCGAGCTGCACCACGAGGGCCCTGCCGTCGTCAACGACGATGGCGAGCTGCTTCCCGCGCCGTTCGAGCGATGCGACGCGGCCTCCGACGAGGAGCTGGCGCGGGGTCGCCCACGGCTGCCCGGGACGTGACCTCGTCGGAGCCCTGCCCGCGCCGCGCGCACGCATGTCGTGCGGCCCGACGACGGCCGACTCGATGCGCTGGCCCACGATGGCTCGTTCGAGCGCGCGGCGGATCGACTCGATTTCCGGCAGTTCCGGCAAGGCGTCGAACTATACTTCGCCGATGCAGGAATCCCGCGCGCAGCAGACCATGAGGACGCCGGCCGACGTGCAGGACGCGGCCGCCCGCCTGCGCGCGGCGGTGCACGCGACCATCGTCGGGCAGGACCGCGTGATCGACGAGGTGCTCGTGGCGCTCGTATGCGGCGGGCACGCACTGATCGAGGGAGTGCCGGGCCTCGCGAAGACGCTCCTGGTCTCGACGCTCGCACGCAGCATGTCGCTCGGGTTCTCGCGGATCCAGTTCACGCCCGACCTCATGCCGAGCGACATGACGGGCACCGAGGTGATCGAGGAGGACCGCTCGACCGGCACCCGCCGCATGCGGTTCGTGCCCGGCCCCATCTTCGCGAACGTCGTGCTTGCCGACGAGATCAACCGCACGCCGCCCAAGACGCAGAGCGCGCTGCTGGAGGCGATGCAGGAGCGCCAGGTCACGGTCGGCGGGGTGAACCACGCGCTGCCCGGCCCGTTCTTCGTGCTCGCCACGCAGAACCCCATCGAGCAGGAGGGCACCTATCCGCTGCCCGAGGCGCAGCTCGACCGGTTCATGCTGCAGATCATGGTCGGCTACCCGACCGCGGACGAGGAGGCCGAGATCGTGCGCCGGACCACCGGCACGCCCTCGGTGCCCGGCGGTTCCGTCCTCTCCGAGGACGACGTGCGGGCGATGCAGTCGCTGGTGCGCGAGGTGCCCGTCGCCGATCACGTGGTGCGGTACGCGCTGCGGCTGGTGCGCGCGACGCGCTCCGCGCAGGAGGTCGGTGCGCCCGAGCGGCCGAAGGCCGTGGCGGACTACGTCTCCTGGGGCGCCGGCCCGCGCGCGAGCCAGTTCCTGGTGCTCGCGGCGAAGGCCCGCGCGCTGCTCGCCGGCCGCCCGTCGGTCACGGTGGACGACGTGCGTGCGATGGCGCGCCCGGTGCTGCGCCACCGCATCCAGCTGAACTTCAACGCGCAGGCCGACGGCGTCGGCGCCGACCGCGTGATCGAGGAGCTCCTCGCCGGGATCCCGGTGGAGGACTCGGGCGCGCCCGGCGCGCGCGAGCTCGAACGCCTGGCGAAGCCCTGAAACCACTGACCTGACGGAGGCGACCGCCGCGTGCGCGCCGAGCAGTACCTGGCCCCCGAGACGCTGGCCCAGCTCGGGCCGTTCGAGGTCCGCGCGAAGCGGATCGCCGAGGGCGTCATGAGCGGCATGCATCGCTCGCCCTACCAGGGGCTGGCGGTGGAGTTCGCCGAGCACCGGCAGTACGTGCCCGGCGACCCCGTGCGCCACATCGACTGGAAGGTGTTCGGACGCAGCGACAAGCTGTACCTCAAGCGCTTCCAGCAGGAGACGAACCTCGACGTGCACCTCCTGGTCGACGCGTCGGGAAGCATGCGGTTCGGGACGCTCGGCCTGAAGGAGGGCTGGGGCGGCACGAAGGCCGGGAACGTGCGGTGGACGAAGTTCGACCACGCGACCGCCGCGGCCGCGGCGATGGCGTTCATGGCGCTCAGCCAGCGCGACCGCGTCTCGGTGTCGATGTTCGGCGCCGGCATCGCGGCCTCGACGCGGTGCTCGAACGCGCAGGGTCATTGGCGCGCGGTGGTGCAGTGCCTGGCGACGCACGTGGTGGAAGGCAAGGCGGACCTCGGCCGTTCGGTGGACGAGCTGCTTGCGCGCACCCTGCACCGGGCGTTGGTGATGATCGCCTCGGACTTCCTGATGCCGTCCGCGCAGGTGCGCGAGGCGCTCGCGCGCCTGCGGCATCGCGGGCACGACGTGGTGCTCCTGCGGACGCTCGACCGCGCGGAGCTTCGTTTCGACCTCGACGAGGAGGCGCCCTTCGAGGGGCTCGAGGGCGAGGCGACCGTGGAGGTCGACGCCCGCGCGGTGCGCGAGGCGTACCTCCAGGTGCTGGACGAGGACGAGCGCGCGCTCGAGCGCATGGTGCGCGGGTTCGGGTTCGACCTCGTTCGCCTCGACACGCACGACTCGGTCGGCCCGGCGCTCGCGGCGCTGCTTGCGCGCCGCGAGCGGATGATGGGCGGGGGGATGCGGTGATCGGCTTCGCGTCACCCGGGCTCGCGTTCGCGGGCGCGCTGTGCATCGGGCTGCCGGTGCTGGTGCACCTCCTGCTGCGCCGGCGTCGTCGGCCGTACGAGTGGGCCGCGATGGACCTCCTGCGCGAGGCGATCCGGCGCGTGGAGCGCCGTCGCCGGCTCGAGCGATGGCTGCTGCTCGCGGTGCGGTGCATGGTGGTGGCGTTGGCGGCGGGCGCGATCGCGGGACCGTTCGTCGGCTCGGCGATCGCGTCCGGCCGGCGCGCACGGACCCTCGCGGTCGTGGTCGACGACGGCGCGGCTTCCAACGAGCGGCTCGGGGCGGGCACGGCGCTCTCCGTGTCGGTCGCCGCGGCGAAGGCGATGGTCGAGGGGCTCGCCCCGGGCGACCGGGTGGCGATCGTCCGTTCCACCCGCCCGGGCGACGGGGCGGGCGAACCCGCGTCGATGGACCTTTCCGGGGCCGTGCGACGGCTCGACGCGCTGTCGTCAAGCGAGATGGCGGGTGACCTCGCGTCCGCGGTCGCGTCCGCATGCGCGATCCTGGCGCACCCGGACGGTGCCGGCACCGCGCGCGAGCTGTTCGTCGCCAGCGCCTTGCGCGAGGGAAGCGTTCGGGCGTTCCCGACGCTTCCCGCGGCGCGTGTCGACGACGAGCCCGTCCGCGTCTCCGTGATGGCGACGCCGGACGCCGCGGGCGACAACGTGCGCATCGCGTCGGTCCGTGCGGAACGGCCCGCTGGCGCGGCCGTGGACGCGGCTCCGGTCGTGAAGGTGGTCGTCGAGCGGGATCGCGGCGATGCCGCGGTCACGCGCACCGTCCGCGTCCTCGGGCCGACGCTCGTCTCGCCGGGCGAGCGCACGGTGACGATCTCTCCGGGCGAACGTGCGCGCGAGGTCACGGTGCCCGTGGTCGAGCGGTCCGGCGGCGCCGACGCCGCGCGATCGTCGCCGCGCGCGATCGTCGCCGCCATCGAGCCGGACGCGCAGCCCATCGACGATGCGCGCACCACGGTGCTCGCGGCCACCGAGCGCATCCGGGCCGTGGTCGTGGACCGTCGCACGTTCGACGGCGCCGGCATCGACCGGCTCTCGCAGGGCGATTGGATCGCGCGGGCGCTCGCACCCTCGGACCCGCCCGTGGTGGACGTGGTCACGGTCGACCCCGCGTCGTTCGACGCGCGCTCGTGCGCGACGGCGGAGCTCGCGGTGGTGGCGCAGCCGCAATTGCTCGCGGACCCGCAATGGCGCGTCCTGGCCGCGTTCGTCGAGCGGGGCGGATCGTGCGTGGTGCTGCCTCCCGCCCGCGAGAAGGTGCACCCATGGACGCGCGCGATGGGCGACGTGCTCGGGATGCCGTGGCAGGCGTCGGTCGACGCGGTCGAATTGCCCGCGCCCGCGGCCATCGAGGCGGTCCGCCGCGAGTCCGGGACGTTGAGCGCGATCATGGCGGAGTTGCCCCAGCTCGCGGGCGCGGTCGACGTGTCGCGCATGCTTCGGCTGGACGTCTCGCCGACCGATGCGTCGGTGGTGCTCTTCGCGCCGGGCGCGGGCGCGGTCATGGCGCAATGGTCACCGACGGGGGCGCGCGGGTCGGTCACGCTCTTCACGGTCGCGATGGACCCGGCATGGACGACCATTCCGCTCAAGCCCTTGATGGTTCCCGTGTGGCAGGAGGTGGCGGCCGAGGCGCGCCGTCGGTCGGGAAGCGGCCTGCAGGCGACCGTGGGTTCCGTGGCGCGCGTCGATCGGCCCGGGATCACCGAGCTTCGCCAGGTGGGCGCGGACGGCGCACCGCTCGGGGGAGTGCGCGCCGTGCCGGTGGGTGCCGGCGGCCGCACGATCGCCCCGGTCGATCGCTCGGGCACGTACGAGATGGTGGATGCGCGCGGGGAATCCCGCGGTGCGTTCGCCGTCACCGTCGACCTCGCGTCGTGCTCCGTGCGCCCGAGCGACCCCGAGCGCGCGAGGTCGTGGCTCGCGACGGTCGGTCCTGTGGGTGAACCGGGAACCGAACGGGAGGCAGGCCGGGGGATCGCCCCCGGGCCCGGCATGGCGATCGCCGGCTGGATGCTCGCGGCGTGCCTTGCGCTCGCGGTGCTCGAGAGCGTGCTGGCGCGGCGGTTCTCTCATGCACGTCCCGCGGCCTCCGGCCCGGTCCACGCGGCGGTGCGCATCGCCGCCGGGAGGGCCGCATGATCGCTTCGCCCGCGGTTCGGTGGCTCCTGGGGCTCGATGCCGTGCCCGCGGACGCGACCGACGTGCGCTTCGCATGGTCGACGCCCCTCCCGGCGTGGGCATGGGTTGCGGCAGGCGCGGCGGCCGTGGGAATCGCTTGGATGACGTACCGCCGCATGGCGCTCGTCCCTTCACGCGCGCGGGGGCTCACCGCGCTGCGTGCGGCGCTCCTGGTGCTGCTCGCGGCGCTTGCGTGCGGACCCGTGCTCGAGGTCCCGCGCGAGCGCGTCGAGCCCGATTCGGTGCTCGTGCTCGTCGACCGGAGCCGTTCGCTCGAGGTCGAGGACATGGACGTGCCCGGGGGCGGGTGGCAGTCCCGCGATGCCGCGCTGCGTGCGCTGGTCGGCCCGGGCGGGTCGTTGCGCGTCACGGGGGACGAGCACCGCGCGTCGTGGTTCGCGTTCTCCGAGCAGCTTGGCCAGCTCGTGCCGGCCGGCGATGGCTCGGTCGATCCGGGTACGGCCGGCGGGCCACGCACGTTGCTCGCGCGCGCCATCGACGAGGCGCTTTCGCGCGGCGCGGGGAGGCCGATCTCATCCATCGTGCTCGTCACGGACGGTCGCACCACCGATCCGCCGGACCGTGCCCTGGTGCGGCGTCTGCAGTCCGAGGGGGTGGCGGTGTCGTCGGTGGCGCTCGGCGCGGCGCGCGCGCTCGGGGACGCGTCCGTCGCCGCGGCCGAGGCGCCCAGGCGCGCGTTCGTGCGCGACATCGTTCCGGTGCTGGCGACCGTCGAGCGACGCGGTCCGATGCGCACCCGCGCGGTGCGCGTCGAGCTCGTGGACACCGCGACCGGGACGGTGCTGGACCGCGCCGAGGTCGCGGCGGTCGCCGCGGCCGGCGACGGCGCGGTGCGAGACGAAGTGCAATTGGTGGCGGTGCCCCAGGGAACCGGGACGGCCGCATGGGAGGTGCGCGTGACCGACCCGTCGTCGGCACGCGACCTCGTGCCCGCGAACGACCGGCGCGCGATCCCGGTCACGCTGGTCGACCGGCCGCTTCGCGTGCTGTACGTCGAGGGGTACCCGCGCTGGGAGTACCGGTACCTCAAGAACCTCATGCAGCGCGAGCGCTCCGTCGAGAGCTCGGTGATGCTGCTCTCGGCCGACCGCGAGTTCGCGCAGGAGGGCAACACGCCCATCGCGCGCCTGCCGCGCACGCGCGAGGAGTTCGAGCGGTTCGACCTGGTCGTCATCGGCGACATGCCGGCCGGGTTCTTCTCCCCGGAGCAGCTCTCGGAGGTGCGCCGCGCGGTGGACGAGCGCGGAATCGGGCTCGTGCTCATCGGCGGTCCGCGCAACATGCCGCGCTCGTGGGCCGGGACGGCCTTCGAGGACCTCCTGCCGTTCACGGGTCCGTACGACCTCGATCGGCTGCCCGACCCCGTCAACCTGCGTCCGACCGAGGTCGCGACGCGGGCGGGCGTGCTTCGGCTCGCGGACGACCCGAAGGCGGCGTTCCCTGCCGAGCTCTCGTCGCCCGACGAGGAATGGGCGCGGTTGGAGTGGGCGCAGCGGATCGCGCCCGCATCGCTCAAGCCCGCGGCCGAGGCGCTCGCGGAGTCGGTGCAGGCCTTCGACGGCACTCCGCACCCCGTGGTGGTGTCGATGCGGTTCGGGGCGGGCAGCGTGCTCTACGTCGGCACCGACGAGACGTGGCGCTGGCGCAACGGCCGCGGCGAGGCGTACCCAGAGCGTTTCTGGGTGCAGCTGCTGCGCGCCATGGCGCGGCCATCGCTCGGGGTGGGCTCGGAGGACGTGCGCGTGGCGGTGGACCCGCAGCGATGCACGGTCGGCGATGCCGTGCGCGTCGAGGTGGAGCTTCCCGCCGGCGATGCACGTGCCACCGTGATGCTCGAGGCCTCGGCGGGAGGCGATCCGAGGGTCGAGCTCGAGGCCCGGCGGACACAGTCCGGGACGCTTGAAGCCACCTTCGTCGTCGAGCAACCGGGTCGATGGACGATCCGGCCGCGGGACGCCGAGCTGCTGGCGCGCAGCGGCGGCGGGTCGGTGCTCGAGGCCGTGCGCGACGACGCGGAATTGCGCGACGCCGAGTCCGACCGCGGGCTGCTCGAGCGCCTTGCGCGGGAAACGGGAGGCAGCGTGGTCGATCCGGCCGGCGCGGCCGCACTCATGGCGGGCTTGCCGAACCGGTCGGTGGTCACCGAGGATCCCATCCGCGACGACGTCCGGACCAGCCCCGCGGCATTGATCCTGGTGATGGCCCTGCTGCTCGCCGAGTGGGTGCTCCGGAGGATGTCGAGGCTCGCATGACGATGCATGACGGCATCCTCGCACCCCTGGGTGCGGCGCGGACGCGCCTGCGGAGGCTCCTCGTCCTCGAGCGATGCATGCTGGCGCTCGCGTTCGGTCTTGCGGCGCTGCTCGCGGCCGTGGCGTTGGACCGCGTGTTCCGCCTGCCTTCGTGGATTCGGCTCGCCGAGGACGCGGCGCTGGTCGCGGGCGGCGCGGCGTGGTTCCGTTGGCGGGTGATCCCCGCGCTGCGGTTCCGGCCGCCGCTCGTGGAGGTGGCCCTGCGCGTCGAGCGTGCCGAGGGCGTGCGCGGCGTGGCGATCGCGGCGGACCTGGCCGAGGCGCGCGCGGACGGCGCGTCGGGAGCGTTGGCCGAGGATGCCATCCGTCAAGGGGTGGCGGCGATGCCCCGGTCGATCCGCGTCGATGCGGCACCCGCGCGGCGCGCCCTGGGCTGGGCCATGGGCGTGGTGGCGGTTTCCGTGGCCTTCGCGTGGCTTGCGCCTGACCTCGCGTCGATCGGCCTGCGTCGGCTCGCGACGCCGTTCGCCGACGTTTCGTGGCCGGCCCGCACCATGGTGGAGGCGGACATGGGGGGTGCGGTGCGTGCCCGCGGTGCGGCGCTTGCGCTCCGGGCCCGGCACGTGCGCGGCGACGAATCCTCGATGCGCGTCGAGGCCGAGTACCGCGTCGAGCGCGACGGCACCTTCGGGGCATGGCGGCGCGTGGTGCTGCCGCTTCAGCCCGGCGGCGCGTTCGAGCGGCTCGTCGAGGCGGACGGCGATCGGGTGGAGGTGGTGTTCCGGACCGAGGACATGGAGACGGCATCCACCATGGTGCGGCTCGTGGCTCCGCCTTCGGTGCGGTCCGCGTCGCTCGTCGTCGACCCGCCGCCTTATGCGCGCGAGACCGTCGAGCGCCGGACGGCCGACCTCGGCCCCGGCACCGATCGTCGTGCGACCGTGTCTCCGCCCGTGCTCGCGGGTTCCCGCGTGTCCATCGCGCTCGAGGTCGAAGGCGCCTCCGGCCCGCCGGCGGGCGAGGATCCGGGCGCATGGGTCGCGTCGACGTTCGCGTTGGCGGATGCGGACGGTTCCGCCCGAACGGTCGAGTTCGCGCCCGGCGACGGCGACCCGGCGCGCTGGAACGTCGGATGGGTCGCCGCGGGCCGCGGGGTGCTCGAGGTTCGCCTCGTGGGCGAGGGCGGCGTCGAGCCCGCCGATCGCATCGCGTTCGAGGTGCCCGCGATCGAGGATGCGGTGCCATCGGTGGCGATCATCGAACCGGTGGCCGACGAGGCCGTGACGCCCGACGCGGCGCCCGTGGTCCGGGCGGAGGCGCGCGACGACCTCGGGATCACGGAACTTTCCATCGAGGCCTCTCTGCAGCGCGCGGGCGGCGAGTCGGTCGCGCAGCCGCCGGTCACGGCTTCGGGTGGCCAGGCGGCGACCGCCGAGCGGACGCTCGACCTGCGGGCGATGGGCGCGAATCCGGGCGATCGCGTGACGTGCGTGGCGCGGGCGCGCGACGCGTTCGAGTCGGGCGGCATGCGTCGCGAGCCGGTGACCAGCGCGCCGCGCGTGTTCCGAGTCATCGCTCCCTCCGAACTCGCCGACCAGGTGCGATCGCGCCTGGGACAGATGCGCGAGGCGGCCGAGCGGCTCCGCAACGAACAGGCCGAGCTGCGGGCGCGCGCCGACGCGCTGGCCGAGCGTGCGGCGGGGCGCGATCGGCCCCGAGGCGCCGCGCAGGACGGGGACGCGGCGGCGACCGATCCTCCGACTCCCGAGGACGAATCGCAGCTTGCCGCGGCGGAGGGACGCATGTCCGAGCGGATCGGCGCCTTCGAGCGGTCGCTCGACGAGCTCGCGGGCCGGCTCGAGCGCAACCGGACCGACGGCGACGGGCTGAAGGCGACGATCGAGGATGCGCTCGACGACGCGCGCCGTGCGGCGCAACGTGCGCAGGACGCGACGCGGTCGCTCGAGTCGAGCGATGCGGGGTCGCGGGCGGCGGCCGGGTCGCGATCCGGCGAGTCCGGCACGGACGATCAGGCCCAGCGCATGCAGCAGGCGGCCCGGCAAGCAGCCGAGGCCGAGCAGGCGCTTGCGGACCTTGAGTCCGCATTGCAGCGCGACCGCGAGACCGCGGAGCTCGCGCGGCGCGTGGACAGGCTCTCGGAGCGTGTCGATGCCGCTCGGCGCGAGTCGCGCGAGGCCACCGACCGCGCGATCGGCCGCTCGCGCGAGCAGCTCGGGGAGGATGCTCGCGCCGGGCTCGACCGTGCGGCGCAGGCGCAGCGCGAGGCGGCTGCCGAGGCGCGCGACCTCGTCGAGGACCTCGAGCGCCGTGCGCAGGAGGTCGAGCGGGAGGAGCGCCCCGAGCCGGGACTCGCCGAGGCGCTTCGCGAGGCGGCGCGCGAGGCCGACGAACGCGGCCTGGCGCGTCAGCTCGAGCAGGCCGCGCAGCAGACGGAACAGAACCAAGGCCAGGCCTCCCAGCAATCGCAGCAGTCCGCCCAGGAGGCGGTCCAGGCGATGCAGCAGGCGATGCGCAGCCAGCGCCGCGCACGGGCGGAGGAATTGCGCCGCAGGATGACGGAGGTGACGGAGTCCATGCGTGCGTTGCTTGCGCGCGTGGAGGAGCGCGTGCTTCCGGTTCAGCAGCTCGATGCGTCGGATGCAGACGCCGTCGATCGCGAGGCGCGTGCGCTCTTGGATCTCTCGCGCCGTGCGTCGGGCGTGGCCGAGCAGGCAGCGCAGTCGGGAAGCGAGTTCCGCCGATCCGCCGGGCTCGTGATGCAGGGTTCGGGCCAGCTCGACGAGTCGGCGACGTCCCTGCGGGCGTCCCCCGTGGACGGCGCGGCATCGCAGGCATCGCTCGGGGCCGCGCGCTCGTCGATCCAGGACGCGCTCGAGGCCGCGCAACGCGCGCGACAGGAAGCCGAGCGCGCCGCCGAGAACCAGCGCCGCGCCGAGCTTCGCGAGGTCTACGCAGCCATCCTCGAGCGGCAGCGTTCGGTCCGGACCGGCACCGAGGCCACGCTGCCGGCGCCCGGATCAAAGGCCGATCGGCGGACCCTGCTTGAGTCGCGGCGCCTCGGGACCGAGCAGTCGGCCGTGACCGGGCTGCTCCAGAACGCCGCGGCCCGACAGGACCTTGCGTCCAGCGAGCTGTTCCTGGCCTCCACGCAGGAGATGGTCGGCGCGTCCGGGGCGGCGGGGCAGGACCTGTGGTCGGGTGCCCCCTCCCGTCGCACGATCCTGCTCCAAGGGGAGGTGGAGGCAGGAATCGCCGCGTTGATCGAGGCCCTCGCCGACCCGCCGGAGCCCGAGGACCCGTTCGCGGACGAGCCGCAGCAGGGCGGGGGGGGTGGCGGCGACGGCGGCGGCGAGGGCATGCAGGGCGGGCAACCGCGCGTCCCGCCCATCGCCGAGCTCCGGTTGCTGCGGACGATGGCCCAGCGCGTGCTCGACGACACCGCGGCCGCCGAGGCGCTGGGCCCGGCGGAGCGCGACGCGTACCTTGGTCGAGTGGCCGAGCGGCAGCGCAAGATCACTGAACTCGGCGAGCGATGGGTGAAGTCCATGCGCCCGCCGGCACCGAGCGCGGAACCGGCGGCACCCGCCGAAGGAGGGGAACCGTGAACCTCGTCGCGCTCGTCGTCCTCGTCGCGATGCAGGCCGCTCCGGCGGGCACGGCCACGCCGCCGGCTTCCCCATCCGCACCGCCGACCGTGCCGTCCGCACCGCCCTCGCTCGATGATGCCCTCGGCCTCGAGGGTGCGGAACCGGGCGATGCCCCGCCCACGGACCTCGACGCGGCGCTCGCGGGTGCCCCGCCGAAGGACATCCTCGAGAGCGCGATCGCCGACATGCGCCGAAGCGCGAGGATGCTCGACGAGCGCAAGGCGGGCCTCGCCACGCGACGCGTCCAGGAGAGCGTGGTGCGCAAGCTCGACGAGTTGATCGCGACGGCGCAGCGGATGCAGCAACAGCAACAGCAGCAGCAGCAGGGACAGTCCTCTTCGCAGCAGCAACGCCAGGGACAGCGTCAGCGCCAACAGCAGGGCCAGCAGCAAGGCGATGGCCGGCAGCAGGGCGAGGATGCACCGCGACCCGAGGACGGTGACGCCAGCCGTCGGCGTCGCGACGGGGCGGACGGCGAGCAGCGCGGTCGCCGCGACGGCGCCGCCCGCGAGGCCGACGCCTCGCAGCCCCCGGGCGCGGTGGACCCTGCCGACATGGCGGCGCAGTTCGACGAATCGCGCGTGGAGTGGGGGCAGCTTCCCCCGCGCGTGCGCGACGCGGTGCGTCAGGGCGTGCGCGACCCGATGAGCGCCGCATACCGGCGCCTCACGCAGGAGTACTACCGTCGGCTCGCCGAGGAGGGCAGGAAGTGATCGCCTCCATGGCGCTCATGCTCTCGCTCGCGGCGTCGCCGTGGATGCCGCAGGACCCGGGGTCCCCGGCCTCGCCCGGGGCGCCCTCGCCGCCGCGACCGAAGGACGCGGGCACCAGCGCCCAGAACGCCCCCATCACCGACGAGACCGACGCCGCGTGGCGCGACTCGGTGGAGCGGGGCCTGGCGTGGCTCGCGAAGTCGCAGAACGCCGACGGCAGCTTCGGGCGCGGGCGCATGAGCGACAACGCGGGCATCGTCTCGCTGTGCGCGCTCGCGCTCATGGCCGACGGCAACGTGCCGGGCCGCGGGCGCTACGGCGCGGTGGTCGAGCGCGCCCTCGAGTACGTCCTCAAGCACGTCACCGAGAGCGGCCTGGTCGCGGGCGAGGGCGTGAACGGGCCCATGTACGGACACGGGTTCGCCACGCTGTTCCTGGGCGAGATCTACGGGATGTCGCCCGACGACGCGCGCGTGCGCGACGCGCTGGTTCGCGCGGTCCGGCTCATCGAGAACAGCCAGAACGGCGAGGGTGGCTGGCGATACAACCCGGTGCCCGACGATGCCGACGTCAGCGTGACCATCTGCCAGGTGATGGCGCTGCGCAGCGCGCGCAACGCGGGCATCCGCATCCCGAAGGAGGTCATCGACAACGCGGTGCGCTACGTGCGCGAATGCCAGAACCCCGACGGCGGGTTCCGGTACATGCGCACCACCGGGGCCAGCGGATGGCCGCGGACGGCCGCCGGCGTCGCCACGCTCTTCTACGCCGGCGTGTACGAGGACGACTCGATCCCGCGCGGGCTGGGGTACCTGGTGCGCGTGGCGGCTCCGGACGGGGGCGGGCCGTCGTCGCAGTCGTACTACTTCTACGGGCACTACTACGCGGCGCAGGCGATGTACCTCGCGGGCGGGCAGTGGTGGCGCGAGTGGTGGCCTCGCATCCGGCGCGAGCTGGTCGACCATCAGCGCTTCGACGGGAGCTGGGCCGACCCGCAATGGGGCCAGCCGCTCGGCACGTCGATGGCGCTCATCATCATGCAGATGCCGAAGCGGTACCTGCCGATCTTCCAGCAATGAAGGGCACGCTCGCCATCGCCTTCGCCTTGGCGTGCGCACCCCTCGCGGGTGCGCAGGACCTCTTCGGCCGCACGCCGCCGCCCCTGCGGATCACGCCGCCCGAGATCCGCGATCGCGGAAGCCCCCGCCTGGCCGACGTGCCGGGACTCGTCGTCATCGCTCCCGACGGCGTGCTCGGCGTGGTGCGCCCGAACGACGTGCCGCCCGGGCGCGATCGCTCGGTGGGGTGGGCACGCGACGACTCGCGGCGGCTCGAGTCGGCAAAGCGCGGGACGATGGTGCTCGACGACGGGCAACGCCTGGTCGGCGAGCTGTTGCTGTCCGGCGAGCGCGCGGCGTGGCAACCGAACTGGCTCGAGCAGCGCGCCATCGACCCGTCGATCACGCGTTGCATCGTGCTGCAGGGCGAGGATCCGCCCCCGGCCGAGCTGGAGGACGTGGTGCACCTGCGCAACGGCGACCGCGCCACCGGGATCATCCAGTCCGTGGGCGGCTCCGGAATCATGGTCGAGACCGTGTCGGGCGGCACGCGCTCGACCACGACCATCCCGTGGGACGCGGTGCGCGCGGTGGCATTCGTCGCACCGCCCAGGCCGCGCGCGGGCGTGCGCGTGTGGCTCGACGACGGTTCGGTGGTCGACGGTGCGTCGCTCGAATGGAACGGGCCGGCCGACGCCGTCCTGGTGGGCCCACGTTCGCAGGACGGCGGGAAGGTCCGGATCGAGCGCGAGTGGATCGTCGCGGCGGAGCTTGTTCCGGGCGCCGTTCGCCCGCTCACGTCGTTCATCGGCGAGTCCACCGTCCCGGACGGCGAGGTCGACGTGCGCTATGCCGTCGCGCCACCCAAGCCCGAACGGGGTACTTGGGCGTTCGATGCGGCCCCGCTCGTCATGGAGGGGCCGGTCCGCGTGGCCTGCGCCTCGCCCGGCGCACCGGCACGGCTGCTCGCGACGGTTCGGCGCGCCGACCGCGCGGCACTCGCGGGATCGCTCACGTTCGTCGTGCGCTCCGGCGGCACCGAGGTGGTGCGTCACCGCATGGCGAAGGGCGATGCGTCGTTCGAACTCCGCGCGGAACTCGCGGACTCGCCGTTCGAGATCGTCATGCTCGCGGATGACGGGAGCATCGCGGGCGACTGCGTCGAGCTGCGCCGCGCGGTGGTGGTGTCGGCCGGCCGCCATCCATAATCGGACCACGTGAACGCGGTCGTGGTCCCGTCGGGCGCGTGAATCGTGCGGACCGCGCTTGAGCCGACGAGAAGCATGCGTTCGGCGTCGTCGGGTTCGCCGTTCGCCCATGCAACTGCATGGGCGGCGCGGCCGAGCGAACCACGCATCGCCTCCGAATCGCCGGGCGGTGCCTGGATGACCGAGACGCCCGAATCCCGCGCGTGCGCGAGCACTTCGCCCCATGCGCCGCGCCGTGGATCCTCGAGCGGACCCGGGCCACCGTCCGCTGCGCGCACCACGATCACCCGCGGCGCGAATGCATCGATGACCTCGGGCACGGCCGAGATGCAGGCCAACCGCGTCCTCGAGACCACCACCGCGTCGAGGCTGCGGACGCCGAGCTCGGCGAGCGCGGGCACGATCCGTCGCGTGCCCGCGGACGGGTCCATGGCGTTTCCCGGATCGACGACGATCGTCCCGTCGGACGAGCGAACGAGCGTGCATGTGGACTGCCCGAGCGCGAGCCGGATGACTTCGACGGCTCCGTCGCTCGGGGTCACGCGGTGCGATGCGGTCCACCCGAACCACGACACGGAGGCGAGCAGCACGAGGGACCATCGGGCCGCTCGTCGGCGGTTCGCGTCCCTGCCCCGCCATGATGCGGCCACGCACGTGAGCGTGGCGCAGCACCACCATCCCGGCGTCGTTCCGTTCCACCATGCCGCACCGGGAAGGTCGGTGGCTCGCGCCGCGGTCCACTGCAGCAGCGTGGCGGAGGCCGACGCGACCCATCCGAACGGGCCCGCGGCGTCGACGCCCGCGACGCAACCGACGGCCATGGCACAGCATCCGGCGACGGTGACCGCGGCGGCCACCGGCATCGTCACGATGCTGAGCGCCACCGCCCACCCGCTCGCCGAACCCATGTGCATCAACGCGATGGGCGTGCTCACGGACCACGCGACGGTGGACGCGATCACGGCCCCGGCAAGCGCATGGGTCATGCTGCGGAACACCTCGCCGCCGCCGATGCGATCGGCAAGTGCTTCGATTCGCGGCCTCCAGCGTCCCTCGGCGCGAGGCGTCAGCGTCAGGAGCGCCGCGACGGTCCCGTAGCTGAGCTGGAACCCGGCGCCCCGCGCGACCTCGACGTCGACGGCCATGGTCACGCATGCCACCGCACCCAGCGTCCCGAGCCCGCGCGCATGCCCTCCTCGGATGGCCGCGATGGCCGCGATGACCGCACCCCACCCGGCGCGAAGGACGCTGGTCTCGGGCTCCGTGAGCGCCAGGAAGAGCGCGGCGACCGCGATCGCGACGAACGCGCGGGCCCGGAAGCCCGCGCGCATGCCGCGCGCTGCGACCGACGCGGCGGAGACCAGCACGGCCACGTTGAATCCGCTGATCGCGAGGACATGGCTCATGCCGGCAATCCGGAAGTCCGCGGCCGGGTCGTCGAGCCCGTGCATCCGCACCCCGGTGGTCATCGCGACGGCGAGCGCGACCGTGGGTGCCGGCGTTCCAATGGGCATCGATGCCACCAAGGCGGCGTTCGCCGTCGAACGCAAGGACCGCACCATGCCGGAGCCTGGACCCGCGTCGATGCGCTCGACCAGGCGTGACGACTCCACCTCGAGCGTCGCACGCCGACGCGACCGGCCCGATCCGGGGAAGGGCGACGGCTCGAGCACCTTCATCCATCCACGGACGCGGATGCGCGACCCACGGCCCGGCAGGGCATCGAGTCCGGACACGCGCACCGAGACCTCGAGACCGCATGGATCGGGTTCGTCGCCGCGCCACGCCGTGTCCGCCGCGAGCACGAACGATTGGCCCGCCTCGCGCACGACGTACCGGGCGAGGCGGTCGCATCCCTCGTCCACGGGGCGTGGGTGCGTCGCCACCGATCCCTCGAGGGTCACCGGGCACGGATCCACGGGGGCGTCGATTTCGGTCGCATGGCCCGCGATCGCGAGGAGCGCGCCCGCCGCGGCACCGGCGGCGGCGATCGACGCGGGAATGCGCAGCCTCCGGATCATGGCGCGCGGCGACCGCGTGCGCAGCGCCGCGTGCATGGCCGCCGCCGCGCCGGCCAAGCCCACCGCGACCACGGGAAGCGCGTCGCGCGCGCCCCACGCGCCGGGCCCGCCGAGGACCCACCACGACGCGTGGGCCCCGGCGAACATCGCCACGGCGGCGATCCATGCGCCGGGGGCCTCGGTGGGCGCGGCATCGCCCGGTTCGCGCGTGCGATCCCGCATCGGCGCATGGTGGCGCGGCCATCGCGGCGAACCCGGGAATCAGGCGGAAGTTCGTGCCGATGCGCCGGTCATGCGTTCGACGCGTCGCGCAACCGTTCCAGCGTCCGCGCGGCATCGCCGCCTTCGATCGCCGCGCGCGCCCGTTCCACACCCGTGGCCAGGTCGCCGGCCATGCCGGCCGCCACGAGCGCCGCGGCCGCGTTGGCCAGCAGCATGTCGAGCCGCGGCCCGCGGTCGGAGCCCGAGAGCAACGCACGCAACGTCCGCGCCGCGTCGGTCAGGTCCTGCGCGACGAGCGCGGAGTGCGGCGCCTCCGCCAGGCCGAGCGACCGCGGCTCGACGGTTCCTGGCTCGACCGCCCCGCCACGCACCCGCGCCATGGCGGTGGGTGCCGTGATCGACACCTCGTCCAGCCCGTCATGCCCGTGGATCACCAGCGCGTCGATCGAGCCGAGCCGAGCGAGCGCCTCGGCCACCGGCCGCACGAACCTCGGTGCGTACACGCCCATGAGCTGCCGGCGAGCGCCGGCCGGGTTGGTGAGCGGTCCCAGCAGGTTGAAGATCGTGGGGATGCCCAGCGCCTTCCGCACCGGCATCGCGTGGCGCGCGGCAGGGTGGTGGTGGATCGCGAAGCAGAAGCAGATGCCTGCCTCGTCCATGCAGCGGCGCTGGGCATCCCGGCCGGCGTCGACGTTGATGCCGAGCTCCGCGAGGACCTCGGCGCTCCCGCGACCGGTGCGGCTGCGGTTGCCGTGCTTGGCGACCTTGGCTCCCGCCGCCGCCGCGACGACGGCGGCGCCGGTCGAGACGTTGAAGAGCTTTGCCGTGCCCCCGGTGCCGGCCGTGTCGAGGAGCGACGCCGGGTCGATGCCGGTGTCGACGCGGTCGACGTGCTCGCGCATCACGCGCGCCGCGCCGACGAGCTCGTCGACCGTCGGGACGCGGGTCGCCAGGAGCGCGAGGAACGCGCCCATCTCGGCATGGTGCGACGCACCGCTCATGATCGAGCGGAACGCGTCCGCGGCCTCGTGCTCGGCGAGCGTGCGGCCCTCGGCCAGCGCACGGACGAAGGGAGTCAGGTCGCCCGGGCGCGCGGCGCGCGCGAACTCCGGGGGGCCGAAGCCCCGCGGTTCCGCGGCGTGCGCTCCGTGCGGTCCATGGGCGTCCGGCGCGTGCTCCACGGCCCGATGGTACGGCTCCGTATGCTCCGTCGCGTGCAGGTCCTGGCCGAGAGCATCGTCCACACGCTCGATCCGTTCGCGATCCAGTTCACGGCCACGTCCGGGGTGCGCTGGTACGGACTCTCGTACGCCGCGGGCTTCCTGGTGGCATGGATGCTGCTGCGGTGGCTGGTGGCGCGCGGGTTCACCGTGCTGCGTCCGGCGCTCACGGGCGACTTCATCACGGCATGCATCCTCGGCGCGGTGGTGGGCGGGCGGCTCGGGCACGTGTTGCTCTACGACCGCGAGCTCCTGTGGAAGTTCTCCGCCGAGCTTCCCTTCTGGGGCGTGCTCGAGATCCACCGCGGCGGGATGGCGAGCCACGGAGGCATCGCCGGCGTGGTCATCGCGTGCACGTGGTTTGCTCGGCGGAACGGTCTTCCGGCGCTCGCCATGATCGACACGGCGGCGTTCATCACGCCGCCGGGGCTCATGTTCGGCCGGCTCGCGAACTGGGTGAACGGAGAGCTCCCGGGCAAGGTGCTTCCCGCCGCGATGCAGGCGAACGCGCCGTGGTGGAGCGTGAAGTACCCCGAGGACGCGATCGTCGCCGCGCAGACGCCCGAGGCGTACGAGCGCGCCACCGAGCTCAATCGCCTGGCGTACGCAGGCGACGCGCAGGCCCTCGCGGAGATCGCCGCCATGGTGCCGGCGCGCTACCCGAACAACTTCATCCAGGCCCTCACCGACGGGCCCGTGCTGATGGCGGTGCTGGTGCTTGCGTGGTGGGCGCCCCGGCGCGCGGGCACCCTGACCGGCACGTTCCTCGTGGGCTACGGCGTCCTGCGCAACGTCAGCGAGTCGTTCCGCGAGCCGGACCCCGGCGTGTTCCGCATCGGGCCGCTCACGACGCCGATCCTGGTCTCGATCGCGATGGTGGTGCTCGGCGCCGCGGTGATCGCGCGCTCAGCGCGATCCGACGGTCCCCTGCTTGGGGGCCTCGGCCGGGGCCGCCGGGGCGGGAACGGGCCCTGAGGCGGTCGTTCCCGCGGCGGGGGCCGGCTGCGCATCGGCCTTGGCCGCCTTGCGCTTCACCGGGACCTGCACCTCGCTCCACTTGTTGCGCATCGGCACCTGCGGACCGTTGTAGTTGAGGCCGCGCGGGTTGCCCGCCGGCTCCCACCGGTCCTGCGAGGCGAACCACTCGCGGAGCCTCTCGAGGCCCGCATTGACGGTGCCCATGCCGTAGCCGCCGCGCATGCCGATCGAGACCACGGTGAGCTCGGGCAGGTCGACCACCTTGATGCGGCCGTCCTCGCCCGTCGGGCCGAGGTCGGTCGTGCGGTACAGGAAGCTCATCGTCCAGCTTCCGCTCGCGTCCTCCATCGGGTCGAGCGGGGTGCGCTCGCCCTCCGGGCGGTAGTCCATCTCGACCGGGCTCGTCATCGCGATGTCGCGGTCCTTGATGTGGTTGAAGAGCGGCCAGAAGCCGACGTTCATCCCGAAGTTGGTCGAACCCTTCGCCGAGTACTCGGCGCGGCGCACCACGGGGTACGTCTTGAGCTCGATCATCCCGGGCGGAGTCGGCGCCGGGTAGCCCGCCGGCAGCGGCGCCTCGACCACCATGCCCATGTCGCGCAGCGAGGCTCCCTCGGCGGTGACCACCGGCTTCACGGTCGCGTCACCGACCAGGCGGACGGACTCGCCGGCCTTCGGTGCGCCCTCGGGGCGCGCGGGCGCGGCCGTGGGCGCATCGCCGATGAGCTGGAGCGTGGAGGCAAGGAACGCGAGCGTGGCGACGAGCATGGGGGGATCCTCAGGCTCGGGTTCGCCGACGTCCCCCCTGGCGATTCACGGGATTCCGCGGCGAGAAGCGTCGTTTCCGGACCCGCAAGTACGATCGGGCCATGTCCGACGCTCCCGCCGGCTCGACGCACGCCGCCGCCACGCCTGCCACGCCGTGGGAGTACAGCCCCGCGCCCGAGACCGTGCCGGTCGCGGTGCCCGAGCGCACGCGGCTCTACATCGGGGGAAAGTTCGTCGATCCGCGCTCGGGGAAGTGGTTCGACACCGTCAACCCGTCCACCGAGCTGGTGCTCTCGCAGATCGCCGAGGGCGACGCGGCCGACGTGGACGCCGCGGTCATGGCGGCGCGCAAGGCGCTGAAGCCCTGGGCCAGGCTTCCGGCGAAGGAGCGCGCGAAGTACCTCTACCGCATCGCGCGGCGCATCCAGGAACGCGCGCGCGAGCTCGCCGTGCTCGAGACGATGGACGGCGGCAAGCCGATCAAGGAGAGCCGCGACGTCGACGTTCCGCTCGCCGCGCAGCACTTCTTCCATCACGCCGGCTGGTGCGACAAGCTGCGCTACGCGCTGCCGGGCTCGGGCGACCCGCGGCCGGTGGGCGTGTGCGGCCAGGTGATCCCGTGGAACTTCCCGCTCCTGATGGCCGCGTGGAAGCTGGCGCCCGCCCTCGCGTGCGGGAACACCGTGGTGCTGAAGCCCGCCGAGACCACGTCGCTGACGGCCATGCGGCTCGCGGAGATCCTCGAGGAGTGCGACCTCCCGCCCGGCGTCGTCAACATCGTGACGGGTGCGGGCGACACGGGACGCGCGCTGGTGGAGCACGAGGGAATCGACAAGGTCGCGTTCACGGGCAGCACCGAGGTCGGAAAGCGCATCGCCAAGGCGTGCGCGGCGCGCGGCACGCGGCTCACGCTCGAGCTCGGGGGCAAGAGCCCCAACATCGTGTTCGCCGACGCGGCCATCGACCAGGCGATCGAGGGCATCGTGCAGGGCATCTGGTTCAACCAGGGCCACGTCTGCTGCGCGGGAAGCCGCCTGTTCGTCGAGGAATCCGTGCTTCCCGAGGTCACGCGCAAGCTCGAGATGCGCATGCGCAGCCTGCGCGTGGGCGACCCCCTCGACAAGAACACGGACGTCGGCGCGATCAACAGCAAGGGACAGCTGCAGACGATCGAGCGCTACATCGCCGCGGGCGCGGACGAGGGGTGCACGGTGTGCCAGCCGGGGCAGCAGGCGCTTCCCGCGAAGGGCTACTGGTGCCGGCCGACCTTCATGACCGGCGTGCAGCCGTCGCACGTGGTGGCGCGCGAGGAGATCTTCGGGCCGGTGCTCGCGGTGATGAGCTTCCGCACGCCCGAGGAGGCCATCATGCGCGCGAACAACACCCCCTACGGACTGGCCGCGGGCGTGTGGACCGAGAAGGGCAGCAAGGTGTTCGACGTCGCGCGCCGGCTGCAGGCGGGCGTCGTGTGGTGCAACACGTACAACCAGTTCGACGCGACCAGCCCGTTCGGCGGCTTCAAGGAGAGCGGCTTCGGCCGCGAGGGCGGCATGCACGGGCTGGCCGCGTACCTGGCGGAGTGAGCGCGGAGCGGCGGCCGGCGCGCCGCGAACGAGAGGAATCCACCCATGGCTGACATCGAGCGCATCCCGGTCCTGAAGACGTGGAAGCTCTTCGTGAAGGGCGCGTTCCCGCGCTCCGAGAGCGGGCGGACGCTCGCCCTGCACGGGCACGGCGGCGAGCTGGTGGCGCACCTCTCGCACGCGAGCCGCAAGGACCTGCGCGACGCGGTCGAGGCCG